>CAYJEX010000006.1:0-74971 GCA_964369465.1 uncultured Oscillospiraceae bacterium
CTTTTCCTTGTCGCTTTACTTTATCTGCTAAAGCTCCTCCAACTATGAGTATACCCAGTCCTATTAGACTTGTTTTCCAATTGTAACTTAACATTATCAATAGAATTCCAATAATAAATAATGCTATTCCTATTTTGTTTTTCATTTGGATTTCCTCCAGTTCTCTTTTCAAACTAGCTTTACTACCATATAAAACTACGCTACTCTCAAACCGAACTTAGTCACAATAGTAGATTCAGTGTGTTTTACTACCATATATAGACATCTTTATACCTGCCTATCTGCAATAGTAGAATTTTATTTGGGTTCTTCAACATGAGGAATCACAATTGTTCCACTTGATCTACAATAGTAGAAATTTATTTGGGTTCTTCAACGTGACGAGTGTTAAAAACATTAATGAATCTACAATAGTAGAAATTTATTTGGGTTCTTCAACAAACATAGAGAAAATACTTATATAAATCTACAATAGTAGAAATTTATTTGGGTTCTTCAACAAACATAGAGAAAATACTTATATAAATCTACAATAGTAGAAATTTATTTGGGTTCTTCAACATTAAGCTATAACTAATTATACCCTGAATCTACAATAGTAGAAATTTATTTGGGTTCTTCAACAGATGGAGACAGGTTTGGCACATTGCATCTACAATAGTAGAAATTTATTTGGGTTCTTCAACACTCCTTGTTAAAATTCTTTCTCATGTATCTACAATAGTAGAAATTTATTTGGGTTCTTCAACCTTTCACAATAATAACGCCAGCCTGATCTACAATAGTAGAAATTTATTTGGGTTCTTCAACCTAAAAAACAACACTGACCTTTATAGTATCTACAATAGTAGAAATTTATTTGGGTTCTTCAACATATACCTATGATTTTAGGGGCTATAATAATCTACAATAGTAGAAATTTATTTGGGTTCTTCAACTTATAAATTAGGTACTGGTATACTAAGATCTACAATAGTAGAAATTTATTTGGGTTCTTCAACCTAAAAAACAACACTGACCTTTATAGTATCTACAATAGTAGAAATTTATTTGGGTTCTTCAACATATACCTATGATTTTAGGGGCTATAATAATCTACAATAGTAGAAATTTATTTGGGTTCTTCAACCGGTTTAGTTGCTCCTGACGGATAGTATCTACAATAGTAGAAATTTATTTGGGTTCTTCAACTAAATCAAATGTGTATAATGACAATGCATCTACAATAGTAGAAATTTATTTGGGTTCTTCAACTTTTAAATTGATAATGGCTATGGCTTTATCTACAATAGTAGAAATTTATTTGGGTTCTTCAACTATGATAAATTTAAAAAACTTTCATTGTATCTACAATAGTAGAAATTTATTTGGGTTCTTCAACATATTAGAATAACTTTCGTCATATGAATCTACAATAGTAGAAATTTATTTGGGTTCTTCAACCTGAAGAAGGTGCAGCAGTTCCTTATAAATCTACAATAGTAGAAATTTATTTGGGTTCTTCAACATCTCTTTGTTTTTTCTGCTTATTAAATCTACAATAGTAGAAATTTATTTGGGTTCTTCAACACTCCTTGTTAAAATTCTTTCTCATGTATCTACAATAGTAGAAATTTATTTGGGTTCTTCAACTTTTGAAGAAGAGGAAGAAGTTACACATCTACAATAGTAGAAATTTATTTGGGTTCTTCAACGAGTCCATTACAAGCAGGAGATGTAGATCTACAATAGTAGAAATTTATTTGGGTTCTTCAACTTATCACCAAAGTTTGTTTCCATTTAATCTACAATAGTAGAAATTTATTTGGGTTCTTCAACTTATAACAGCTCCAATACTAATTACTCATCTACAATAGTAGAAATTTATTTGGGTTCTTCAACATACAAACATACTGCCCCTTCTCTATATATCTACAATAGTAGAAATTTATTTGGGTTCTTCAACTCTACCTGCCTCAGCACACTCTCAAATCTACAATAGTAGAAATTTATTTGGGTTCTTCAACATATACATTGAATGATCCTATTGAATTTATCTACAATAGTAGAAATTTATTTGGGTTCTTCAACACTTCGACTATATGGTCGATGCTATATCTACAATAGTAGAAATTTATTTGGGTTCTTCAACCCCTTATAATCCGTATTTTTAATAATGATCTACAATAGTAGAAATTTATTTGGGTTCTTCAACATGTGTTCTTTTCCTGTCGGTAGCTTAATCTACAATAGTAGAAATTTATTTGGGTTCTTCAACAATTTTAGAACATGGCAATGATATGTATCTACAATAGTAGAAATTTATTTGGGTTCTTCAACATATAGATGAGATTTAAATTATTAACAATCTACAATAGTAGAAATTTATTTGGGTTCTTCAACATTACACAAGAGCTAAAAGTTAATATTATCTACAATAGTAGAAATTTATTTGGGTTCTTCAACATTGGAATCCAGAATAGTAATACTGAATCTACAATAGTAGAAATTTATTTGGGTTCTTCAACTGCTTCTGTGTAAGCTGTTGGATCTGCATCTACAATAGTAGAAATTTATTTGGGTTCTTCAACCTTCGTCAATCTGCTCAACTGTAAGCTATCTACAATAGTAGAAATTTATTTGGGTTCTTCAACAAATATGCATGGAGTTTGGGAAATATATCTACAATAGTAGAAATTTATTTGGGTTCTTCAACTTATAATAAATAACGTAATTACAGCTTATCTACAATAGTAGAAATTTATTTGGGTTCTTCAACATGATATGGGTTGGAATATTAATTTCATCTACAATAGTAGAAATTTATTTGGGTTCTTCAACCATCGTTTTGAAGAATGACTAATATCTGAATCTACAATAGTAGAAATTTATTTGGGTTCTTCAACTAATAAAACAGCATGAATTATTTATATATCTACAATAGTAGAAATTTATTTGGGTTCTTCAACATATAGGGAAAGGACATTTTTTAATTATCTACAATAGTAGAAATTTATTTGGGTTCTTCAACAAAAATGAATATACCTAACGGATATTTATCTACAATAGTAGAAATTTATTTGGGTTCTTCAACTTACTTTCTTTTCATAAAAAAGTATATATCTACAATAGTAGAAATTTATTTGGGTTCTTCAACAATATTAGAGTAACTTTCATCATACGAATCTACAATAGTAGAAATTTATTTGGGTTCTTCAACATTATATATATATTTTTCCCTTTCGTTATCTACAATAGTAGAAATTTATTTGGGTTCTTCAACAAACAAAAGAAGAAACAAAAGAAGAAAATCTACAATAGTAGAAATTTATTTGGGTTCTTCAACTTTTATAAATGCAGTAGACTCTAAACATCTACAATAGTAGAAATTTATTTGGGTTCTTCAACTTATCCGTTTTTAATAATTTAACTTGATCTACAATAGTAGAAATTTATTTGGGTTCTTCAACCTTCTGCTTCCTGTTTTAGTCTAAAAATCTACAATAGTAGAAATTTATTTGGGTTCTTCAACCATGATATATTCAGCAAAAGACCTTCCATCTACAATAGTAGAAATTTATTTGGGTTCTTCAACCAATTTCCAACACATTAGTTAATGTCGAATCTACAATAGTAGAAATTTATTTGGGTTCTTCAACGAGATTAAAAAAAGACGAATTAGGACATCTACAATAGTAGAAATTTATTTGGGTTCTTCAACTTTGGCACTAATGCAGTAGCTGATATAGTATCTACAATAGTAGAAATTTATTTGGGTTCTTCAACCATACAAATAGCATCAATATTTCCATCATCTACAATAGTAGAAATTTATTTGGGTTCTTCAACCTTATCTCAACAATAGCAAGAAACAAATCTACAATAGTAGAAATTTATTTGGGTTCTTCAACTTTATCGACTTTAACAGTTAATATTCATCTACAATAGTAGAAATTTATTTGGGTTCTTCAACTTTGATAAGGGCATGATCTAGTTGATTTATCTACAATAGTAGAAATTTATTTGGGTTCTTCAACGTTACGCAGCAACTTAAGATTAATATTATCTACAATAGTAGAAATTTATTTGGGTTCTTCAACTTAAAGAAAACAACAAAACTCTAATTGATCTACAATAGTAGAAATTTATTTGGGTTCTTCAACAGTAAATGAACAATCTATTAAATTTAATCTACAATAGTAGAAATTTATTTGGGTTCTTCAACAGATTGAGCGAAAGAATAAAGCATTAATATCTACAATAGTAGAAATTTATTTGGGTTCTTCAACTTGAAAACAAAGTAAAACTTTTGCCTTATCTACAATAGTAGAAATTTATTTGGGTTCTTCAACATATGAAGATATTAATTTACTTACAAGAATCTACAATAGTAGAAATTTATTTGGGTTCTTCAACCCTTGTTGGTACAATTTTGTTGTTTTTGTTTTATTCTTACTAGTTTTTGCCTCATTTTTTGAAACTTTCTTGCTTTTTTAAACATATTAAAGAACCCTCTTTCAAGATAATCTACATTAAGACTCTAGTTTGCAATTACTTGATAATTATCAACTCTTCATCTTCATTGCTTGCATATCCATATTTAATTATATCACAACTAGCACTCATTTTGAAAATATACACGCTATCGCTTTGGTCAAATTCTTTCATAAATTGATTATCAATATCCGCAATAATGTTTTTCAGTATTCTTTCACTATTGTCTATCTGATAAACCGAAAATTGTAGTCTATGTCCAAATTTTCTGATATATTTATTAAACTTGCTTCTTTTTTTGTTGTCACTAATATCATAACTAATTATAACCATTACTTTTCGCCTCCACAAAAGAACGGATACTCCTCGATTTCTGATCCTTTCATAAAACATCTATAATATTGTTGTATGTATATGAATATATCTTCTTTCTTTTCAAGAATTGGCTCTGCTAATATCTTAATATAGTAAGGCGACATTTTCCATTCTAATTGATATTGATTATTTATAAGTTTGAAATGTTCTTCTTTGATTTGCGATAAGTTAATTGATTTTTTTACTTGTTCATCAATGATAACTCGAAATGGTTCAATAATGTCACACACCAAAGATTTTCTCATATAAAATTGCTTATGCAATACTCCTTTGTATGTATCAAACCCGTATGATAAAAGTATCGAATCTATAAAATTGAACAATACTGTGTATCCAATATCTAAGCTTGAATTAATGTAATCTCTTTTCAATCTTGGAGTTCTTCCACACCAATCAACATTGTCAAAATGTGCTTTGAAATATATTTTCGCTGCGGTTCCTTCGAAACCCATCAACTCTGGTATACTGTTTGAAAATTTTATTTTTTCCAAATACCCATCCATCAAAGTAATATTTTTTATTAATTCCTCACTTTTACTTCTTCTTTTTTTAAGTAAAGTTTGCTGTGAAAAAATTTTATTTGAAATAAGTCTTCTAGCAATTTCCAAAGAATTATAAGTATATTGTTTTTGTTTCAATAAAGTATTCCCACTTTTTTCTGCTCCTAAAACATCATACACTCTAAACGAAGGGGACATCAACACAAGAAAAAAACCAAATTTCTTGCTTTGTTGAACTACTGCACTTGTAATTGAAAAATGTCCAACTGCAAAAACAAGGAAAACTCTATAGCAACTGCATTGACTTTTAATTCCCCCTTCTTTATTTTTTATCACAACATTATCATTTCTAAAGGACAATGTGTCTCCAAGATTGAAAAATACAAAAAGTATTTGTTTTTTTCGAAAATCTGGTAAATTTATCATATACCCTCCTTCAAAACTGAAAAAGAACATAATTCTTCATATATGCAATTTTCGCACTTATTAGCATTGGTTTGAACATAGTTTTCAATCTCAAAAGTGGAAATTTCTTCAATTAAACGTTCAAACTTACGAAGCATCTCAGGGTTATCGTTAGGAAGATCTGTCCTATACGTCTTGTTATCTACAAAACTATACAGATTTATCTCTCTTACGTCATATCCCATTTCCACTAATGCAAAATACTGTGCATACAGTTGGAATATATATCCATCATAAATAAAATTAATTTTGTTCTTACGTTCTGTTAAAATCCTTTTTTTTACATCGAATATATCTATTTTACCTATAATATTATACTTCTCACAATATACAAATCGGCTTTGAAGAACATCTTTTCTCGTAGTGTAGTTACCTTCATCGACGCATTTATGAGCATGATCCCCTGCAATTTGCCTTTTTTCTTTCGTTAAAATACTGTTATTTGAATCATCAATTAAATGAAAATATATTGATACAGGGCAAAAGATGAAATCATTTAAAAGAGATATTGATATAGGATTCTCCACTGTTTTATCCTTTACTTTGTGCTAATTCAAGCCATTCTTTATTTGAAATTGATAAATTTACTTTTTTGATATCCTCCGCGTTCTTTATTTGTTCAATACTCCAAATTCCCTTTCTTGCAATATTATAAGCACCATTGGCATCTGCATCCTTCGGCAAATTATCGTCACTCACAACCTTTCTGCTATCGTAAAATTCCCCTTTATTGTTTCTAATAGGGGATATTAAGTAGTCAATTTCAGTCCCACTTACACTGTTTCTCATTTGCAATGTCATTTTAGTCAGGTGAATAAAGTTTTTGAAAAAATTTGCATTTTCCATTTTCAAAATTTCTTCTTTGAGATTTTCTCCCATATAATTTATTTCATGTTTTTTGAAAAGTGCTTCAAATTCATCTGTGAGGATTATTTCTCTATTGTCCCACTGTGAGTTTTTTTCAGGATTTCTAAAAGTTTCTAGTCTCTCTCCATTGCTACATATTGTCCATTTTTTTCTATAAGATACACCGCCTTTAGGAAATTTATCACAGTCAATATCAAATTCAAAATAGTTGTTTTTTGCATTAAATCTTATTCCATCAAATTTACTTATATATTCTTTTGACATTGCAACACTTTCATATCTAGGATACAACAAATTTGTAAATCCTGTAACTGGATCAATCTTGCTTGTTAGCCATGCTGGCACATAAAATATTATTCCATTTTGCCTAGTCATATCTTTGAAGCTTTTGAATTTTTCTGTAAGTTGATACGCTCCGAATAAACCTCCTACCTCATCCGCATTTTTATTTTTATTCACATAGAAGTTGAGTTTAGTAATTAACATCTTTTCAAATTTTTGGTATACACTCTTTTCAACTTTAATTCTGCTATTTTTAAATCCACTATTCAAATCTTCCATTACAATTATCGCATCGTATTTTTCAACTAATTCGCATATTTTATGCACAACTTGGCTTATGTATCCTTCTTTTAACTCTTTTATATTTTCTATTGTTTTCCATTCTTTTCTGGATTTCTCTCGATCTCCTTCCTTTCGTGCTAACAAATTTTGATAATTTGTGCTGTATTCTTGATCTGCGTATTTGTTAGCTATTTCATTTAATGAATACTGTTCACAGATATTTCCTTTTCCATCTATAACAGAGATATAGATAAGATGCCTTTCTCCTCTATCAATGCCAATAATATAAGTCTCATTTTTTTTAGAAATTATCTTTCTAACTTCCTCATTCACAGTAGCTCTATCATTAGCTTTAGGATTCATTGTCACTGATAAATGCAACAAAAATTGTCTTTCTGTATACCTTTTATCCTTAATCAAATTATAAGAAAATGTGCTTTCTTTTTTATTATTTAGCTCATTTTTATTTTTGATTGGTATGTTTTTTTCATGTATCGTTCTATCTTTAGTTTTAATACTAGATTTCCTGTAAAACATTTCTGCTCCACCGTTCAATTTATATTTTGTATTTTTAAGATTTATTTCATCAAAAAGAGCTTTAAAATACATAGTATGCAGATTTTCTTTACCCTTGCTATATTCGGAAAAATCTTTGTTGTAAATTTGAAAAAGAAATAGTTCTCCTTTGTCCACAAGGCTTTCTATATATTCTTTTGATATTTTTTCAAAAGATACTTTATACCCTTGTTCTGAAACTTCACTATAAAACATGCTTATATCTTCATATTTATTTGTTTCAGAGAAAGTGAAATTATAGTCTTTGTATTCATGCTTGCCTATACAGTCTTTAAAATAATCAATTAGTCTATGACAGTCATTCAGATTAAAATCTGCTCCCTTTTTATGTGTTTCTTTATTATATGCCTCTAATAGTTCCTCTGGCGGCTCAAATCTACTAATCCCCTTCTTCGAAAGAAACACTTTAGGCAACATTTTATTTGGACCAGGTAAAAGCTTGTAATTCATTTTTTCATAACAATCTATAGCGTCTCCACTTTTAGGAGTTTCAAATATTTTGTTACATTTTTTGTCCATAATAGCTAAATAGTATTTATTTTCGTCTCTTAAAATCACACTTAAGTAATCTTTCTCTTTATTTTTATCAAAGCCATCCAAAAATTGAGGATTACTAAAATTGATTTTAATTTTATCTTCAGAGTAAGGTTTTTTAGTCATATAATTTCTGACTTTGTCATACAATAATGTTGTAGCATCTATCACACTATAAAAGTTTTCGTAGTCAGCATAGAAATTTGTGTCCTTATCTACTTCTTCTCCACTTCCTTTCATTATTCCAAAAAAACGTTGAAATTCTTTTAGGCTTTCCAGAAAATTCTTTATTAGTGCTACATTTTTTTTATCTGAAGATAATTTTTCTTCTTCATCGTAATTTTTTTGAAGAACATTTTCAACTTCACTATAATTATCAAATACATTATTTTTAAGTGTTTCCGTTTTGCTAATCAAATATTTTGAAAGTTTTCTATTTTCAGTATCATGAGATAAATATTTCTCTAAATTAGAAATCGAATAACTAGAAACTTTTTTCAATTCCTTCCTTCTTTTTTCCAAATATTTTTCTATATCTTTTGGGTTTTTCTTGTTGTTTTTATCATACTCTTCTTCTATTTTTTCTTGAATAGTTCCCCAACTTCCACATATATCTTGAGATATCATTGTAATATTGCTATCATTCTTTATATAAATTTGATCTAAGCAATTCGAGTTAATATTCTTTATAATATCACTTGCCTCTTCAATTATCGTTCTATATGATTTTCCTGTTTCATAATTCTTTTGATTATAAAAATCATAAATAGCCTTTAATGTTTCATTATCGTCGCCGAATTGTTCTGGTATGAACGAAAAGCTTTCTCTATCACTCAATATTTGCTTGTAAAGCATCTTCATTCTTGGCAACTTTATTTTTTCTTTCTGTCCAAATAAATTTATATATTCATTAATTCCTTTTATTTTCTCTCCGCATTGGATTGTATAGCCTCCTATAATTTCATTATATTTATCAATTCCTTTTTGCGATAAACATAAGTTGAAATAATCAATAGAAAACACTTCGTCAAGCCCAAGTCCATAAGCACCTTTAATGTTTTCTTTTAATTCATCAGAGCATATTTTTTCCTTAACTTTTTTAAATGTTCTTATATTATCTAAAAACTTATTTAGGTTTTCATTAATTATCCTATAACTTATTGCTGTTGCCTTTTCCTCATTCGTATACATGTTTTTTCTGTTTTCATTAAAACCCGTGAAGTATGTGGTAAACTTTTTAAAATAGTTAACATACTCAACTTCTTCCTCTAGTTTTTTTCTTTTTAGAAATAATGGCAACTCTTTTTCTATCAACTCTTTTTTGAACAAAATCCCCCACTTCTCATTTTTTTCAAAAGCTGCTGAAATTTCTTTTCTCATGCTTTCTTGTAGTTGTTTAAGTTTTTCTACTTTTTCTTTTTTCTCCATAATGTCATCAAAATATATCATAACATACTCTGACAATCCTTCTAGCGACACCTTTGACAGTGTTTCTTCGATAAATTCAACATGATAACTATCTACAATTTTCTTTACCTTTTTATAATTTTCTGCTCTTTCTTCATCTTCCGGAAGAACTCTCTCATTAAAATATTCTTCTGTCTTACCCTGTGGAATCAATGCAAATCTTAACGTCTTGGTCACCTTATATTGATTGGTTAATTGTTCTATCATTTTTATTCCTCCTATTGTTTTTATTTAGAAGCTTGTTTTCAATACAATTATTAGAAATAACCTATTAATATTTTTTCAAATCTCAGATATATTATTACATATATTCTTGCACACTCAATCATAATTCACAAGTATAATTTAAATTAATTTTTACAATAAATGAATTTAAATTAAATATTCATTTATTATTCCATATTCATTTTAAAAAATAGCAAATACTATCTTGAATGTTGTCATCCTCTCTCCTTTTATTTGCTAGCAATATGTGATATTATATATCTATAACAAGCATATAATTTTAGTAAGGGAGGAATATATCACAATGAACAAAAAACCAAATCTTGCCATAGTCGGAGCAACAGGTGTCGTAGGCACCACATTTATTAAGGTGCTGGAAGAAAGAGACTTTCCATACGAAAATTTATATATTATGGCATCAGCTAAATCGGCTGGTTCTACTGTAACTGTAAAAGGCAAAGATTATATTGTAGAAGAACTTACAGAATCTTCTTTTGATAAAGACATAGATATAGCCCTTTTTTCAGCTGGAGGTTCGGTAAGCGAAAAATTCGCACCTATCGCAGCTTCTAAAGGAGTTGTTGTTGTCGATAATAGTAGTGCATGGAGAATGGATCCTGAAGTTCCATTAGTTGTTCCAGAAGTCAATCCTGAGGACATTGAATGGAACAAAGGAATAATTGCAAATCCAAATTGTTCTACTATACAAGCAATGGTAGTTCTAAAACCACTTGACGAAAAATACAAAATAAAAAGAGTTGTATTTTCGACATATCAAGCTGTATCAGGCTCGGGAGTAAAAGGAATCTCTGACCTAGAAAATGGCTTAGCAGGCAAAGACACAACGAATGCGTATCCACATCCAATCGCTGGAAATTGTATCCCTCATATAGATGTTTTCCAAGATAATGGATATACCAAAGAAGAAATGAAAATGATAAAAGAAACCATGAAAATTCTTCACCGTGATGACATTAAGGTTACAGCTACTACAGTTAGAGTTCCTGTATTTGACTCACATAGTGAATCTATCAACATAGAATTTGAAAAAGAATTCGATTTAGATGAACTCAAAGATGTATTAAAAAATGCTCCTGGACTAGTTTACCAAGATGATGTTGCAAATAACGTTTATCCTCTTGCTAGAGCAGTAGCAGGAACTGACCCTGTTTATGTTGGCAGAATTCGTAGAGATTTTTCAGTAGATAATGGTATAAATTTATGGTGCGTTGCCGATAATATCAGAAAAGGTGCTGCAACTAACACTATACAAATTGCAGAAGAATTGATCAAATAGTATCATATTTAAAACGCGGAGGAATGACATGAAAAAAATATTAATCACAATTCTAAGTTTAATTCTAGTATTATCATTAACTGCATGTGGAGATAGTGGAAATAACAATGATGACGGCGGAGAGGTATATACATCAGGTGTTATGGTTTCAGAAAACAAAATTGAATCTGAAACTATGATCACAAAGTACAAAACAGCAGATTTAGTTGTAGTTGATGGTTCAGATGCAGTAAAATTGACATTTGATTTCACAAATAAATCAGATGAACCCGCATCATTTACATGGTCTACTTTTATAAGTGCTTATCAAAATGATATCGAATTAGATTCAACCTGGGATTTCACCGATCAAAATATTTTTCTTGAGGATACAGAAATTGAGCAAGAAGAGACACTCCAAGACATTCCCGTTTATTTCAAGCTAAATAATCTTGAAAGCCCAGTCACAGTAACTGTTGAAGACTTTAACACATACGATGAAGATGTGCTGATTTTAGAAATTAATCTAGTTTAGATGATTTCTAAATAATTAATCACTCTATTATATCGAAAACATAATCGAAAAATGCATCCCCCGCGTCTAACGCGGGGTTTTCACTTATGCAAATAAAAGGCGTGTAGATTTACACGCCTTTTATATATTACACCTCTATTTTTTTAAATGCATCTATAATAATATTTTCTTCATCGTTTGTAATTGTCCTCATTTCAATGTACAATTTATCCTTACTTATTCTCGTGACTATAGGTGGGTTGTGCATTCTTAATCTTTTTTCAATTTCTGTTATCGATACTCTTTCAGAAGTTACAGCTACTCCGGCACTCTTTAGTAATACAGTCGGTGCTGATCCTCCTCCTACTTGTACGTGTGTTTCTTCAGGTAAGAAAATGAATCCCTTTGCTTCAGAAGACAATTTTTTTGAAAATATATCTGCTCTATCAAACAACTCATCGAAATTCGCTTTTAACATTCTAAGCGTTGGGATATTTTCAAAAGCTCTAGTTTCACTAATATATTCCCTAAATGTTGCTTCAAGCGCAGCCAAAGACATTTTATCTATTCTAACGACTCTAGCAAGTTGATGTTTTTTCATTTCATCTATATATTTTTTCTTTCCTGCAATTATGCCCCCTTGTGGGCCTCCTAACAATTTATCTCCACTAAACAAAATAACATCTATTCCTGAATTAATACATTCTTTTACAGTAGGCTCTTGGACTCCATACTTTTTCATATCGACCATCAGTCCGCTTCCCATATCATATATTACAGGTAGTTCGATTTCTTTTCCTAGTTCTACTAGCTCATCCAGAGTTGCTTCTTCTGTAAATCCTAATATTTTGTAGTTGCTAGTATGCACTTTGAGAATTGCTCCTGTATCTTCTGATACAGCATTTTTATAATCAGATACTTTAGTTTTGTTTGTTGTTCCAATTTCTTTTAAAATACATCCGCTTCTCTTCATTATTTCAGGTATCCTAAACGAGCCCCCTATTTCTACGAGTTCACCTCTAGATACTATCACTTCCATATTTTCGCCCATAGATGAAAGACAGAGCATTGTAGCTGCAGCATTATTATTTACAACCATAGCTGCTTCTGCACCTGTAATTTTGCAAATTATTTTTTCTATATGGTCATGCCTTGAGCCTCTTTTCCCTTCTAAAACATTATATTCCAAATTGGAATAATTGCTCGTTACTGCCGCTACTGCATTTGAAGCGCTTTGGGGCATCAGTGCTCTTCCTAGATTTGTATGCAAAACAACCCCTGTTGCATTAATCATTCTATGCAAGCTTGTTTCATTTTCTACGTTGACTCTATTTATTACTTGTTCAACTATATCATCTTTTGTGAAATCATCAATTTTTATATTAGTTTTTTCTGAATTTGAATCAAAAGACAAAATCGCGTTTCTAAATTCATCTATGACATAACGTATGGATTCTATTATTATTTCTCTTGGGTTATTATCAATCAATTCTAAAATTTGATCTTCGCATAGTATTTCATCAACTTTAGGTATACTTCTAAGCATTGTATTTTTGTCCATTTTTTCCTCCTAAAAGAACATATCCGTTGGAAAGCGTGTGTTTGTCTCTAATTGTTGTATTTAGTATATCATAACTTTTATTTTAATCATAAAAATTAATATAAACAGCGCAAACATGTATTTTTATTTTTGTTCATATTCTACACATTTTTCATTTTTCATTCTTTATATATTGCAAAAAAGAAGTATTGATTTTTCAACACTTCTTTTAATTATGGCGGGAGTGTGTGAGAATCGAACTCACCCAAGAAGCTCCTAACTCCTCGTACAGGTTTTGAAGACCAGAAGACACACCAGCGCCTATCCACCCCCGAATCAACTAAATATAATTTTACCACAAACACATCAAGGAATCAAATAGTACAAATCTCAAAATAATTACGAAAATTATTCAACGAATATTCAATACTTTCTTTTTGTTTTTTTAGAGTCTCATTTTTTAATCAGAAAAAATTTTTATATACTCACAAATTATCTTTTTAAATTACAAAATCTCTTTTTTTGTATCTATACATCCCTAATAGAAGTGCCACTATCATTAGTGCAGCATATGCTCCCATAGATAGCATCATCGTCAAGTCTGGTTCAATTACAGTTGTTGGGCTAAACATTTCAAATGGGCTGAAATATTTTAAAAACTCTCCATCTTCTCCCATCAACGTTCCTAAGTATCCCATAAGGTATATCGCAAAAACAAATATGCTTCCAACAGTTGACACTGCGATTTTGCCAGTTATTCCCGCAAGTGAAAATGCAAATGCCATAAATATAAATGGAATAGTACTTGAAAACACAAAAATAGCTATAACTTCCATAATATCAAATGTTTCTCCACCTGAAACAAAACCACATATTGTTCCAACAACAGCAGAAGAGATCACAACAATTAGCAATCCTATTATAGCTGTAATGAATTTGTTCCAATATATTTTTGCTCTACTAATTTTTATAGATGATAAAATTTCGATAGTTTTGTTTTTTTCTTCGTTAGCAAGCAAATTAGAAGAAAAAACAACTGCAAATATTGACATAGCAACAAGCATCAAATTGTATATCATCGCCAAATATGAAACGAAATTGCTCATATCATTCCATTCGTCTAAACCAAAAAGTTGCATCATTTCTTTCGGCATCATTTCCATTTTCACATTTGCCATATCTTGCACGTATGGAAAAAGTAATGTGTACATTGCCATCATTCCCATCATAGCTATGGACCATCCAACAATTAGTTTTATATTTAGTTTAAGTCCAAAGATTATCATTCTTGAGGTTTTCATTTTTCTCACCTTCTACTCCATTAATACTCTTCATAATATTTCATAAGCTTTTCTTCTATTGGCACTTTTTTGATTTCTAAGTTTTTTAAGCTTAATTTTGAAAGTTTGTTTAAAAGTTCATTTATATCGCCATCAAACAGTTCTTTATGTTTTTCTTCCTTATCTGTTTCATAAATTACTAGCAATTGTTTTTCTTTTCTCGCAATTTGCATATCAATATCTTCAATAATCTTGCCGTCCTTAATTATAACGACTCTGTCGCAATGTTTATCAATTTCTGACAAATTATGACTTGATAAGAATATAGTAGATCCATTTTCTTTTTTCTCTATTATTTTTTTGAAAAACTTCTCTTGCATAAGAGGGTCAAGTCCATTAGTAGGTTCATCTAAAATCAAGACATCACTTTTCTTCATAAGAGCTAATACTATTGAAACTTTTTTTCTATTGCCTAAGCTTAACTCTCTTGCTTTTTTGTTAATATCAAGTTCAAAATACTGACATAATTCATATGCTTCAGCTAAAATTGCTTTATCTTCGTTTGCACAAAACTTAAGAATCTCTTCAATTTTTACATTTTCATATAAAGCTACATCCCCCGGCATATAGCTAATTGCAGATTTTATCGTTGTTGCATCGCGAACACTATCTAAACCATTAATTAGAATTTCTCCTTTTGTTGGAGAAATGCAGTTAATCATCGCTCTAAGCGTCGTTGTTTTACCTGCACCATTCTTCCCTACAAATCCAGTTATAGCACCTGATTTTATTTCCAAATTAATATTGTTTACTGCTGTAAACTTTTTGTAAACTTTTGTAAAGTTTTTAATTAATATTTTTTCCATAATGCAAGTCTCTCCTTTTTAAATATTATACCATATTAAACACTCTAAGGTTATCTAATTTTTATCAAGAAAATTCCCCACTGAACTAAAAATTGAGTTAAAATATAATTAGTGCATTTGCAATAAAACCAAAAATACAAAGGGGAATAAATATGAGTTTACTAAATGTTACAAAAGTATCACATGACTTTGGGGGAAGACGAATACTTGAAGATGCTACTTTTCGACTTCTCAAAGGCGAACATGTTGGATTAGTAGGTGCCAATGGAGAAGGTAAGTCTACTTTTTTTAATATAATAATTGGTAATATCCAACCAGAAGAAGGTAAAGTAGAATGGTCTAGAAATGTAAGAATTGGATATCTTGATCAACATTCTACGCTTAAAGCTGGAACTTCAATTAACGATGCCCTAACAACAGCTTTTGATTATATGCATAAACTCGAAGAAAATATGCTAGAACTATATGAAAAGATGGGTTCAGAAGACTCTGATATGACTAAACTTATGGAAGAAGCAGGTGAAATACAACATATTTTAGAAGAAAGTGGATACTATGAAATTCCAACAAAGATTAGTCAAGTTGCCGATGGTTTGGGACTTCTAGACCTTGGGCTTGATAGAGATGTTAATGAACTAAGTGGCGGTCAAAGAACTAAAGTGCTTTTAGCCAAACTTCTTTTAGAGGATCCTTCAATATTGCTACTTGACGAACCTACAAACTATCTAGATGCAGACCATATCACATGGTTGAAAAGATATTTGCAAGAATATGAAAATGCATTTATTCTAATTTCACATGACGTAGAATTTCTTGATTCTGTGGTTAATGTTGTCTATCATCTTGATGATGGCGAATTAAATAGATACCCTGGAGACTACCAAAATTATTTAAGGATTCATGAAATAAAAGTATCTCAACAAGCCTCTGCTTATAAAAGGCAACAGGCCGAAATTGATAAGCTAAAAGACTTTGTGGCGAGAAATAAAGCTAGGGCTGCAACAGCAGGAATGGCAAATAGTAGAGAGAAAATTTTAGATAAAATGGATATACTATCTAAGCCAAAAGAAAAAATCAAGCCTGAGTTTTTTTTCAAAAAAGGCAAAACATCAGGTAAAGTATTGGTCGATTGTACAGATCTTGTAATTGGGTATGACTCTCCTCTTACAAATCCACTAAATTTCAAAATGATTAGAGGCGACAAACTTGCAATTGTTGGTACAAATGGACTTGGAAAAAGCACTTTATTAAAGACAATACTAGGTGAAATCAAGCCTTATTCAGGCACAGCACAACTAGGCGACCTTCTAATTCCTGCATATTTCGAACAAGAAGCTGCACGTCAAAACAAAACTACTGCTCTCGAATATATTTGGGAAAAGTACCCTTCATATACAAACGCAGAAGTTAGATTTGCTTTAGCACAATGCGGCCTGACAAACGATCATATTACAAGTCAGCTTAAAGTTTTAAGTGGTGGAGAAAATGCCAAGGTTAGACTTTGCGATCTAATGCAGAAAGAAAGTAATTGGTTAATTCTTGACGAACCAACAAATCACCTCGATGTAGATGCAAAAGAAGAGCTGAAAAAAGCCCTGCAAAAATATGAGGGCTCCATTCTAATCGTGTGCCACGAACCATCCTTTTATGAAGATTGGGTAACAGACGTTTGGAACGTGGAAGATTGGACAACAAAAATTGTGTAAATACATTATGAGTTTTTAATTACTTTTTCAAAAAAGCAAGATTCAAGCATTTTGCTTAAATCTTGCTTAAATCTTACGTGTTTTAACAGCTTATTACAAGTCAGTTATTCCTCTACCATGTATAGACTTCATTAACAAAAACTTTATAACTTTCAAATGATACATCATCATAATTTTCATCATAAGGGAAATATAATGTAAAATTACCTGCTCTTCCAGATTCAATCTCTACATCTAAATCGCTACTAATTCCTACCACATCATCCCCTTGGAAATATACTACACTAACTGAAATCCAGTCTATTAAATCTTCTGAATTATTTTTCACTTGAACAATAATTTCCTCTCCATTATTGTTATGTATTATTTCAATCTTATCAAAATATGAAGTTTTTTCTGATATTTCTCCATCAACATAAATTTTATAATCATCAAATTTTTCTGGAGTAGAGTATATTTCAGTTGCTACTTCAGAACCTGTACCTACAGCACTAAGGCTTGTACTTCCACTTCCTACAATCAACCCAGCTTCATCATAAAATTCAACTTCTATTTCCATATCAATTGGTACTTCGTTTTCATTTTTACTAAAGACTACTAGTATTCCTTCTTCTGTAAGTCCTCCACTACTCGTAATGTTTTCTGATATTTGCTCAGATGTATGGCTATCAAGTTGAGGTTCATTTGTTCCCGAAGCGGTGTTTGAGCTATTAGATTTACTTTCCCCGTCAAATAAAAATACAACTATCAATGCTGTCACAAATATAGTAATAGCAATTCCTATACTCACCAATATAATTATTTTCTTTTTTTTATCAGTAACAACTTCTGACTTTTTCCCACAACTAGGGCAGAACTCTTGATTCTCTTTTAATACATTACCACACTTAATACATTTAAGTTCTTGGGAATTTACTTTCATTTTTCCTGACCTTTCCAACTCGTTTTCTATTATTTCATCTTTTAAAGATTCTTCCTCGCCTTTATTTAGTTCAATCTGTGTGCCACAATATAGGCAAAATAATTTTTCTAAGTTTTCTTTAACTTCATTTTTTTTGCCACATTTAGAACATGTTACAGGTGATACCATATCATTATTCACTTTCTTCATTTTTACTTCTCCTCGCCTTTCTTATCCTTCCAACAACTTTATCTCTTATCTAGAGTTGTACTGTTGATATACAATTAACTATTTCTCAAATACCTAATAACTATCCAAATTAACCATACTCCACCAGTAATAAACACTAGAATAAAGTCTATTATGAGTCCAAACATACCTCTTTTTTTCATTTTTCGATTATCCATTCCTTATAATTTCCACTATATACTATTTGCTAAATTTAATTTATTTTAGCACTTTTTTATCTTGATTTCGTTCGCTTATTAGCGTACTTTTTTCTATATTGTTCTTATACGTCTAACAAATTTTATTTCGTAATATTTTTCCATGTCAAAAATAAATTTATGTATCAAAAAATAAAAAATCGCTTGTATTAAATACAAGCGAATCTAATTTATATAATGTCTTTTGACAACATTTTTTTATCATCGAATATTTCTATATAAAACCGTATCTAAATCTCTAATCCACTTATTACTATACCTATTACTACAACTAGAGTAGCTATAATAGATATAATAAAAATGTTCATTATATGTTTCAAGACTTGATTAAATAATTTTTTCTTAGAATTTCTCATCAAAAAAGATCTCATATTACAGAAATTAAATATGTACAAAGTAATAGCTAAAATTATAGCTACACTTGTTGTTTTATACATGATTTGGTTCTCAGGTGAATATGGTATACCTGTTTCTGGGTCTGATACTTCCTGCGTAAGTATCATCAATATTAAACATATAGCAGACAAAGCTCCTATGATTATTTTTAAATCGATTTTTATTTTATGGTGAATTTTCTTTACTGGGTTCTTCTTTTCCATTTCTAAATCATTTTTAAGTTTGCCTATATTTCTATATCTTTTCTCTGGGTCTATTCTAGTGGCCTTTGTCACTATATCTCCAAACCTTCCTTCACATAGTTTTTCTTTAGGCACATTCCCTGTCAAAAGATAGTTCAGCGTAACTCCAATCCCATATATGTCTGTTCTTTCGTCTGATTGCATAAAACCATACTGTTCTGGAGCCGCAAATTCTTTTGTACCCATTAGTATAGTATCTTCTTTTTTCCCTTGTACATGTTCTTTAGCAGCATCATAGTCAATTAGTTTTATTATTCCTTCTGGTGTTAATATTATATTAGCTGGCTTTATATCTCTATGAATTATTTTAGGAGAAAAATTATGAAGGTTTTCTACAATGTCGCATAGTTGGCAAATGTAGTTAGAAACTTCTCTTTCATCTAGGGGGCCTTTTTCTCTTATTACTTGTTCTAAATTTCTGCCATTTAAATACTCTTCAACAACAATTAGTTTCGCCCCTTCTTCTCCCACAAAAAATATTTCTGGTATTCCATAAATATTTTTGTTCTTTATTTTTAAGAAAATATCTTCGTTATACGTTTCCAGAATTTTTTTTACCCTAAGTTCTCCTGTTTCCATATGTTTAACAAGAATAATGTTTTCACTTTCATCAAGGTGAGTTAATTCTTCATATAATGATAATTCATATTTTTCTTCTATTGATAACATTACTTCTTGACCTTTCTAAAATATATATTACAATTATAACATAAGCACACAGTCTATAATGATAATATTAGAAAAGGGGAATGCATGGATAAGGAATTACCAACAACAGATTTTTTGAATGTTTTAGATAAGGTTTCTGACAAAAGCTCTTTAGATATTTATATCTCCAATTTAGGCGAACCTATTTCAAAGAAATCTTTTTTTAGCAATTATATAGGCTCACATAGCATATCTATGAAAGAGATTACAAAAAAATGTACTGGATTAATTTCTAAATCCTATATGTATGAAATTCTAAATGGTATAAAGATAAACCCTAGTAGAGATATGCTTTTAATACTTTGTATCGCTTGCCATATGAATAGCAAAGACACTAGGCGTGCCCTTTCTACCTACGAGCTCCCTTCTTTATATCCGAAAGCTCCAAGAGATGCTATAATCTTAACTTGTATTAATAATAAAAACTTTGATTTTGAATATATAAATGATACATTAGAAAGCTATGGTTTAGACTTGCTTCCAAGTCAATCAAGTTATAATAATGAGTAAACCAAAAAAAGAATTTTGCCACTTCTGAAATATAGAATTTTTATCATCTCTGAAAAATTAAATGGACCCTGCCAAATAATAGCAGGGTCCATCTTATGATTGTTATATATTATTGCAAATAACTTCTCCCATTTCAGAACAACTAATCGAATTTTCTTTACTCAAGTCAAATGTTCTATATCCGTCTTCTAAAGCTTTAGAGACTGCATTTTCTATTGTCTGTGCAGCTTCTATCTCACCTAAGGAATCTCTCAATAACATCGCCACAGACAAAATACTTGCTATTGGGTTGGCAATGTTTTTCCCTGCGATATCAGGTGCCGAACCATGTATAGGCTCATATAGCCCAAGTGTTCCTTCTCCCATTGATGATGATGCCAAAATTCCAATTGAACCTGAAATCTGAGCTGCTTCATCAGACAATATATCTCCAAATATATTGTTTGCTAAAACAACATCAAATTGTGCAGGGTCTTTTACAAGTTGCATAGCAGCATTATCGACTAGCATATTCGTCTGTTTTACTTCTGGATAGTCTTTTGCCATTTTTTCTACAACTTCTCTCCACAATCTTGAATTTTCTAAAACATTAGCTTTATCTATGCTTATTAAATTTTTCTTTCTTCTCATTGCAAAATCGAAAGCAACTTTTGCGATTCTTTCTACTTCTGGAACTGAGTATGCGTCTGTATCATATGCCTCTTCAGAACCATTTTTGTCACGCCTTCCTCTTTCTCCAAAGTATATTCCGCCTGTAAGTTCTCTAACCACTACAATATCTATTCCTTTTTCAGCAATATCCGATCTAAGCGGGCAAGCATCTTTTAATGATTGAAAAAGAACAGCCGGCCTTATATTCGCAAATAAATTTAATTCTTTTCTGATTCTTAGAAGTCCTTTCTCAGGTCTAACATCGGGAGAAAGTTTATCCCATTTAGGGCCACCTACTGCACCTAATATTATAGCATCACTTGCTTTGCATATATCAATTGTTTTTTGTGGGAGCGGATCTCCTGTTTCGTCATACGCCGAACCTCCAATTAGTGCTTCTTGAAATTCAAAATCAATATTATGTTTTTCGCTTATTTTTTTTAAAACTTTTATTGTTTCATTAACTACTTCAGGGCCAATTCCATCCCCTTTTAGAACTGTTATTTTGTACATTTAATTTTCCTTTTTATCTCATATTTAAGAAGTATTTGATTTGATCTGTTAATTAATGCCTAGGCAAAGAAGCTAACGTACATGCACGATTAGTCCATGTCCAAGATTGCAAGCCTACACGAGAAGCGATTAGCCATGCTTATATCGCTTTGTTTTTTATTGCTGTTAATAATCCACCATTGTCTACAATTTTCTGTATGGCTTCTGGAAATGCTGGAATATCAAACTGTAAATTTTTGTTCACAATTTTCAAAACACCTGAATTCAAATCGAATTCTATTTCATCACCTTCAGAAACTGAATCGACAAACTCAGGGCATTCTACTATTGCAAGTCCAATATTTATTGCATTTCTATAAAATATTCTCGCAAATGTTTTTGCAACTACAAGTGAAATTCCACTTGCTTTAATTGCAATCGGAGCATGCTCTCTTGATGAACCACACCCAAAATTTTTGCCACCAACCATAATATCTCCTACCTTAACTCTGCCTGCAAAGGTTTCATCTATATCTATCATACAATACTGTTTCAGAACTTCAGGATCAGATGTGTTTAAATATCTTGCCGGGATAATAACATCAGTGTCAATATTATCTCCGAATATAATCGCTTTTTTATTTTCTTGTGACATTTTTTTCTCCTTTATACTCTTGGGTCTGATAACTTGCCTGTAATTGCGCTTTTTGCTGCAACATACGTACTGGACAAATACACTTCTGATTTTACATGTCCCATTCTTCCAACGAAATTTCTATTTGTAGTCGCAACACATCTTTCGCCTTCTGCCAATATTCCAGAATGTCCTCCTAAACATGGTCCGCAAGTTGGAGTTGATACAATTGCCCCTGCTTCTATAAATGCTTTTAAGTATCCTAACTCCATAGCTTCTAAATAAATTTTTTGAGTTGCTGGAATAATAATACATCTAACATTTTTATTGATTTTTTGTCCATTAAGAACTTCGAATGCTTCTCTCATATCTGACAACCTGCCATTTGTACATGATCCGATTACAACTTGATCAATCTCTATCTCTCCAAATTGTTCTGGCGTCTTGGTATTTTCAGGAAGATGTGGGAAAGAAACTGTTGGTTGCAACTCTGCTAAATCTATAGTGATTGTTCTCGTATATTCTGCATCCTCGTCGGCTGTAAACTCTACGTATTTTAAGGATTTCTCATCCATATACTCTCGTGTTTTTTCATCTACAGGAAAAATTCCATTCTTTGCTCCTGCTTCTATTGCCATATTAGCTATACAAAATCTGTCATCCATCGAAAGGTTTTTCAGTCCTTCTCCGACAAATTCCAAAGATTGGTAAAGAGCTCCATCTACGCCAATAGTTCCAATTAAATGTAATATTACATCCTTACCTGTAACAAATTCATTTGAAAAATTTCCCTTTATTTCTACTTTTATTGCCTCTGGGATTTTAAACCATGCTTTACCACGTGCCATACCAGCCGCCATATCAGTAGATCCTACTCCAGTTGAAAAAGCTCCAAGTGCACCGTATGTGCAAGTATGTGAGTCCGCCCCAATTATTACATCACCTGCTTTTACAAGTCCTTTTTCAGGAAGTAATGCATGCTCTATGCCCATATCTCCCACGTCATAAAAGTTAACGATTTCCTGTTCTTTAGAAAACTGTCTGCATACTTTGCATTGTTCAGCTGCCAATATATCTTTGTTTGGCGTAAAATGATCCATTACTAGTGAAATTTTTTCTTTGTCAAAAACATCCGTCAATCCTGCTTTTTTAAATTCCTTGATGGCAACAGGTGCTGTAATGTCATTTGCCAATACCATTGAAAGATTAGCCATAACAAGCTGTCCTGCTTTAACCACATCTAATCCAGCTGCTTGTGCTAGTATTTTTTGTGTCATCGTCATCCCCATAGTCAAATCTCCTCTTATTTGTTTTTATCAAAAAATATTGTTCGATTATTCATTTATTATTATATATTTTAAGGTTATTATTTTATTAAGCACTATAACCCAAATTTGTTTATTCCATTCAAATATGCTTTGATACTTGATTCTATAATGTCTGTTGAAACTCCTCTACCTGTGTATTGCTCGCCATCAAGGCCTAGTTTAACAACAACTTCTCCTAATGCATCTTCACCACCTGTTACTGCTGTAATATGGTATGATATTAACTCAAAATCATTTTTAACAATTTTATTTATTGCCTTATATGAAGCATCTATTGGACCATCTCCTATTGCAACTTTTTCTAATATTTTACCTTTTATATCCTTTACTTTTAAAACTGCAGTTGAAGTTATTAAATTACCGCTATTTATTACAAAACTCTCTAGCTGGTATCCTCCGCTTTCTTTATTTTCTTTGTTGCTGAGTAATGCCAAAATATCTTTATCTGATACAACCTTCTTCTTATCTGCCAAATCCTTAAATCTAGCAAATAATTCGTTAATCTCTTCTTGTTCCAATTCATATCCTAGATTTTCTAATCTATGTTTAAAGGCATGTCTTCCACTATGCTTACCAAGCACCATTTGCTTTTCAGGAATTCCTATATCTTCTGGTACCATAATTTCATAAGTTTCTTTGTTTGCCAAAACTCCATGTTGATGTATACCTGATTCATGTGCAAATGCATTTGCTCCTGTTATTGATTTGTTTGCAGGAATAGGCATGCCTGTAATATTTGACACAAGCCTGGATGCTCTATAAATTTGTTTTTTGTCTATTTCAGTTTCAAGATTAAATCTATCAGCTCTAGTTGAAAGTGCCATTACAAATTCTTCTAATGAAGCATTTCCTGCTCTTTCTCCTATTCCATTAACTGTACACTCTACTTGCCTTGCTCCAGCAACAACACCTGCTATTGAATTTGCTACTGCCAATCCCAAATCATCATGGCAGTGCACAGAAATAATAGCATCATTAATATTAGGCACATGTTTGTTTAAGTAGTTAATATATTCTGTAATTTCATCTGGAGTTCGATATCCTACAGTATCAGGAACATTAACTACAGTTGCTCCACTTTTTATTGCAATTTCAACAACTTTTGCTAAAAACTCTTTATCACTTCTCATAGCATCTTCTGCTGAAAACTCTACATTAGGGCAAAGTCCTTTTGCATATTTAACCATTTCTTCTATCTGTTGTAGTACTTGCTCTGGTTTCATCTTTAGTTTGTATTCCATATGAATAGGACTTGTCGCTAAAAAAGTATGAATCAGTGGGCTATTTGCATATTTCACCGCATTATATGCAGTTTCAATATCTTTTTTGTTAGCTCTACAGAGGGATGCTACTGTCGAATCTTTAATCACCTTTGCTATCTCACTAACTGATTGAAAATCCATAGGAGAAGCAATTGCAAATCCTGCTTCAATTACATCTACCTTGAGTCTTTCTAGTTGCTTTGCCACCTCTAGTTTTTCGTCTAAATTCATGCTACAACCAGGCGCTTGTTCGCCATCTCTCAACGTAGTGTCGAAAATTCTAATCTTATCCATCTCTGTCACCTTTCATACGTATTCAATAAATTATTTATTCTACGATAGCTCCTCTATCTGCCGAGGATACGTATCTAGCATACCTTTTTAAATATCCAGTCAAATTTTTGTTTTCTTTTATCTGTATTTCTTTTTTTCTTTTCTCGATTTCATCATTATCAATTAACAATTCAATACTGTAATTATTAATGTCTATATGGATTTCATCCCCATCCTTCACATAAGCGATAAGTCCACCTGCTGCTGCCTCTGGTGAAATATGTCCTATAGCTGCCCCTCTCGTTGCACCAGAAAATCTACCATCTGTAATTAAAGCCACTTGACTATCTAGCCCCATTCCTGCGATTGCAGATGTTGGTGATAGCATCTCTCTCATTCCAGGGCCTCCTGCAGGTCCTTCATACCTTATCACCACAACATTTCCAGCTTCAATTTCTCCGCCAAAAATTCCTTTAATAGCATCTTCTTCACTTTCATACACTTTTGCTGTACCCGTAAAATTGAGCATTTCTGGTCTTACAGCACTTCTTTTTACTACAGCCCCATTTGGTGCTATATTTCCAAACAATACTGCAAGTCCACCTGTTTTTGTATATTCTTTAATTATTTGATTTTCTACAACTGTAACATTTTTCAAATTTTCTGCGACGGTTTTGCCTGTCACTGTAATTAAATCTGTATGCAACAAGTCTTCAATTTTTTTCATTACAGCGTATATACCACCAACTTTATTTAAATCTTGTATGTGGTGAGGGCCTGCTGGTGCAAGCTTGCAAAGATTAGGGGTAATTTCACTTATCTCATTTACTTTTTTTAGAGGAATTTTGATACCTACCTCGTTTGCAATAGCTGGTAAATGAAGTATTGAATTTGTAGAACATCCTAATGCCATATCAACTGTAAGTGCATTTTCAAATGCTTTTTCTGTCAAAATATCACTAGGCTTTATATCTTTTTTTAGAAGCTCCATAATTTGCATACCCGCTGTTTTAGCTAGCCTTATTCTTTCTGCAAAAACTGCTGGTACAGTTCCGTTGCCTCTTAATCCTAATCCAATAGCTTCTGTCAAGCAATTCATTGAGTTTGCAGTAAACATTCCAGAACATGATCCACAACCTGGACATGCAGTATCTTCGACTTCCAATAATTCTTGTTCTGATATTTTACCTGCCTTCACACTTCCTACGGCTTCAAATATAGAGTTTAAATCTTTTCCATCTAGTGATAACATGGGGCCGCCCGAAATAAATATTGATGGTAAATTCAATCTTGCTGCTGCCATAAGCATTCCCGGAACAACTTTGTCACAATTCGGGATAAAAATCAGTGCATCAAAGCAATGTGCCCTAACCATACTTTCTACAGTATCAGCAATTAGTTCTCTTGAAGAAAGTGAGTATCTCATTCCTTCATGCCCCATAGCCAGTCCATCACAAACACCAATAGTATTAAATTCCATAGGAGTCCCTCCATTCATGAGAACTCCTTCTTTTACAGCTTTTGCAATTGTCTGCAAATGAATATGTCCGGGGACGATTTCATTAAACGAATTAACAACACCTATTAATGGTCTACTTAGTGATTCTCCTGTATATCCCATAGATTTAAGCAATCCTCTTTTAGGTGCGTTTTCTAACCCTTTTGTCATTTTTTCGCTATTCATTATGTAATTCCTCCCCTAACTCATCCCATTTCAGTGGACATTTTGATAAATTTCTAGCCGAATATATTTTGTTTTATTTACTTTCAGACCAACTCATCTTGTCTCTTAAAACTTTTCCTACTTGTTCAACTTGAAGACTTTGTTCTGCTTTTCTTCTATCTGCAAATGTAGGTCTTCCAGTTTCATTTTCGGCAATCCAAGCTTTTGCAAATGTTCCGTCTTGAATTTCTTCAAGTATTTTTTTCATTTCTTTCTTTGTTTCAGCTGTTATAATTCTATCTCCTGCACAATAATCCCCATATTCCGCAGTATCACTTATCGAATATCTCATGTAAGAAAGTCCACCTTTAACCACAAGGTCAATAATAAGTTTCATTTCGTGAACACATTCAAAATATGCACTTTCTGGCTGGTATCCTGCTTCTACTAGTGTCTCAAATCCTGCTTTCATTAGCGCTGTAACACCACCGCACAAAACAGCTTGCTCACCAAATAAATCTGTTTCTGTTTCTTCTTTAAATGTTGTTTCAAGGATTCCTCCTCTTCCTCCACCTACTCCTGACGCATATGCTAATGCAAAATCTTTTGCTTTTCCTGATGCATCTTGATGAACTGCGATTAAGCAAGGAACTCCTCTTCCTTCTTGATATTGACTTCTTACTGTATGTCCTGGCCCTTTAGGTGCGATCATAATTACGTCACATGTTGCTGGAGGAGTTATTTGTCCAAAGTGGATATTAAATCCATGTGCGAATGATAAAATCATTCCATCCTTTAGATTATCTTTTACACCTTCATCGTATATTTTTTTCATTTTTTCGTCATTTACAAGCATCATAACCATATCTGCTTTTTTTGTTGCTTCAGCTGTTGTGAAAACTTCGAATCCATCAGCTTTTGCTAACTCTGCACTTTTTGATCCTTCATAAAGTCCTATTATAACGTTCATGCCACTATCTCTCAAATTTTGCGCGTGTGCATGTCCTTGAGAACCATAGCCAACTATAGCTATAGTTTTTCCATCAAATAATTCTTGGTTACAATCCTTGTCATAAAACATTTTGCTCATTTTCTTTACTCCTTTTATTACATTCATAAAATATTTAGCTTACTAAGCTTCTATTTGTTTAACACTAATAACATCATATAATTTTTCTAATTGATTAATTATTTTTCCTTTTGATTTTTCATCAGCTTCAGAGACGATTATCATAACTGATATGCTTGGATCTTCTGTTGGGTGTACATTTAAGCTATCAATATTGAATCCTCTTCTTGCATAAAGACCTGTAATTCTATTAAGAACTCCATATTGGTTTTCTACCATTAATTCTAACTTTAGCAACTTCATGACTTCCTCCTTTAATTTTAGGAAATTACCTCACAATAATTTTTTGTTACTATTCAACTTATTCTAAAATTATATCTTTTACTGCTCCTCCTGGCGGAATCATTGGATATACTTTTTCATTTTTATCTATTGGACATTCAATAAGTATCGGTCCATCTATTTTCAAGGTCTTCAGCAAGCTACTCAACTCATCAATTTCTGAAACTCTATATCCTTTTGCTCCAAAAGCTTCTGCCAAGGCCACAAAATCCGTTTTTCTCTTCATTGTTGTTTCTGAAAATCTTCCGTTTTGGAAAATATCTTGCCACTGTCTAACCATACCCAAAACTTTATTGTTTAGCAATATTATAACAAGCGGTAGGTTTTGTGTAACTGCTGTTGCCATTTCATTCAAGTTCATTCCAAAGCTCCCATCCCCTGTAAATAGTATTGTTGGTTTTTTATCATTTGCTATGCATCCACCAATAGCTGCACCCATACCATATCCCATAGTCCCAAGGCCTCCAGAAGTTAATAGTTTCCTTGGTTTATGAAATTCATAATGTTGTACTGTCCACATTTGATGTTGGCCTACATCTGTTGCAATTACAGTATCTTTGCTCATAGCACTACTAACCGTTTTAATTATTTCGCGTGGTATGAATTCTCCTGTAATAGGTTTTGTACCTTTTTCTTTAAATTTTTGTATAAGATCTGTCCATTCAACACGTTTTGTTTCTTTCACTTTATCAAGCAAAACATTCAACGTCGTGGAAACATCACCTTTTAGATATGTATGTGCTTCAACATTTTTCCCCATTTCTGCCATGTCAATATCCAAATGTATAATATGTCTATTACCCATATAATGAGAAATATCTCCTGTCGCTCTATCTGAAAATCTAACTCCAACTGCAATAATTACATCACACTCTTCCTGTGCCATATTCGATGCAAATTTTCCATGCATTCCACACATACCTAAATTTAAAGAATAATCATAATCTACTGCTGTAATCCCCATCATACTGAATCCTATTGGAGCATCTATTTTTTTTGAAAACTCTAATAATTCATTTTCCACGCCTGCTGCAATCACTCCTCCTCCCGCATATATAAATGGTCTTTCAGATTTGTTAATTACATCAATAGCTTCCTTCATTGAATTTTCGTCAAAGCTAGGAATAGGCTTTATTCTTTCGATTAGTCCTGTTTCTTCATTAGGATCATAATCGTACTTTTCAACTTGAATATTTTTAGGAATATCAACTAAAACAGGGCCTTTTCTTCCTGTATTAGCAATATGAAATGCTGTTCTTAACGTTTTAGGTAACTCAGAAATATTTCTAATTACGAAGTTGTGTTTAACTACTGGTTGTGTTATTCCAACAATATCTACTTCTTGAAAACTATCTTTTCCTAAAAGGGGTACAGGAACATTTCCTGTAATTGCGACCATTGGAACACTATCAAGATATGCATTTGCAATTCCCGTAACTAGATTTGTAGCACCAGGTCCGCTTGTAGCAAAAACAACTCCTGTTTCTCCTTTTGTTCTAGCATATCCGTCAGCAGCATGTGCAGCACCCTGTTCATGTGCAGCTAATACGTGATTTATTTTGCCATGATATTCATATAAAGCATCATATAGAGGAATGACCGCTCCACCTGGATATCCAAAAACTGTTGTTACACCTTGTCTAATTAATTCTTCAATAATTATTTGGGCGCCTGTAAATTCTCTCCTTTTGTCTTCCATATTTAAAATCCCTCCAAAAATAAAATAAAAACCTTTCAGCATGTTGCCGAAAGGTTAGGAATACAGGTTTTGTAATTCTAAGAATTCAAGCAACGCAAAATTTCATTATCTTTCAGGATAATGCTGAGTAAACCCACGACTAGCACTGCTATAAATATACTTGCCATTTTCTCTCCTTTTCGCGTTGTAATTCCAATATACTTAGTCTATCATTATTAGATAAACATGTCAATTATTTTTTGTACAATTTTATATTTTTTTTATTCATTATTTGGTGTAAAATACAAGATTCTATTTTTTACTACGACAATATAAGACTATTAATTATGTTATTAATTTCATCTTCGTCAACTTTGTCTATTACGGTAATTATTAGTTGTTGTCCATTATGAGAAGTTCCGCCATACACATCATATATTTGTCCATAATACTCAAACGTTACAACTCTAAGATCTAGCCCTGCAACATTAACCGAATCAAGTTCTGTGTATTCATAAGTGTTTATCACGCCTTCAAAAAGAATAGCAGCTTGTTCAGGTGATATATCCGAACCAATAAGTTGAAATTCAATAGAAGCTCCAGTTCCCTCTTCACCAGTATCTTCAATATATATTTCATTAGTTACTTCACTATATATCGCCTTCCAATCACTTGGTACAATGATCGTCATCTTTCCACCAACAAATTCTTTATCTGTAGGTCCGCATCCTACTAATCCAAATATCATTGTGGAAATCATTAAAACAACAAGAATTTTTTTCATGAGATCTCCTCTTTAAACAAATCAAATTATCTGCATTATCTTTGGCTGATCTTACAACTATTTTTTGAAAATTGTAGCAACGACATTTCCTGCTACTCCAGCTGCATTTCCTTCGTCAGTATCTATATGAGCTTCTTTCTGATGCCCTTCTCCAGATCTAATTAGAACATTTTCAAACACAACTCCTCTTTCACCTTCTATTTTCATATTTACGAATTCTTTATCTTTCACTCCTGCCTCAAGTGCTTCCTCTGGCGAAAGGTGTACGTGTCTTAAAGCTGCAATAACTCCTTGCTCTAAATCAACTTCTCCACATGGACCTACTAATTTGCATCCTGGAGTTCCATCTAATTTTCCTGATTCTTTAACAGGAGCATTTAATCCAGCAACTCTAGCATCTGTAATAGCTAATTCTACTTGTGTTTCTGGACGTGCCGGTCCTAAAACTCTAAGCCCCTTTAGAGTAGCTTTTGGTCCTACAACATCTACCTTTTCTTCACATGCATACTGTCCTGGTTGAACTAGATCTTTTGTTGGTGTAAGTTTATGTCCTTTTCCAAAAAGAATTTCAATGTCAGCCTCTTTTAAGTGTACATGTTTGTTTGATATTCCTATTCCTACTTTATATTCCATTTTCCCCTCCTATAAATTTATTCTAAATAACTAATGTATGGCAATTGTCTATATTTTTGATCATAATCTAATCCATATCCAATAATAAACAGGTTTTCTACTGTGAATCCAACGTAATCTGCTTCTACTTTTACTTTTCTTCCTGAAGGTTTATCCATAAGAGTGCAGATCTTTATTGTTTTTGCCATTTTATTTTTAAAATATCTTGTCAAATATTCTAATGTAATCCCCGAATCCACAATATCTTCTACAATAATCACATTTTTTCCTTCTACATCTGCATCTAAGTCTTTAAGTATTTTAACTACTCCTGTAGTAGTTTTTCCCGTACCATAACTGCTGACAGCCATATAATCTAAAATTACATCGCCATTAATATTTTTGGCAACATCACTCATCCAAAAAGCACACCCTTTAAGAATTCCAACTAAAATAATTTCTTCTCCTTTGAATTCTTGTGAAATTTGACTCCCAATTTCCTTGGCTCTATTTAAGATTGTTTCTTGATCAACAAGTATTTTGCCTATAGTTTCATTTTCTTTCATAGTCTTTTCACTCCCTATTTATCGTCTTCATCTACTGTATATTCAACATTATCAATTATTTTGCTTTTATTGAAATTCTTGGAATAATCTTCTGTTTTTTCACCTAACCAATACGAATCCAGCGTGTCTTTTAAATATAAAAGTATACATGTCCATAAAATTATATCGTCTAGAAGAGCTATTGGTAATATCGCTATTGGGATAAGATCAATAGGACTAAACAAATAAACCAGGCCAAAGACAACCAATAGCTTTTTCCATATAGATACTTTTTTGTCTACCATCATGAAACGTATTGCTTTTATTCTTTTAAATATTACTTGAAATCCTAAAAAATGATACATCTAAAGTCCTCCATTTATTTCGTATTTCTACTTCATAATATTGTTTCAAAATATTTATGTTCTAAAAGTATTTCCTATTGTTGGTTTAGCAGTTTTTCCATCTCATCAAGTAATTCGTTATAACCCACTCTATTCAATGCCGATATAGGTATTATAACATCTTCTTCTGTCAAATTTAAGGTAGTTTTTATAATATTCAAATATTTTTGAACTTGGTTTTTAGGTATTTTATCAAGTTTTGTCGCAACTACCAATCCATCTAGTTCATAGTGCCTTAGATATTCGTACATTTGAACATCTTGCTCTGATGGTTTATGCCTAATATCAACTAGTTGTGCTACTTTAATCAAGTTTTGCCTTCTGCTCAAATATGTTTCAATCATTTTGCCCCACGTGCTACTCAACTCTTTTGATACTTTTGCATATCCATATCCTGGCAAATCAACTATTCTAAACTCTCCATTTATCTCATAAAAATTTATTGTTCTTGTTTTGCCTGGATTCCCACTTACTTTTGCAAGTTTTTTTCTATTTGTGAGTAAATTAAGTAATGATGATTTCCCCACATTAGATCTTCCCGCAAATGCTATTTCCAAAAGATCTTCTTCTGGGTATTGAAACGGCTTTGCAGCCACTGCTACTATATCAGCGTTTTTTATTATCATAGCACTTCCTCAATAGCATCTTCCACATTTTTAAGAAGTACAAATGTAATTTCTTTTCTTACTTTTTCTGGAATATCATCTATATCTTTTTCATTCTCAAAAGGCAAAAGTACTTTTCTTATTCCAGCTCTATGAGCAGCCATAACTTTTTCTCTTATTCCTCCTACAGGTAAAACATGCCCTCTCAGACTTATTTCTCCTGTCATAGCTATATCTTGTCTTGCTTCTTTTCCAGTCATTGTCGATAGCATTGCCAAAAACATAGTTACTCCTGCAGATGGCCCATCCTTTGGAATTGCTCCTTCTGGAATATGAATATGAATATCTTTTTCTTTTTGCTCGGAAATATCCACTTTAAACTCATTAGCTTTTGATTTAATATAGCTAAGTGCCGTTTTTGCTGACTCTTGCATCACATCACCCATTTGACCTGTCAATACAAATTTTCCATTTCCTGGCACAGCAACAGTTTCAATAAATAGCGTGTCGCCTCCAACCGCAGTCCAAGCAAGGCCCGTAGTTACACCCACTTCTTTCTTTTCTTTAATGATATCATATCTATATTTTTGTTTCCCTAAAATAGATTCTAAATTTTTTGTGCTTATTTCAAACTTGTTCTTCTTTTCAGATAATGTTTTCTTTGCTACTTTTCTACAAATATTTGCAATTTCTCTTTCGAGATTTCTAACTCCTGATTCTCTAGTGTAATAATTAATTACATCTTGGATTGCTCCTTTTGAAATATTGATGTTCTCTTCACTTAGTCCATGTTCTTTTATCTTTTTTGGTATCAAAAATTTTGCCGCAATATTTAGCTTTTCTTCTTCTGTATAACCTGTAACTTCAATAACTTCCATTCTATCTAAAAGTGGTCTTGGTATAGTAGAAGTCGTATTTGCTGTAGCAACAAACATGGTTTTTGATAAATCAAAAGGAACCTCTAAATAGTGATCCATAAATTCTTTGTTTTGCTCTGGATCTAAAACTTCTAACAAAGCAGAAGCTGGGTCACCTTTGAAGTCAGCTCCAATTTTATCAACTTCATCAAACAAGAATACTGGGTTTTTGCTACCACACTCTTTAATCGCATTTATTATCCTACCTGGAATTGCACCAATATATGTTCTACGATGCCCTCTAATTTCAGCTTCATCCCTCATTCCTCCAAGTGACATCCTAATAAAATCCCTACCCGTTGCTCTTGCAATTGATTTTGCAATAGATGTCTTACCTGTTCCTGGAGGACCTACTAAACATATAATTGGTCCTTTTAATTCTTTAGCAAGTTCAACTACTGCCAAATATTCTAAAACTCTTTCTTTAACTTTTTCTAAGCCATAATGGTCTTCGTTTAATATTCTTTCAGCTTCTAGTATGGAGTTTTTGTTTTTAGTCAATTTTTTCCATGGCATTTCGAGTATTGTTTCTATATAAGTTCTTACAACAGATGCTTCTGCCGATGACGGTTGTAACAATGAAAATTTTCTAATTTCTTTCTTGATCTTTTTATCTAATTTTTTTGGCAACTTAAGCTTATTTAAACTTTCTTTCCATCTATTAGTTTCTTCATCTATATCTTCATCAATCCCTAATTCCTCTTGAATAACTTTTATTTGTTCTCTAAGATAATAATCCTTTTGATTTTTATTCATTTGGTCTTTTACTTTATTAGAGATGTCTTCTTTAATACTCAATATTTCAATCTCTTCTGCCAAAATTTCATCAAGTTTATTCAGCCTTTCTTGAATATTAAAACATTCTAAAATTTCTTGTTTCTTTTCAGCCTTAATATTAAGGTGAGACGCAATTATATCTCCAAAATTTCCCAATTCTTCAATACTTTCTACTGTACTATAAATGTCATTATGCTGGTTTTCGCTAAATATAAGATATTCGTCAAATTTACTCAAGACCATTCTTTTGAGTGCTTTTTCAGTTGGCGTTGTTTCGTAAATTTCATCTATTTCCACTTTTTTTGCTTTGCATTTGAAAAATGGGCTTTCTGAAATTATCTCAGTAACCTCTCCTCTATCTAATCCTTCTACTAAAACTCTAACTGCATCATTTGGAAGCCTCAATATTTGTTTAATTTTTACAATAGTTCCAGTTTTGAAAAAATCTTTTTTCGTAGGAAGATCAATTTTTTCATCTTTTTGAGTAGACAAAAAAATGCGTTGGTCCTTAAGCATAGCTTTTTCCAAAGCATTAACAGATTTTTCTCTAGCAACTTCAAAATGCAGAACCATCTTAGGAAAAATAGTTATCCCTCTGAGCGGTATCAGTGGCAAAATCATATCCTTTTTTTCTTTATGTTCTTCTTTACCTTTAAACTCTTCTATATCATCAAGTTCATCTTTTTCTTTATCTTTTTCTTCCAAAATTTTTTCTTCATTTTTTTCAATTTTATTTTTTTTGTCTTTATCCATTAGCTCCTCCAAATTAGGTGTTCACCTACTGTTTCTTTGTTCACCAAACTATTAAGCTGTATAATATAAGGCGACACTAGCCGCCCTATTTTATGCTGTCTTTTCTGTTATCTTTTCTTCTTTTTTACCTGAAGAGTTTTTCAAAGTGTATATAGGTGGCTTATTTCCTTCAACTGTTTCTACAGTAATTATGCATTTTACAATATCATCTCTAGATGGTACTTCGTACATAATATCTTTCATCAACTTCTCAAATATACCTCTAAGTCCTCTTGCTCCTGTTTTTTTCGATATTGCCTTTCTAGCAATAGCTTTGATAGCTTCTTCTTCAACAACAAGCTCTACCCCGTCAATATGTAGTAATTGTTCATATTGTTTTATTAAGGCATTTTTAGGTTTTGTAATTATTTCTACTAGCATTTCTTCTGAAAGTTCCTCTAGAATTACAATTCCAGGTAACCTGCCAATAAATTCTGGAATTAGTCCAAATTTCAGTAAATCTTCAGATTCAATATTCTCCAAAATATTTTTTTTCTCTATATTCTCATCTTCGTTTTTATTTTCTAGTGAAAATCCTATTACTTTTTCACCTTTTCTCCTTCTAATAATTTTATCAAGGCCCTCAAAGGCTCCGCCACATATAAACATTACATCTGTAGTATCAAATGGAATAAACTCTTGGTGTGGGTGTTTTCTTCCACCTTGCGGAGGAACATTGGCGACAGTTCCTTCTATTATTTTTAATAATGCTTGTTGCACTCCCTCACCACTTACGTCTCTAGTTATTGAAGGATTATCAGATCTTCTCGATATTTTATCAATTTCATCAATATAAATAATTCCTCTTTGGGCTTTCTCTATATCAAAATCAGCTGCTTGTAACAACTTAAGTAAAATATTCTCTACATCCTCTCCAACGTATCCTGCTTCAGTCAATGCAGTAGCATCTGCTATTGCAAAAGGCACATCTAAAATTTTTGCCAAAGTTTGTGCCAATAAAGTTTTTCCAGAGCCCGTATTACCTATCATAATCACGTTTGTCTTTTGTATTTCAATGTCATCATGTGTTTTTTTCGCTGCAGCAATTCTTTTATAATGATTATATACGGCAACCGCTAATGTTTTCTTTGCTTCTAGTTGTCCTATAACATACTCGTCTAGAATATTTTTTATTTCTTCAGGTTTAAGCAATTCAATATTGTCATCCACCTGATCTACCAATTTCAATTCCTTTTGAAAAGCTTCATGACAAAAATTAATACAATCTTCACAAATATATACATCAGGACCAGATATCAATCGAGTAGCTTGGCTTTGTGGCTTTCCGCAAAAGGAACACATTATTTCCATGCTATCATTATTTTTCGTCATACTCTCTTTCCTCCAAAATTTTGTCGATTAAGCCATATTCCATCGCTTCTTCTGCTGACATGAAATTATCTCTATCCGTATCTTTTTCAATAACTTCAATAGTTTTCCCTGTGTTTTTACTTAAAAGTTTATTTAGCTTTTCTCTTGTTTTAATTATCCATTCAGCATGTATCTTAATATCTTCAGCTTGACCTCTTGCTCCTCCTAATGGCTGGTGAATCATTATTTCCGCATTGGGTAAAGAACACCTTTTTCCTTTTGTTCCAGCCGAAAGCAAAAACGCTCCCATACTAGCAGCTATTCCTACACATATAGTAGTAACGTCTGGTTTAATATGTTTCATCGTATCGTAAATTGCCATTCCAGAAGTCACAGAGCCCCCAGGGCTATTGATATATATAGTAATATCTTTTTTGCTATCCTCGGCCTCTAGATACAAAAGCTGAGCAATTACTAAATTAGCTGTCGCATCATCAATTTCTCCTGTAATAAATATAACTCTATCTTTTAACATTCTAGAGAAAATATCGTAAGATCTTTCACCTCTTCCGGTGTCTTCGAGGACGTATGGTATCAGGTTCATATTACACTCTCTTTCTTGCTTGTCTTTTTCACTTATCACTGCGTTGTTGCTCTTCGACTGTTGCTTGTGTATGTCTATATACATGGCGCTTCCATTCTCATACGTTGCGTAAGCTACGTACACGCCTTGTGCTAAGCGAAAAATCCTGCGCAACTTCGTTTTCTTTTTTGTCTATTGTTGCGTTGTTGCTCTATCTATTTAATTACAGCTGCTTCATATAGGAATTCGATAGCTTTTTTCATTTTTACATCTTTTTCAATAAATTTAAGATTTTCATCGCCTATCATTTCTTTTATTTTATCTGATTCTAATCCGTACATTGTTGCCATTACTTTTATTTCTTCTTCTACATCATCTGCTGTTGCTTCAATTCCTTCCGCATCAGCTATTGCAACAATAATCATTCTTGTTTTTACTCTTCTAGTTGCTTCTTCCTCAATTTGAGCTCTAAAGTCCTTAATATCTTGTCCTAAAAAGCCTAGGTACTTTTCTAGGTTCATACCTTGAGAACCCAATTGTTGTTCAAACTCTTGTATCATTGAATTTTGTTCATCTTCAATCATAACTGCTGGAATTTCAATATCATTGCTGGCATAAATTTTTGCCAGAACATTATCCTTCATTTTTCTTTCAACTTGTGTTTTTTTAACTTCTTCTAACTTTGCCTTCACATCAGCCTTATAAGCATCTAGTGTATCAAATTCGCTTATATCTTTTGCTAACTCATCGTTCAATTCAGGTATTTGTTCTTCCTTGATTTCGTGAACTTTACATTTGAAAACAGCTTCTTTTCCTGACAAATTTTCCGAATGGTATTCCTCAGGGAAAGTAACTACTACATCTTTTTCATCTCCCACAGAAGTCCCAACTAGTTGCTCTTCAAATCCAGGAATAAAATTTCCAGAACCTAACTTCAACGGATGTTTTTCTGCTGTTCCTCCTTCAAATTGTTCTTCACCAACAAATCCCATATAATCAATTAAAACTGTGTCGCCATTTTGGGCAGGTCTAGTAACTTCAACCATTCTCGCTTGTTTTTTTAGAATAGTATCCATTTCTTCATTAAGTTCTTCATCATTTACTTTTGCATCTATTTTTTCAATTTCAACACCTTTGTAGTCTTTTACTTCTATAGAAGGATACACAGCTACTGTAACTGTAGATACGAAAGATTTTCCTTCTTCAAACTTACCAAATTCAACTGCAGGTCTATCTATAACATCTAGATCCAACTCAGAAATAGCATTAGGATATTCATCATTAAATAATGTGTTTATCGCCTCTTCAATGAATATTCCACTACCATAATGTTTTTCAATTATGCTTCTAGGAGCTTTGCCTTTTCTAAATCCATCGATAGAAAATTGATGCTTAGTTGTTTGGTAAGCTTTTACTTTTCCTTGCTCCAATTCTTCTGGTGAAAATTCCATAGTGAATTTTGCTTTGTTGTTTTCGTTCGAGATAAATGTTGTTTTCATTTTAATTTTCTCCTTTAATCATACCCAAAAGATCAAGCCCTTTTTCATATTTTGTCTTCACTTCTGGTCTTAATTTATATTTACCCTCAAATTGCTTCCCTAAACTCAGCAATCCGTTTTCTGGGCCACTAACCAATTCAAGTTCCATTTCACTAATTGACGCTTCATTAGTATTAGTTACAACTTTACCTATATCCAACGCTACATCAATTATTGAGTCTCCATTTTTCACATGGAACATCTTCCTCTCTATTTCAGTGTGCATGAATGGTATGAGTTTTTTTGTTCCAATTATCTTTTTCAAATCTAATCCGATTTTTTTCGCTTCAAAAATTTCGATGTCAATATTTTGAGGAATATCGTTTATTAACACTTCAATTTCTTCTCTTCTATGAAAATTATATTCTGCCGTTATGAGCGTTTTTAGTGTTGCAATTATATCATCACCCGTATCTCTTATTCGTAATGCAACTTTACCTTCCTTAAGCCTGAAATCATCCGTATCATAATAAACTGTTTTGAATTTTTTTGCTTTTTTTGTACCTTCTACTACCTCAAAAGTTGTATCGTTCCATATTTGCAAAAATATGTTTTGATCGTCTATTCCATACTTTAATTCAATTTCCATATTCCACCCTATTCTATACACTCCCGAATTTTTATTTTATCATTTTTTTATTCAAAATTCAAGCAATTTTGCAACACATTACGTCTTTTTTATTATTTTATTGCTATGATATATGTAATAGTGTATCTTTTTACATTCAAGCAAAAAATCCCCCTATTGGGGCATCTTTTTTTATCAAGTGGAATTAAAGACTGAAAAGGGGGGAGCCTGTGGTTCTCTTTATTTCAAATATTTTTTTATTGTTAGAATATTCATACTATTTGCATATTCATATTCAAAGCTGTCCATACTTTTTTTCACCATTAAAATACCAAGTCCACCTACCTCGCGTTCATGCGATGATAATGTAATGTCTGCATCTTCTTTTTCTAAAGGATTATAAGGTTTACCGTTATCTATAAATTTAATTATTACTGCTTGTGGGTTACTTTCGACACTAAGTTGTATAGTCACTTTACCAATATTCGGGCGATAGGCGTAATGTACAATATTTACATAAATTTCCTCTACTGCTATTGTTATTGACGTAATAACTTTCATAGGTGCTTTTGCTTTCTCAAGTTCGCTTTCGATTAGTTCTTGAACAAGCGGTAAATTATTTATGGTTGCATTAATAATCAACTCTTTCATTTTAACAATCAACTCCTTTTACAGATTAATAATTTTTACTGCAAAATTTCAATACCAAGCATAGTAATATCATCAAATTGTGGTGCTTTTCCTACAAATTCATCTACATCTTTTTTCACGGTTGCTAAAATACCATTCATAGTATCATCTTTATTTTCATTAAGTGCATCTATCATACGTTTTGTTCCATATAGTTCATTTTCAACATTTGACGCTTCTGGTACACCGTCAGTATAAAGAAATAACTTATCACCTATATTTAATTGTAATTCATACTCTCGATATTTGACACCTTCGATACCAGCAAGCACAAACCCATGCTTATCCTTGTAAAGTTCGAAGTCCCCTCCATCTCTCTTAACAACAGGATATTCATGCCCCGCATTAGCAGCAACAAGCTTGCGTGTAGAAATTTCATATATTCCAAGCCATACTGTAACAAACATTTCAGCGTCATTACCTTCGCAAAGTTGATTATTTACCTTTTCAAGCACCTCTTTAGGACTCGCACCAGTTTGAGTGCAGTTTTTTAGCAATGTTTTTGAGATAACCATAAATAATGCAGCAGGCACACCTTTACCAGATACATCAGCCATAACCATCGCTAGATGATTTTCATCTATTAGGAAAAAGTCGTAAAAATCTCCTCCTACCTCTTTTGCAGGTGCCATTGATGCAAAAATATCAAACTCATTTCTCTCTGGAAACGCTGGGAAAATTGATGGTAGCATAGATGCTTGTATATTTGTTGCAACACTAAGTTCAGCCTCTATACGCTCCTTTTCCCTTGTTATAACTGTGATATTATCTATGTACTGGTTTATATCAACTTCCATATCATGAATGCTTTTTGCAAGTGTTTCAATTTCATCTCCAGTCTTAATATTTATAAGTTTTTTGGAAATTTCACCGCTATTTTTCACAAATTCGTTTGCCTCAATTGAAATTATTTGTAAAGGCTTAGCCACTCTTTTTTGTAACAAAAATTGGAAAGCTAGCATAAAACAAAGGACTAATAAGGCAGTAATTATAATTGTATACATAAGGTATGAATTAAGTGTGTTTTGTATTTCAAGCATTGGTACATCAACAACTAGTAAAGCAACTGGGTTATTACTACTATCCATAACTGCCACAATCGAGGAGACATTATAACCAAAGCTTGTTTCTCTTAAAAAATAGTCATCTACACGCTCACCAGTTTCGTATATGTGCATAAGCAATTGTGGTTCATCATTCCCCATAGGATCAATTACGCCTATGTCATAAATATCCTTATTCTCGGCATCGTGGATACGCACATCATAAATATTTGTAAGTGTATGAGTTTCGATATTAGGTATACAAATATATATTGCAGAAACACTACTTTCGCTATATAGTGTATACAAATCCTTGGCCATTTCGTCGTAGTCCTCATCTGTTTTTCCACTTTCTAGGTACGTTAGAATTTTGTCACCGTCTATATGTGTTTGTGCTATCTGTGCAATATCATATCCGACGTCATTATATATTTTATATGTAGATTGTTGAAAGTGATAATACCCGCTTATACATACTGTTGTACATATAATAATTGCAAGCAATATGCAAAGTCCTAAAATTTTTCGTCCTAACGCTGATTTCTTGTTCACAACACAACACCTCATAATTTTTTATAATAAATTGCAGCATTACACTGGCAACGACCACCACAAATAATGCAATTATATTCCTTGTCACCATACCAAAGCATGGAACAGTTGCCAACATATATAAAGTCAAATTTCTTTAAAGTTTTTTCGATTGGCACAGTATCGCCAATCATCCAAGCAGATGCAAAGACAGTACTATAACCTTTATTTGTTGCTTGCTCAATTAATTTAGCTAGTAGATTCTGCATAATTCCGCCGTGCTCAAAATTAGGTTCAAGTGCTGCACTTTTATATATTACCGAAGGCTTATCACCAGATATATTTATTATATCAAACATACTTTGTCCCATAGCTTTAGCAATTTTTTCTATATTTTCAGGTAGAAATGATGCAAAGCCTGCAAACTCATTATTGATTGTAGCAACTTTAAAAAAATCGGGATTTTCAAGTAATTTATTGAAAATTTCGTTCGTCATATAACCTTTTCCATAACGTCTGTTACATAAATCTATAATTTTATAATCATCGTCAATTATTGCATTTCTAATGATTAGTTCATTCATTTTTTTATCTCCATTAAAATATGATAAATAAATCATTTGTGCCAAAATCCATTTTAAAATCGGTAAAACTTGTAGTTTTCAAAAATAATTCAAACTCTAGTAAATCCTCCATTTTAAAATGCACTGTTCTTTGGTTTATATCATTACTCTATCGTCAAAAAATCATCAAACCCCGTGACTTCAAAAACTTCCATAATTATTTCATTTACATTTCTAACAACCATTTTGCCTTGCTTGTTCATCACTTTTTGTGCTGATAAAATAACTCTAAGCCCTGCTGACGATACATAAGATAAGTTTGTCATATCCAAAACAAGTAATTCAACACCATCATAACTATGTTTTAGCTCATTTTCAAGGTCTGGTGCTGTTGTAGTGTCAAGTCTGCCATCAAGTATGATTACAAGTTCTTTTTCGTTTTGTGTTTTAGTAATAGTCATATTAATACTCCCATCTGTCGTTTAAAATTGGTACAAGAATATATATTCGAATAATCTTACTACTGTTATTTTAGCTTTAACATTTGAAGCATCTACTAAAATATCAACAGCAAGCTAAGTCAAACTTGAACGCTCTAGTCCGTCCCATTCTTCGTTGTTTTGAGGTTGTTTTAATGTTTATATCGTTAATGCCTTAATCTGTAATAGTAGCCCTACCACGTTCAACGCATCGTGTGCTACTATAATCAGAAAAAGCACACCCATTAACACATCTTAAGTATGCTTTTTCTTTTTCAAGCATAACTACAATATAGCGTTCTGAATGACAAGTTTCACACTGTTGTGTACTAAAATCATCCCATAGTCCCACATTTTGACCAATGTACAAATCTTTAATATCCACGCCATATGTCCCTCCAGCGGCTACATTTTCAAGTTCTTCATCAGCTAGCTCACCTGTTTTGTTCCACTCGTCAAACTTTTCTGTAGCTTGTTCCTCTGTTAGAGAATAGTCATTCTCTTTTGCTAGATTTAAAAGTTCATCTGCTGTTTTAGATTCCTTTGCCTTTTGTAGCATTTCGTTTGTTAAATTGTTCATTTTTTTGTTCTCCTTAAATTTAACACATTATATTTATAATAAATATATTTATAATTTGTTTATATATATTTATTATAATTCAAATTTTTAAAGAGGGCTAGTGTGTTTTTATTGTTTACGCTCTTGATTTCTCATCATAACAATATATTTTAACATTTGTGTGGTTGGAAGTGCAAAAGGCATTATTCTACATTAGCTTGTAATCAAAACACTACCAAAAGCAGTATCAATAGCTCGCGTGTCACTGTTTTTATACATATTTGAACATTGATTTACACAGACTAACTCAATATATCTATCAACAATTGCTGTTATAATATAGCGATCAGAACTACAAGTGTCACAGCGTTGTGTTACCGCACTCCATAGTCTCACATTTTGACCATTGTACAAATCTTCAAGTTCCAAACATGCACCACCGGCTACATTTTCAAGTTCTTCATCAGCTAGCTCGCCTATTTTGTTCAACTGATTAAATTTTGCTGTAGCTTGTTTTTCTGTTAGAGGATAATCATTCTCTTTTGCTAGATTTAAAAGTTCCTCTACTGTTTTGCATTCTCCTGCTTTTTGCAACATTTCGTTTGTTAAATTTTTCACTTTGTTATTATCCTTTAATTTTATTCAAAATATGTTCATATATATTTATACGCTAAATTTTTTATGAGGGCTAATGCATTTTGATAATTTACACTCTTGTTACCTGATTATATCTATATACTTTTTCACTGCATTCACAAAATATACAACGTGCATAAAATTCACCAAAAGCATACCATGGAGAGTCCAGATAAAATACATGGTGTCCGCAATTTTCATTTTCACATACATATCCATCTTTAAATTTAACGTAATCACCTTCTCGTAAATTTTCAGGGTTATCTCCAACAGGTTTCCCCCATCCACCAGCTACATTTTCAAGTTCTTCGTCGGCAAGCTCGCCTGTTTTGTTCCACTCGTTAAATGCTTCTGTGGCTTGTTCTTCTGTTAGAGGTAAGTCATTTTCTTTTGCAAAATTTAAAAGTTCCTCTACTGTTTTGCATTCTCTTGCTTTTTGCAACATTTCTTTTGTTAAATTTTCCATTTTTCAAACCTCCTAATTGTTATTTGAAATTTGTTTATACATATTTAAACGTTGATTTTGTTATCTCGTCATAGTTAGATACTTTAGATCTGGTCCCACATATAGTACATTCGACCCATGGAAGGTCCATTTTAAATACCACACTTGGGCAACGTTCACATATGTATCCATTTTTAAATCTAACGAGATCACCGTCTTGTAAATTTTCAACATTTTCTCCTTCAGTATCACACGCACCACCAGATACATTCTCAAGTTCTTCATCAGCTAGCTCGCCTGTTTTATTCCACTGGTTAAAGGTCTCTGTAGCTTGTTCTTCCGTTATAGAATAGTCATTCTCTTTTGCTAGATTTAATAGTTCCTCTACTGTTTTGCATTCTCTTGCTTTTTGCAACATTTCTTTTGATAAATTTTTCATTTTCTTATTCTCCTTTAATTTTATATAAAATATGTTTATATATATTTATACGCTAAATTTTTCAGTGAAGGCTAATGTGTTTTAATAATTTACGCTCTTGTTATATGATTATAGTTAAATATTTTTATTCTGAAAGAGATGCTGAATTTTTAACACGTGTTCTTTCCCCAAAAGCTACATTTGCACATCCATTAACACATCTTAAGTAAACTTTAGAACCTTCAATTTTCTCTATAATATAGCGTTCAGACTCACAAGTTTCACAGCATCGTGTTACGGAATTCCATAATCCTACATTTTTGCCAACGTACAAATCTTCCTCTGATGAACACCCATCACCACCGGCTACATTCTCAAGTTCTTCATCGGCAAGCTCTCCTGTTTTGTTCCACTCGTTAAATTTTTCTGTGGCTTGCTGTTCTGTTAGATCATAGTCATTTTCTTTTGCAAGGTTTAAAAGCTCCTCTACTGTTTTACACTCTTTTGCTTTTTGCAACATTTCGTTTGATAAATTTTCCATTTTGTTATTCTCCTTTAATTTTATTTTAAATATGTTTATATATATTTATACGCTAAATTTTTTATGAGGGCTAAAGTTTTTAGTGAATTATTATTAAATATTCATCTTAGAACGATTTGTATACCCTTCAATAGTTTCTTCTACCTTATGATAGTAGTTGTTCTCAAAAAACAAACATTTAGATATATCTCTACCAAATTTATCTCCTGTTAGAGCAAGACCTATAGCTCTACAACCCCCTGTACAATATTCAAAATATTCACATTCAGCACATTTTGAATTATTTTTTTTAAGTGTTCCTATTGTAGTACATACTTCATTTAAATATTGTCCACTTTGTAATAATGGTTTTAACCCGGAATGGATTACATTGCCGAGTTTCCAACCATGCCCTATATAATATCCTGACATTTGATGACATGGATAAACTTCTCCATCAGCAGCAACCGCTATCATTCCTCGGTTTCCCTGACAGACCGGAATAGAATCACGGTAAGCTCCTGTGCAACTTTTTGCTCTTAATGAATAACTTTTACTGCGTGGAAATAATGTTAAAAATTGCCAAACATCAATTATCATATTAGCATCTAACTTTGAATACTCTTTTGAAAACTCAAGCATAGTGTCAAAATATTCAACTAAAGTCAAACAAGCATCCTTAGCATTTTGAGTCCAACGTGGAGCTTCCGTTGTGCGTATAATTCGCATTTCCTCAACACCTAAGCTATTCAAAAGTTTAGCTGTAGGAAGCATAGAATCCACGTTTAATCTATGTACATTAGTTTGAACTTTAACACGAAATCCCATTTCTTTGCATAATTTTATAGCATTAAGGGCAATTTCTTCAGCACCTTTTTTATTTCTTAACCAGTCGTGATGACCTACACCATCGAATGATATTTTCAAAAGCGGGTAACTTCCTAACTCTTTTAATTTAAGTAGAGCTTCTTTACTTATAAAATGTCCATTCGTATTAAGCTCTTCTACAAACATACCATTTTCATAAATAGCAGCTATAATATCAAAAAAGTTTTTGTGTAGCATAGGCTCGCCACCAGTTATAGTAAAGGCGTTGACACCACACTCTTTTGCCTCAAGCATTAATTTCATAGCATCTTCAAGCGACCATTCAGACATTAAAGGTGAATTATCCGTAGCATTGAAACAATGCAAACAATTATAATTACATTTACCAGTAATCATCCAATTCATTTTGGGGAAATAACGATTATCACAGTTTTTGTGTTTTTGCCACTGCGTAAGAGATTTTTTCTCATTACACGCAGATATAAAACCTTTAGCTACAAAAGCTGAAACGAGTTCGTTTTCTTCAATATCTGTATTTCCGTCGCACTTTAAAAGAAATTCAAATTCTTCTTTTTTAAGACCCTTTGCAATTTGAGAATTTTTAAAATAGTAAGCGTAAGGGACAAGCCACCAAGAACGAAGTGCGATATGTTCGTTCAAAATATATTTCATTTTATTTCTCTCCTTTAATTTGTAATATATTATTCAAAATTTGTTTATATATATTTATACGATAAATTTAAAAAGAGGGATATTATTTTTGGATATTATTAACAAACATTACTTGGATTCTCAACTTGCTGTCTTTTCACGAGTTCCGCAAAATATCCTTTATTTTCAATAAGCTCATCGTAATTTCCATCTTCAATAATTTTGCCGCCATCAAGGACTATTATTCTATCACATTCTCTTATAGTTGATAGTCTATGTGCTATTACTATACGTGTGCATTTTAGTGAATTGAGCGAATCGGATATTTTCTTTTGAGTTATATTGTCGAGTGCTGATGTAGCTTCGTCAAATATTAATATTTTAGGCTTTGGTGCTACTGCTCGTGCTATCATAAGTCTTTGTCTTTGCCCACCAGAGACTCCTCCTGAACCTTCAGAAATTATTGTATGCATTCCCATTGGCATTCGTCTTATATCTTCATCTATGCATGAAATCTCTGCCGCCTCCCAAGCATCATTTACAGTAAGCCACGGTGCTGATATTATGATATTTGAATATATATCTCCCATAAATAGCTTACCACTTTGCATAACTGTGCCTATTCTTCGACGAAGTGATTTTAAATCTAAATTTTTCAAATCTTTACCGTCATAATAAATAGAACCTTTTTGAGGAGTTTCAAAGCCTAATAGCAATCTTACTAAAGTAGATTTTCCACACCCAGTTTTTCCTACAATTGCAATATACTGCCCCGATTTTATTTTTAGTGATAAATCATTTACTACAAGTGGCATATTTTCAGAATACCTAAAGCTAACATTGTTTAGCTCTATACTACCACTAACATTTGGAACCATTGTTTTTCCTTCTGAAATTTCAGGAACTGTTTCAAATATTGGTTTTACCATCTCTAAAACAGGTTTAATCCTAGCTGCCGTAAGTGTCATACCTGTAAGTGTTAAAAATGCACCCGATACCATACCATACGCAGAATTAAATGCATAGTAATCAGATACAGATACGCTACTTTCTATCGCCACTATATATAAAACTATATTCCCAACAATTGTAATTGCCATAGTTGTAACAGAGCTTATTTTCAAAAACATTGGCATATTGTATTCAAGTCTTGCTTTTTGAGATAATAAATTTGCCCAACGGGCAAAAACTCTTTTTTCTGCACCCGATAATTTTATTTTTTGTATACCTGATATAAGTGCATATGTCATACCACTCTCTTTTGCAGATAATTCCATTTGTTTTTTTGATATTTTCATTTGTATAAGAGTAACTGAAACTGTATTTAATAAAGTCAAAAATGTTATTATTAACGATGGAACTACAAGTACTGGTGCAAATAAAAATATTTGACCAAGATATGCAAAAGAAAATATTACACTAAGACCACTTGTAAGTATCGTACTTACTAACATATTACTAAGCGAGCTTATTTGTGCTGTTCTACTCGACACTTCCCCCGAACTATATTTTTTAAAAAATTCTGCTGGCAAAGACATTACCCTCATCATTGTAGCTGCTTGTATATATATATTTAGTTTTGTGTTAATTCTTCCATCAATTAGAGTTTTTGCAGAACCAAATAACGTTGTCCCTATCGTTACACATATTAAAAATACTCCTGTTGAATATAACAAACTATAACTTCCACTGTCTACAACTTCACCAAAAATCAGCTTGTTTATTATAGGTGTTAAAAGCCCTACCCCTGTAATAACTCCAGTTATTATAATCGTAGGAATTATATCTTGTAATGATATTATCCCCCAAATGTATTTTAGCAATGATAAAACATTCATTTTCTTTAAAGGAAACGGTTTATAAAATAAAATTGCCTCTTCTTCAAATAAATCTTCATTTTTTGAAGTTATCTTGATACTTTTATTACTTGCAGGATCTATATAACTATATCCTATCGTTCCAGTAGGTATGAATGCAACTATAACACCGTCACTTTTCCTTGTGCCAATTAAAGGACCAAACGCATCATTATACCATTTCTTTGTCAAGTTCACTGTTCTTCTCATAATTCCATGTGGACGTAAAAGATATTCCATATGTTCGTTCATATCTTTAATATTGTCTGGTACATCTTTACTTTTTGAATTATAAAATTTAAGGATAACATCTACTGCATTTTTTGTTATGATTTTATCATCATTTAAAGATGTGTATATTTTAGCCCCTAAAATAGAACCCGCTATATTTATAATCGAATCATTAAATACTTCATCATCATTTATTTTTCGCTGTTTCACTTGTTCGTCGAACCAACTCATATGTTTTACTCCTTATTCACTTGAAATTAGTTTTGTATACATTCCACCTTTAGCAAAAAGTTCTTCGTGAGTACCCCTCTCAACCACTTTGCCATAATCAAGAACGAGTATCTCATCACAATCACGTATGGTTGATAATCTATGTGCAACTACAATGCAAGTAATCCCTCTATCTTTTATTGATTGTACAACTTCAAACTCTGTTTTTGCATCAAGTGCCGATGTTGCCTCGTCCATTATTATTATTGTAGGGTCATTTGCAAGTACACGAGCAATTTCCATTCTTTGTCGCTGCCCACCCGAGAAGTCTTTTCCTCCCTCAGTCAGTTTGTACTCATAACCACCCTCACGCATCATAATATCTTCATGCAATTTGGCATCACGTGATGCCATTATAACTTCAAAATTTTCTATAGTATTATCCCACATTTTAATATTATTTGAAATTGTATCTTCAAATAGTATTATATCTTGGTCTACTACTGCAAGAGATCCTGTAAATACTGTTCTGTCAATCTCATCTATTGATTTTCCATCAAATAATATTTCACCACTCCATGGTTTATAAAGTCCAGAAATTAGTTTTGTAATAGTTGATTTTCCACAACCTGAACTTCCAACAAGAGCTACCCTACTACCTGTTTTTAAAGTCAGATTGAAATCTTCAATAAGTGGTTTTGCAAGCTTTGAATATCCAAAAGTTATATTTTTAAGTTCTAAATTACCTCTTAATTTGCTATATTCTGCATTATCATCAACATCTGAATGATTAACGTCTGTCGGATATTTCATAACATCCTCAATACGTTCCATTTGAGTACGCATTTCTTGTATACTTTGACCTGCACTTATTAAACTTGTCGCTGGAGCCATAAATGAGCTTAAAAAACCTTGAAACGCCATTACCATACCAATTGTGAACTCTCCACTAATTACTAAATATACACCAACAATTAAAACCAATGTGCTTGTCAAGGCCATTATCATAGATGGTATTATACCTATCATTTGATTTAATCTCGCAAATTTCACAGTTTGTGCATTAACACTTGCTTGATAGCCTGACCATCTTTCAAAGTATCCATTTTCCGCACCACTTGCTTTGATTGTTTCTATCATTTCAATACCGGATACAGTAGCACTTGAAAGCTTACCAGCATCTCTCATTTGAACCCTTGTGATATTTATACGTTTTTTAGATATTATATTCGCAATAATTAAATTAATAACAATAGAAGAAATTCCTAAAGCAGTTAAAAGCAAACTGTATCTAATCATTATTACCAAATAGAATATCATCATAAAAGTATTTATGATAAGTGGTGTGAATATCGAAACAAGTGTGTTTGCAATTGATGCATTTGTGCTTTGTCTTCCTTGAATATCTCCTGCCATACGTTGCGAAAAAAATTCCATAGGCATATGCAACACTTTCCACATAAAAGTAGTACTTCCTATAATTGCTAATTTACCATTTATCCTAAGCGAATAAACTGTTTGTATATACGCAACTATTAATTGTAATACTCCAATACCACTAAGAGCTATAATAAATGGAATGACCCAATCTGGATTAACTCCCGTGAGAAGTCTATCTAAAAATATTCTTGAAAACACTGGGGTGATTATTCCAAAAAAGGAAGAAATTATCGTTGTTAAAAATAAGAATGATATCGCCACAGATGCACCTGTAAGTCTTGATTTAGCAAATCCAAGCATTGATTTAGGTTTGCCTTCTGGTTTAAAGTCTTCGGTAGGTTCGAACATTAAACATATACCAGTAAAACTTTCATCAAAAGTACTCATAGGCACTGAATAATTTCCCTTTGCGGGGTCATTTATTAATGCTTTGTCCCCTTTAAAACCATTTAATACTACAAAGTGATTGAAATTCCAATGTATAATACAAGGGAAAACGGCTTGTTGTTTAAGTTGCTCCGGTTCTAAACGATATCCTTTTGCTTGAAGTCCATAATTTCTAGCAGCCATCAAGACATTCTTTGCGTTAGAACCATCACGCGATACCCCGCAATCAGCACGAATTTGTTCAAGAGGTATCCATTTTCCATAATATGCAAGTATCATAGTTAATGAGGCGGCACCACACTCTAACGCCTCAAGTTGCATTACAACAGGAACTTTTTTTGTATAACCCTTTTTAACGGGTGAATTATTTTTTTTCTTAAACCCCATAATACTCCCCTTAGTTAGTGATAAAATATATCGGTGAAATACTTTCTGTTATTATATCAACCTCATATACACCATCTGGAATTTTTGCATCTGTTGATATCGGATACACCCAATCCCCTAAAGACAACTCTCCAAGGTGTAAAAAATAAGTATCATATTCTTCGGTTATTTCTACAGGTTGAGTTGCTACCTTAATTACTCTATAAGTATTGTCATTAATTTTTACTGGCATTCCCTCTTCTATACTCAAAACGTCGTCAGCATTAACATAGCATATAAAATCATCATTTACTGTGGTTCCAACTGCCCTTATTGTAGTATCAATTTTCCCAAAAATCCCCCATATACCTGCGCCAATTAGTATAATAATAATTGCACCTAGAATAATCCAAATCTTTGGGTTTGCTACTCTTATATATTCATTTAATTGTTCTGGCGAAGAAAGTTTGCTTACACTTTTTTCTCTAAAAACTTGTTTTGACATTTTTTATACTCCATTTTTTTTATTATTTATTAAATTTGACTTTCTCGGAAATTAAGTGTTCAGTTATTGACCAAAACCATACAAGAAAGATTTAATATATGTGTTTTCGCTTTATTTTTATATGTTTTAAAGTCAATTTGTTATATATTCACTGATATTTTGCTTTAATTATGGCATTCACATTTATTTTAACAAACATAACTGCACAATAAATGCACACTTTTTAGTCTTTTTCAAAAATTTATTCAAAAATTTTTTTCTATATCAAAAAACTTACTGTGTTATATAAAAAAGTAAAAATCAACACAATCAAGGTTTGACTATAATTACATTGCAATATTTTTATTCCTATGATAAAATATGCATTACACTCGATTGTAAATTTGATGATATTACAATAATAGAAACGGAGGCGTGGCCTTTATGAATATAATTGCAACAGATGATGAATCCTTAGCACTAAAAAGCATAATTAGAGCAATAAATGCTGCACTTCCCGATGTTGTTCCGATGGAATTTACTAGAGCAAAAGACTGTCTTGCATATGCAGAAAAAAACTCCTGCGACATTGCATTTTTAGATATAGAAATGCGTGATATGAACGGAATTGCTCTTGCTAAAAAATTAAAGAAACTTAATCCTCAAATCAATATTATTTTTGTCACAAGCTACATTGAATACCAAGGAGATGCACTTTCTCTATACGTCAGTGGCTATGTGCAAAAGCCCGCAACAAAAGAAAAGATAGAACGAGAACTTGATAATCTGCGTTTTCCTATCAAACACCTTTCAGTTAAATTTCTAAAAGCGCAATGCTTTGGACATTTTGATGTGTTTGTAGGAGATGAGCCCTTAAAATTCAAATATCAAAAAACAAAAGAGTTGTTAGCTATATTAATAGATAGAAAGGGTGCTACTTTAACTTCCAATGAATTGATGTCTCTTTTATGGGAAGATGATTCTATTAATAAAAGTTCATATTATCATAATTTACTACGAGATTTATCAATTTCTTTAGAAAAAGCAGGTCACACAGATGTGCTTGTCAAAAGGAGAGGAACCCTTGCTATTATTCCTGAAAAAATCATCTGTGATTATTACGATTGGTCTAAGGGTGTTCCATATGCTTTAAATGCCTATACAGGAGAGTTTATGTCACAGTATAGTTGGGCAGAAAAAACCTTGGGCCGCATTGAAAGCTCCATTATCGAGTAAAAAAAGAGGGATATTATGGAAGTACAAGTTACATATCAATTGATTTTTTTGTTGTTTACTCTGCCACTGTTTATCAGTAATGTGCTTGATGGACGAAAAAAAGATACTGCAAATTTACTTATGAATAAAATTTTCATTTGTATTTTACTCAAAATCATCTTCACTATGGGCGCGTGGGCATTAGATGGACAAGTAGAGTTTGTCTTTTTAAACAAGATATTTTCTTTTGCAAAATTTGGCTTGTCTCTTCCTGCTTTTATCTTTTTTGTAAAGTATGTAGTCGAAATTGCCAATTCAGAAAGGGTTGAAATTAAAAAGATTTTGGTGTTTATGCAGTTTTTTTGCGGTATAATTATTGCAATAGATGTTCTTTCTATCTTTTTCCCACTTATCTTTGTATTTGTAGATGGTTTTTATGCAAGAGGACCTGCATATTATCCGTATCACCTGTTATTTTCAGTGCCTCTGCTTTGCTCAGCTATTGTTATTTATAAAAGCAAAGATGGCTTGAGTAAAGGACAATTTGGGATTATGCAAAGTTATTTAATTGCTCCGATTCTCGGATTATCTCTTCAAATTGTGATTGAAATACCCTTTGATTTCATCAATCTGAGTGCGGCTTTGTCAATAGCAATTGTCTATGTGACGGTGCATTTAGACAGAGGTAGACAACTTACCATTCAGGAAAAAGAACTGACCGATACAAAAGCATCACTGATGATTTCACAAATTCAACCACATTTTTTATACAATTCGCTCACTGCTATTTCTATGCTTTGTGATACTGATGCAAAAAAAGCGCAACGGGCAACCGATGAATTTTCAGATTATCTCAGAGGAAATTTAGAAGCATTAAGCCATAAAAAAGCTGTCCCGTTTTACAAGGAGTTAAACCATGTTAAAGCTTATCTCCACCTTGAAAAAATACGATTTGAGGAATATCTAAATGTGGTTTATAACATTGAGGAAGAAGATTTTTTTGTTCCTTCACTTAGTTTGCAACCTTTAGTTGAAAATGCAGTTAAGCATGGATTAAATAAAAAAGATGGTGGCGGTACAATTACAATTTCCACAAAAGAAACCGAGGGATTTTATCAAATTATAGTGACTGATGATGGAATAGGTTTTGAACCGAACGAAAGGCCTAATGATAATAAATTGCACATCGGTATTGATAATGTAAAATCAAGAATTAAAACTATGATAAATGGTAATGTTCAAATTAACAGTGAAAAAGGCAAAGGTACTACTGTTATTGTGAATATTCCTAAGTGATGTATTTTATTGCATCGATAAGACCACTAAATATTGACGAAAGTAGTAAAGAAGATAATGATTAAAAGATGACGAAAATGATAGATCAAAAATAAAAATATATCTATTTAAAAAGAACTTTTATTTTATTTTTATTTGCTAACATAATCACCCCATATATAATCATCGAAACAACAATTATTATCAATGTATCGAAACTCGAAAATATATGATGCTCATTTATATAAGAAAAAAACGATATTTCACTTTGCTCTGAAGTAATCAATAGAGCTTGGAATTTTGTATAATCTAAGTATATCAGAATATATTTTAATGCTCCCCCACATACCAACATTATCAAAGAACCTAAAACTGGAATTTTCAAACCTAATTCGTAAATATTTCTTATTGAAATGTTTTTCTTTTTTCTAAGAATAACCAGAAGCATAAAAAACATCACCGAAAACCCTATCGTTGTGCTTAAAGGACTACCCAAAGCTCCAATATTTTCAATTCCTGTCAAAAAATATGCAAGTATACATTTACATAGTATTGCGAAAATTGCACAGTTACATACTTTCTTCCCCTCATCCATTCCTTGTAGTATTCCTATAGTGGGAAGTAGAAATGACAATATTGCAACAGAACACGCAAATATCAAAATAATTGAGTTAGGCAAAATAATTTCGTCTTGTTGAGAAGGATATAGGAAAAATAATATATCATTTCCAAGAAGTGCAATGCCCGCCGCAGCTGGTATGCCTATCATTCCACTTAGCCCAATTGTTACCTTTGACTTATCATTTATCTTCTCAAAACTAGAAGCCCCATCCACATTTAACTTTGATATTGCAGGAACTACAACTATGGCAAATGAAGAAAGGAGGACATAAGGGAGATTTATAATCGGATAAATCAAACCGCTTATCTGCCCATATATATTTATTGCATCACTATTTTCATATCCTATTTCCATCAATCTATTTACAATGATAGGTATCTCAACAAAGGAGAAAATCTGGAAAATAGCCAAGCTTACAGTTATAATTATTGTTGTTTTCATCAAGTCATAGAAACTTTCTTGATTATCGTTTTCTACCTTTATTTCGTCTGCTTTGTTCTGTTTCCATCTTTTTGCAAAAAATGTCAAGATAATAATAGTTCCAATCATTGACGCTATTGTCGTTCCTAAAATCGCTCCAAATCCACCTATAATACTATTTTCAATGTCCCCTATATATATTATTTCATAATAAAAGCAGATTGCCAAACCCAATCCCAACAACACTCTGAAAAATTGTTCGATAACTTGAGAAAATCCAGTCGGTAGCATATCCTCTTTGGCTTGAAAAAACCCTCTAAAACATGCTGTTACAGATAAAAAAACAACAACAGGAGCAATAGTTCTCAACGTTATTTTCGCTTCTTCTATTCCAATAACATGGCCTATTTGCCCTGCAAAAACAAATAAAATTATTGAAATTGGTATAGCAATATACAAGATAATTTTGCGTGTAATCTTAAATATATTTTTTTCGGAAATTTCCGATTTTGATAATGCCACAGGAAGACCTATAGTTGCAAATGCAACGACAACTGCATAAATACTATATGCTGGTTGATAAATTGCCATTCCATATGGACCTATAACATTCGCAAGTGGTATGCGAAATAACGCTCCAAGAATTTTCACAATTATTCCTGCAGCAGCTAACATTGCCATGCCTTTTACTAGTACTTGAGTATTATTTTCTTCATTTATCTTCATTTGCGGTCCTTCTGCTTATTATGCAATATATGTATTAGTGAGTAAATTTCCTTCAACAAGTTTTCCCCCGTATTATCCTTCTTTTCAAAATATGCAACTATATTCATATCTTTACTACTATCATCATATATGACGCTAAACTTTCCATTTTTGTATTCTAATTTTTTGATTTCAATTTCACTTGCCATATTTTTTATTAGTGCAATTTTAATTAAGTTTGAGACTTCATATGGTAATTTGCCAAAAACATCTTTTAATTTTTGCTGATAATTTTTCATTTCTTCGTAGCTTGATATCTGTGCAATTCTTTGATATTCTTCTATCCTCTGCACTTCATTTTCAATAAAGTTAGTTGGGATATAACCATTTACATTAATATCAATTTCCGTATCATTTCCTATCATGCTTATTGCCTTAGATCCTTTTGATTCCAAATCTATTTCGTGTATTACCTCTTCCACTAACTTTGAATAAAGATCGTAACCAATATTAATCATATGTCCATGCTGCTCTCCCCCTAATATATTTCCCGAACCTCTTATTTCTAAATCCTTCATTGCAATTTTAAGTCCTGCTCCAAATTGTGTGAATTCCTTTATTGTGCTAAGTCTTTTGCTTGCAATTGTCGTAAACACTTTTTCTTTTTTGTGCATCAAATATGCAAATGCTTTTCTATTACTTCTTCCTACTCTTCCTCTAATTTGATAAAGTTGTGCAAGTCCAAATTTATCCGCATCAATAATTATCAATGTGTTTACATTTGGAATATCTATTCCTGACTCAATAATTGTAGTCGCTACCAAAACATCACTTTCTCCTTGGGAAAATTTAATCATAATATCTTCTAGCTCTTCTTCTGGCATTCTTCCATGTCCAACAACAACTTTTGCTTCTGGAACTAATTCACGAATATTGTTTGCAAACCTTTGAATCCCATCTATTCTGTTCAACACAACATATGTCTGCCCTTTTCTATCCAACTCTCTTTTGATTGCTTCTTTGATCAAAAGATCATCTTCTTCTAATACATAAGTTTGGATTGGCATTCTATCTTCAGGAGGCTCTTCAATTAAACTTAAATCTTTTATCCCAATTAGAGACATATGCAACGTTCTAGGAATTGGAGTCGCCGATAACGCAAGCATATCTACTCCTACTTTTAGTGCCTTTATTTTTTCCTTTGCAGCAACACCAAATCGTTGTTCTTCATCTACCACTAAAAGTCCAATATCCTTGAAGTTCACATCTCCAGAAAGTAGTCTATGAGTTCCCACAACAATATCAACTTCACCTTCTCCTAATTTTCTTATAATCTCTTTCTGCTCTCTATTCGTTTTAAATCTAGAAAGCATTTCAATATTGACTGGAAAATCTTCAAATCTCTCTATTAATTTTATATAATGTTGGTTCACCAAAATTGTTGTAGGTGCTAGTAGGGCGACTTGTTTCCCTTCCGCCACGCATTTGAAAATCGCTCTACATGCCACTTCTGTCTTCCCATACCCAACATCTCCACACAAAAGTCTATCCATAGGATCACTTTTTTCCATATCCGCTTTTATTTCTTCAACACATCTTAATTGATCTTCTGTTTCAACAAATGGGAATTTGTCTTCAAAATCTGCTTGCCAAGGACCATCTTTCGAAAAAGGGTACCCCCCTTCTGCTTTTCTTTTTGCGGACATCGCTAATAATTCTTTTGCCATATCTCTAATTGCTTTTTTTGTTTTCTTCTTTATATTATCCCATTCTGCTGTCCCTAATCTTGTTAATTTTGGGTTTTCAGAGCCCGTATACTTTTTTACCAAATCAATTTGGTTCATAGGAACATACAGTATATCTTCTCCGCCATATTTAATTTTTAAAAGTTCTCTTTCCTCACCTTTAACTGTGATAATATTATTCCCAAGAAATTTACCTATTCCGTATTTTTCATGTACTACATAATCATTTTTTTCTATTTCAAACAGCACATCTTTATTTTTAGAATGTTGTTTCTTTTCTTTTCTTTTTTGTTTTCTGTAGCCAAATATATCTCCATCCGTGATGTAACATTTTTTTTCATGTGGCAAAACAAAACCACCACTAAGCTCTCCTTGCAAAACTGCAACATTACCTTTAATTTCTTCGTCTAATAAATATTCTCTCAAGCTATTTACTCTTTTTTCTGACTCAGCCACCAAAAAAACTTCATATCCTTCTTTTAAGTAATTACATATTTCGCGTTTAAAACTGTTTAATTCGCCATTAAAAGCAATTCCTTCGTAACTAATAATTGCTTCTATTTTTTCATAAAATTCTGCACCTTCTAACGGATTAGAAAAAGATGACATAAGAAACAAATTGTTATGATTATATATTTTTGTATATTCGTCCGTAAAAGTAAATTTAAAAATATCTTCTTTCGATACTTTCCCTCTTTGAAAATAAATTGGAAAGTCGTCTTTTATTTCTTCTTCTTTTAGTTTTAGCTTTTCATAGCATCTTTCTGGATCATCAATAAAAATCTTATTGTTGGTGAAATATTCCCAGAAATAAACATAATTTTTTGATTTAATATCACTTACTTCTATTTTGTCTTTTGCGCTCGAAATTTCAACAGAATCAATGCTCTCTTTTGACAATTGGTCTTCTATATCAAAATATCTAATTCTTTCAATCTCATCATCGAACAATTCAATCCTTACTGGTTTTTCGGAATCAATAGGAAAGATATCAATTATACTTCCTCTCATAGCATACTGCCCTATAGCATATACCGTATTACTTCTTTCATATCCTAAGTCAAAAAGTTCTCTTGCCAGATCATCGTATACTATTTTCTTTTCAATCTTTAATTTGATTCCTTGAGATGTTATTTTATCAAACGGTTGAACTTTTTTTGCAGCCCCTTGCACCTCCATAACCACTACTACATTTCGGTCCATTTCTATCGCCTTGATAGCTTTTTCTCTCTCAACTCTATTCTCGATGCTTTCTGCTTCATATGAAGCTAGTTGATAGCCTTCATCTCCTATTAGAATAATTTCTTTATCCACAAAAAAAGAAATATCATCCGTCAGTGATTTTGCAGCCTCATATGTTGGTGCAATAACAAGACAGATGCTTTCACATTTGTTAACTATATCTCCTATTTTTTTTGCTGATCTACTTCCTGAGATTCCCGTGTATCTAATTATTCCCATTATATTTAATATTGTCCGTTATACTTATTCATAGCGCTATTTACATCCGTCCGAATTATTTCCATTATAGCCTTCCCTCCATTAGGGACAAACTCTTCCATATTCTTTAATTCCGTTTGGGAAAACTTCCCAATAACATAGTCTGCTAAAGGTATGGTTTCATCTTTACCTATTCCCATTCTAACTCTCGGAAACTCGCTTTTTCCCAATAAATTTAATATTGATTTCATCCCATTATGTGTTCCTGCGCTGCCTTTTTCTCTGATTCTCAGTTCCATATATGGAATATCTACATCATCATACACAACAATAAGGTTGTTCATAGGGATTTTATAAAAATTTGAAATTGCTACAACAGATTTTCCGCTTAAATTCATAAAAGTTTGAGGTTTGATAAGAACAATTTTACTTTGTCCAATTTTCGCTTCTCCAATCAAAGCTTGATGTTTAATTTTGTTCACAGGAACATTAAGTTCATCTGCCAAATAATCTATCACCATAAATCCTATATTATGTCTTGTATTTTCATATTTTTTTCCTGGGTTTCCAAGTCCAACTACTATGTATATATTTTCTCCTGTTTCTTTTGATTTCTTAAACCACATATAAAATCCTTTTATTACGTTAGTGCGATAATGTTAATACTTTTTTACACAAACAACTTACTAACAGATTCGTTGTTATGAATTCTGGACATTGCTTCAGAAAAAAGCGGAGCTACAGACAAAATTTTCATGTTTGGTAACATCTTTTCATCAGGAATAGGAATAGTATTCGTAAAGACTATTTCTTTAAGATCAGCTTTTGCCAATCTCTCTACAGCTGGGCCTGATAAAACAGGGTGTGTCGCACAAACCGAAACAGATTTACCTCCAAGTTTTCGAAGTGCGTCTGCGGCATTGCATATTGTTCCTGCTGTATCTACCATATCATCTACTAAGATACAATCTTTCCCCTCTATTTCTCCAATAATATTCATTATTTCGCTCTTATTTGGTTCTGGCCTTCTCTTATCTACAATCGCAATAGGCGCATTTAATGGTTCTGCCATCATTCTTGCTCTATTTGCACTACCATGATCTGGAGATACAATAACCACATTTTTTGAATCTATGTTTTTATAGTAATTTGTTAAAATAGGTGTTCCCATTAAATGGTCAACAGGAATATCAAAATATCCTTGTATTTGTGCCGCATGTAAATCCATAGTAATCACTCTATCTGTTCCCGCAGCAACAAGCATATCTGCAACAAGCTTTGCCGTAATAGGATCTCTTGCTTTTGCTTTTCTATCCTGACGAGCATATCCATAATATGGCATTACAACATTTATCCTGCCAACTGAGGCTCTTTTCATAGCATCTACCATTATCAAAACTTCCATTAAGTTATCATTGACAGGAGTTGAGGTAGATTGAATTATAAACGCATCAATACCTCTAACTGATTCTCTAATATTTACAGAAATTTCACCATCGCTGAATTTTCCTACTTTGCTGAGTGCTACAGGTCTCCCCATATGTTCTGCTATTTCTTCTGCTAATTTCGGAACAGAATTACCTGCAAATATTTTGTATTCATAGTAGCTATTACTTTTCATTCTTTACTCCTCATTTTATAATACATCTCAATCGTTATATTTAACAAGCACACTTTTGCTTATAAAACCAAAGTTATTATTTCCTTTTTTTGTGTTTTACCCATTCCGGGATTATTCTAGGTTCTTCTCTAGCAATAAACAGAGAATCTTCTGGCACGTCTTTTGTAACAGTACTTCCAGCCGCAATATATCCATTTTTCCCAATATTTACGGGTGAAACTAAATTTACATTACATCCAACAAACGCTCCGTCTTCTACTTTAGATCTAAATTTATTTGTTCCATCATAATTTACGAATACAACCCCACAACCTAGATTCACATTTTCTCCAACGTCTGAATCCCCAACATATGTCAAATGAGAAGCTTTACTACCATTGCCAATGTTTGAATTTTTCACTTCTACAAAATCACCAATTTTACAGTTTTCTCCAACTTTACAATTTGGTCTTAAATATGCAAACGGGCCTACGGTAGTTCCATTCCCAATTTCGCTTTCTTCTATTACAGAATTTCTAATTAGTACATTTCTGCCAATTTTCGAATCTTTTATGTGAGAATTTGTTCCAATAATACTATCCTCACCAATAAATGTATCTCCTTCAATTATTACATTAGGGTATATTTTTGTTCCCTCTCCGATCTTAACTTCATTATCAATATATGCTGTTTTGATATCTAAAAAAACAACTCCTTTCAAAGCATGATTAATGTTTATTTCTATTCTTGTTTTTTCGCTCTCATTTATTTCATTTCTAATCTTTTCTATTTTAAGCTTTTCGCTATCCATAATATATCTCCATTAATAATTAAATTACTACAGTAGCTATTTTAAATACAACATATTTTTTTGTTCTACAAAAATCATAGCATTAAGATTGTTAATCTAATTCTAAAATCATATCTCCTACTTTATATATATCTCCTGCCCCCATAGTTAGGACCAAATCATTTTTTTCTCCATTTTGGCAAATGAAATTTGTGATCTGTTCAAAATCTCTAAAATGCCATACCCCTTTATTTGGATATCTCTCACTAACAGCATTCTTTAATTTTTCCGAGTCGATCCCATATATATCTCTTTCTCTAGAAGCATATATTTCTGCAAAAACAATATTATCCGCATCTTCAAAGGCTTCTGGGAATTCATCAAATAATGCCAAAGTTCTTGTATATGTATGTGGTTGAAACACGCACCAGCTCTTATTATGTTTTATATTTGATAAAGCGCTTAACGTCGACTTTATTTCCGTAGGATGATGTGCATAATCGTCAATAACAGTCATCCCCTTTTTCGTTACTCCCCTAATATCAAATCTTCTATCTATTCCCGTATATTCTTCTAAAGTTTCTTTGATATGTTCTATTCCAACTCCTAACGTGTGACAGCATGCTGTAGCAGCTAACGAATTTAATATATTGAATTCTCCAGGTATTTTTAGAGAAACTCTACATAACGTTACAGCTTTACATACTATATCAAACTCAGGCATTCCTTCCTGGTTAAATGTGATATTTTCTCCCCAATAGTCACATTTTGGATTAAGGCCAAAAGTAACAAGATTAGGAGCTTTTTGCATTACTCTATTCACAAAAGGATTCGCTTCGTACGCTATTAACAGTCCATTTTCTTTTGGAAGAATATCTACAAACGAATCGAAAGATTCCGTAATATGATCAATATCTCTAAAATAATCCAAATGATCCGAATCAATATTTAGAATGATTTCTACATTTGGGGACAAGCTCAAAAAGCTATCCATATATTCGCAAGCTTCTGTTACAAAATATTCGCCATTTCCAATTTTTAAATTCCCATTAATAGGACCTAGGTTGCCTCCCACCAAAATAGTTGGCTCTCTTCCGCTTTTATCAAGAATTAAAGAAACCATCGATGTTGTAGTACTTTTTCCGTGCGTACCTGCAACAGCAATGCTTATTCTCTCTTCTTTCATCAAAAATCCTAACATTTCTGCTCTACTAAACAATTTGAGATTATTATCAACAGCATATTTTACCTCAGGATTATCCTTAGAAATAGCTGCACTATACACAACAATTTGAGCATTTTTCACATTCTCATGGGTATGTCCAATTCCAACAGCAACACCTTTGTTTCGTAAATTGATGATCTTCTGATTTTCATTCATATCTGAGCCCGAAACAATGTATCCTCTATTCAAAAGCAGTTCAGCTATAGCAGACATTCCCACTCCACCAATCCCTATAAAATGTATTTTTTTTTCGTTATTTAACTCTAACATTTCAACCTCCAGTTACTTGAAAATTATACCATATTTTCTTTGTTTTTAAAATATAACGTTCAAATATTTATTCTTGCTTTTGTAATCCTGTACTTTTTTCAATACAATATTTTGAAAATTATAAATATAATCACATTTACTGGCTTATGAAATTATTTTCATAAGGAAAATAACCTTAAATTATGGTTTTTTTTTGCATTTTTGTTGAAATTTCATTATCGTGAGTATATAATGTGTTTAATATAATTCTAAAAATTTATTTCGAAAGGGGATCTATATGAATATTACAGATGTTCGAGTACGAAGAATTACAGACGACGGAAAAATGAAAGCTGTAGTTTCAATTACTTTTGATGATGTATTCGTTGTTCACGACATCAAAATAATTGATGGGCAAAACGGTTTGTTTATTGCCATGCCAAGTAAAAAAATGGGCGAAGGAGACTTTAGAGATATAGCGCATCCACTAGAGTCAAATACAAGGAACCAAATCAGAGATGCAATTTTCGCAGAGTACGAAAAAGTCCTTGCTGAAAGCGCTTCATTAGACTAGATATATTTATTCATTTAAATATATACCCTTGTTATTTTAGAAATAATAACAAAAAGACTTCTATAAATGTAGAAGTCTTTTTTCATGTAGTTATAAACAACTATGTTTTTTAATATTTAACTATTCTGCCATTCCAACAACACTTGCCAATATCGCTTGAACTTCTGGATCATTTACGTTAATGCTTTCATCAGAAGTATTTGGCTCTATAGTAAGTTCAATCATAACTCCAGCATCGTCTAATGTAAATAATCTAACGACTGGTTTATTTGTTAATCCACTAGCCAAGTATGTGATTCCAGACCATTCTTTGCCATTTAATGTAAAAGGAACTATTTCATATAAGTCATTGCCTTCTTGAGCACCTAAATAAAATGAATAATCAATCTCTGTTCTGTTAGTAAAAACCATAGCCTCCACAAATGGGAAAGCATCAATTGTACCTAATTCATCGATTTCTGCTTTTGTTGCACTAGAAACTCTAAACATATCTACTGGTGAGCTTTCAACATCGTTATACCATCCATCAGGTACTAAGAATTGAATTTTGCCTTGAGTTACTGTTTCGCCTGTTACAGATGCCCAATCAGCTTCTACAAAACCAAGATCCATTGTTTCAACCCCGCCATCTCCAGATCCAGAACTTCCTTCTTCACCTTCTCCTCCACCGCATGCAGCTAGAGCAAATGTCATCATGAACATTAATAACACTACTAATAATTTTTTCATTCCTAACTCCCTTCCTAACTAACAAAATGTCATATATAATATATAACAAACAACGATAATGTATTGTGATTAATTCTTAGAATTACATAGAATTTCAATTGCACATTATTGTCTCATCTAAGATTAAGTCACAACTATTTCCAATTTATTATATCATAGAAGTATTATATTGTATCTTTATTTATACAAAATTGTATTTTTTTTTATACAAGATAATATTTTTATTTATATATACTAATCTTTATTTATGATGTATTATCCCTTTATTTGAGTTGAAATTTATTTTATATATCGTTAATCCTTTTTTTATATCATCCAAGTCAATTCTATCGTAAATGAGTGATTTGTCTGATTTGATATATAAACTTTTGCCACTCAAATCATACATAATAACATATTGGGTATAATCATCGCCACCACCATATATTATTCGTCCATCTAATGAGTGATCTTTGAAAGTAACCTCACCTTTTTCATTTTCTAACAAATAATTATAATATAAATATCCTCCATGTCTAGGTACTATAACTGAGGAAATTATTTCACTTCCTTTTAGAAGCATTTCATCGTCACAAAAATCTCTTCCACAATTTGACAAATGCTTCAGCGTTGCAAGCCTTATGAAACGATCAGTCGATGTATATGATCCTGGAAAAACATTGCTTCTTAAATATGTTTTTTTTGTATCATCCCCTTTTATTTCAATTCCATCTAATTCAAACTTATATATAGGCGGTGATATTTGTTTTAAATCTCTTCTTCTTCCTACTTGCAGTTCTAGTGACGAACCAATATACCATGACAAATTGCTTATATGCTCACAATAACTTGGTGAGTTGGTGAATACACCGATAGTGTTATTATGCAATGTGAATTTACCACCTTCATCTGCTTCAAGTGCGACACTGCCTCCGTTATTGTCAAGAAAAATATAATGCATAGTAGCCTGTAGACTATATTGGTTATGTATAACATTTGTAACAACAATTTCGGACGCAAGTTTCTTCACATCTTCAACATTCCCACAATTTGAAAGAAAATATGTTACTATTTCCATCCCCTCCACACCTATTTTGTCTGATTTATCTTTCTTTAACATCTCTTTGTCTATAGATGTCCCTTCGACATAATACAACAATCCTCCTACAAGCCCTTTTTCATTAATCCCATCCAGCAGCCTTTCATATGGTTTACCAAACGATACTCCTAAGATTGAATATTTGGACTCTATATTCTCATTGTTTGAAAAATTAAAATTGTACCCTTTATTAAAAGATATGACTTCACTGCCTGCTTTCCAAACATTAGCGTTGTCATCCATATCACATGTTCTAAACCAATAATGATTATTCGTTTTTGATGTCAATTTAATTGACGAACAACCAAACTTATACTTTGGATGTTCATTACCTAATTTTTTATTCATTTATCTCTCCTCATATTTCTGCATGCAATAAAGGTTCAATCTAATGAAACACAATCTATACCACACATATGCAAAAGCAATCCTAAACTCACTACTTTATATCACAGATTTTCATTTTACTTATTTTACAAATAAATTATACCATATTTCTTATTATGGATTTTTTAGATACTGAGTTTACTTTTCCAAATTAATCAGAAATCACATATTTTCTTCCATCTAGCATATATTCAAGATATTGAGAAGTAATTATTTCAGTTTTATTGAATAATAAAACTAAAACAGGGTATACTTAATATAACAAAACATATCTTTAAAATATAAGGAGGGAAAAATGACTAACAAAAAGAAAATAGCACGTATAGTCGTACCACTTGTTATTATTCTAACTGTAGGTGGACTATGGATATATAAAAGCATATCAGAAAATAGCGAGGTTGCGTCAAACCACGACACTCCACTAGAAATATCAAGTGTTGATATGAACGAAGTGAAATCTCACAACCTTCCAATAATGCTGGATTTTGGTGGCGAGGATTGCCAGCCATGCCAGATTATGAAACCAGACTTAGAAAAAGTTCATGACGAACTTGAAGGAAAAGCACTAATATACTATATTGATGTTTGGGCTGAACCAACAAGCGCTGAGGGATTTCCAATACAAGTAGTTCCTACTCAAATTTTTATGAACCCTGATGGAACTCCATATCAGCCAAGTGATGATGTGTATAACACAGTTCCTGGTTTGAAAATCTATTCTTCAAAAGAAACGGGCGAGCACCTTTGGACCGTACATGAGGGAATTTTGACAGAAATTCAAATGAATGAAATTTTTGAAGATATGGGAGTAAAAGTATGATAAATGATTGGATAGAAATTCTAAGTAATTTCATACAAGAAAGCACATGGCTTGCACCAGTTATTGCTTTTTTAGCTGGAATTTTAACATCCCTTACTCCATGTTCTCTTTCAAGCATTCCTTTAATTGTAGGATATGTTGGAGGAACTTCTACAGAAACCAAAAGAGCATTCAAACTATCCTTAGTTTTTGTTATTGGTTCTGCAATAACATTTACAGCTTTTGGAGTAATTGCATCCATCGCCGGAGGACTTATTGGCAGCACTGCTAGCTGGTGGTATATTCTAATTGGAATATTAATGATTCTTATGGCATTGCAAATTTGGGAACTGTATCAATTTATCCCGTCTGCAAATATAATGTCCAAAAATAAAAAGAAGGGATATATAGGCGCTTTTGTCGCTGGAATCTTCGGTGGTATATTTTCATCACCTTGTGCAACACCGATGCTTATTGTATTACTTGCATATGTTGCTGGACAAGGAACAATATTACAAGGAACACTGTTGTTGTTAGTATATTCAATTGGACATGGAATCTTAGCTGTTATTGCAGGTACTTCCGTAGGATTCGTGAACAAAATAGTAAACGATGATAAATATGGGAAAATCAGTAATGTCCTAAAAATAATAATGGGTACTCTCGTTCTTCTAATTGGTCTATACATGATTTACCAAGGGTTTTAAAAATTTCAAAACATAAATATTTCTAGATTACTAACCTCAAAGGTAAATGTATAAAATGCGAGTTAAATGATACTTAATAAAAAAAGTAGCAAGTAAAAAATTACTTGCTACTTTATTGGAAAAATAGCGTGCAAATTTTGCACGTTTTAACGATAGGAAGCAACCTGATGTATACTAATTTTATAACTGTTAAGCCCTGCTTGACTTTTAATTATGGCGAATTCGCCATAATTAAAATCAGGATTGTGAATTTGTTCCCATATCCCTAAAAATTCAATTGTATTTCGATTTCTTAGCCAATCTGAAATAAAAAAATCTCCATCCTTAGATTTTAACATATCCGTAAGAGATATATAGTCCTTACTATCAATATTGACTACCGTTATTTCAGAACCATTTACATTTAATTTTGACATTTATCCACCTCACAATTTATTTTGTATTCCTAAATCTAATATTATTCTTTTTCATAACTTTAGGTCATTAAAGATAATATTAATATCCTCTTCATCTACACTAACTGGCTCAAGCTTGTTGTTTTCTATAGCTTCTAACATAGTCTGCTCTTTTTCTAGTAATCGATTATAAATTTTTTCATCCAACGAATAGCGAGAATTATCCGCTGTTACATACTCTGTTTGTAAGTAATAATATTGTGTATACTGATTATCTTTTAACCCTAATCTATGTATTCTATCTTTTGATTGCAATAAATGTACAAGATTATAACTATATTCAAAGTAAATAGCATCATGACAAATTCCATGCAGCGAAACCGACTCTGCAAGAGTATGCGGATTTGTAATTAGTACATCTATTTTTCCTTCTTTAAATTCATCTAATGTAATACCTCTTTTTTCATTGTCTACATTCCCGAATATAACATCAACCTTTAGCCCTAAAGATTCTAATTTTTTCTGTATTCTTAAAATCGAATCAACAAATATGCACCAAACTATAACTGGTTTTTTATTGTGATATAGTTTCAAGATATTTTCAATACATAATTTAAATTTCGTAGTTTTCTCGATAGAATTAATTAAAGATACAATAGTTGCCGAGTAATCTTTATAGTCAATTTCATCAATTGTTCCTTGGGTATATAGAATGTCAGAAAAGTCCTCGCCGCCACTATCAATTGCCTTAAGTAGCATTTTGGGATTAGATTCGAGTTGTAAAAGTCTTATTATCAAGGCTAATTTATTTTTTGCATACTTCATACATAATATGTTGAAAATTTCGTTTTCTGCCCTACTAGCCAATGTATTTAAAAAAATATCTGGACTAGCAACAGGCACAGATAACTGCTCTTTGGTTGTTCTACAAAAAAATGGTTGAATTTTATTATTAATATCTCCTATATCGCTACTACTTGGATTTTTCAATTGACTATCTGTAAAATTAAAAAAATCAGCATATTCATCATGGTAGAGTATGTTTAGCATATTTCTTATATCGCTATACGAATTTGGTATAGGTGTTCCTGTCATTGTTATAATGTATTTAGCATTTTTAGAAACTTCTAGCGAATCTTCTGCTCTTTGTCCATTAATAGCTTTAATTTTATGAACTTCATCATATACCAATAGAGTTTTATTATCAATAAGCTCACATACTTCATCTAATATAGAGTTTAAGCTTTCATAGTTAAATAGTAGTAAATTTGCTCCACCGACACTATACAAAGTTGCATTCTTTTTTTCTCGCACAGAAGAATAGTTTTGTATGTTAAATAAGTTCAATTTTTTCTTAACACCAAAGCTTGCATTAAATTCATCTATCCATGACCCAAAAGAGTTTTTAGGGCCTATCATCACAATTTTATCTACAAATTCATGATGTGCCAAATATGCATATACACCTAAAACTGATGAAGTTTTTCCTGAACCAGGTACTGAAAAATTACTAGACTTTTGCATAGTACACATATAAAAAGAATCCCACATTTGTTTTTCTCGAAGATTTCTAGTCATATTACTATCAACCACATTCTTATATTCTATAAACTTCTTAGTCAAGCCAGAATGTTGCTGTTTAATTGCCAAGCCTAAGCTAGCTCTCTCTTTAATATAAAGTTCTTTATCTTTGATATGATTTTCTAATCTTTTAGTTACAAAGAAATTATAATTTTTTTGAGTAGAAATGCTTTCTAGTATTTGTATTATGTCCTTATAACTAATATATGTTAATGTTGTCTTAAAATAAATTTCCCCCATATCTAAATCAGTATAATCAACACGGTAATTGATTTTTCTTTTATATTTCGGTGTATTTATAAGTTCATTAGCATCAATATTTAGATTTAATATTAGTTTGCTATCATAGTCAAGAATTATAGAATTTTTTTCTAAAAGAACTGGTTCAAAAAAAACTTTTCCTTTATTGTAATCCAATATTTTTTGCTTTATAACATTATCTATATCTTTGACTATAATGTTAGGCATATTATCATTCCAAAGATTTTCAAAAGTATCTATGCTTTTTGTAATTTTGGAATAGTCGAAGTCCGACGCTTGCCAACTACAAGTAATATCAAAGGCTTCATAATTAGATTTAAATGCTGCATCTGTTTCATTGTTTGAACCTCTAAAGCAAATTATACTATCTTCTTTGTCTTTCATTATACCGAACTTATCATGAAAAATACCATGTTTTACAAAAGCCATTTTAATATCAATTGTCCCTATTGCAATCAAGTAAGCTAAATTTGATAAGTTAAATTCATCAAGCTTGGTAATCTCTTCATTCAATTTCGACAATAAAGAGGTTTTGATTTCATTTCTTAACTCATAACCTTGTTTGATTTCATTGTAATTAATTTCATCTATCTCTGTTGATATTATCAATCGATATTTATGACCATTTTTAGAAAAATTTTCCAAACCTTGTGCGTAATTTGATAATGCTTTTGCTGAAAAATAAGCAGTTGCCCTATCATAAGTAACACTATGGCTCAACACAGGCGTGTAAAAATCACTCCCTATCTCATCCGAGATTGTTGAATATGTAGATTTAAGTTTAATAGTTTTAAACATTGAGCTGCTTCCTTATGTCAATAATATATCCTTCTATTGTATCTAGCTTTTCTTTTAATTCTACTTGTTGTTCTTGAGATAATTTCTTTAATATATTGATATCTATATTATCTAGAGAATCAATGGCTTTATCTGCTAATTTTTGTGATTGATTTTTCGTAGTATCGCTATCAACTTTTGTTACGAATTTTTCTGTTACCCTTTTTAGTTTTTCTTCATAAGTTTTATTTGATTTAATTTGAGCAACATCTTTATTTGTTAATTCATTATAATTACAAACCTCATCTAGTATTTGATCTACAACCTCAGCTTGCTCTTCTATATAATTATCAAGATGTTTTTTATTTGTCACTATCTTCCCTATTTTTCTCGCATATCTTGTTTTGTCTCCTTCTACAACAAATAGATTCGCGAACACAGTTTGTTTAATTTTTTCTTTTTGCTCCTCATTATTAATTTTTTGAAGCATCTTATGCAAGTCTTTTAATGGATCCACAAGATTCAGATCTCTTGCAATATGGAACTGTTTACTCATATTAAAAAAATCAAGAAATTCCACTAGCAATTTAGCAATTGCAACTTCTTCTTTTATATCTTTAATATTTCTGCACACGCTAGCAGCGTATTCTTTTTCAGTTAGTAATTTTGTTTCGACTATATCGTGATGGATGCCAACCAATCTATCAATAGGATTATAACTGACTTTTTCCTCCACACCATGTTGAAGTTGAAGCTCTAACATCTTAATTTGTTTTTTATTTTGTTCTATATCATAATCCAATATTACTGCTTCAAAATATTGAGATACTTCATTTTTCTCCTGAATAGTTCTAATGCATGTGTACCTTCTGTTTCCATCAATTATTCTTCCATCCGATAAGACAACTCCAAAGCATTGTTGCCCAGTCATATCAATGCTATTTAGCGTCTTCTTAAAAGCCTTTGGATTTGATTCAACAATAAATTTATGAATCAAATCATTGTAATGCTCTTTGTTGTTTATATCAAAAGTTTCAACATGATTCTTTTGTTTGTATTCATTCACTTGAGTTGCAATTCTATCATTTTGATCATTATAATAAAGTAAATCTAGCTTAATCTTATATACTTCATGGTCTTTTGTGTGCCCGTCAATTGTCAAGCGTTGCTTTGAATCCGTTGGAATAACTGTTTTTAATTCAATCCCCTCTTTTAATAAATTCATAATTAAATCTCCTCATAATAAATATCATATTCAGCATAAATTTTTTCTGAAATAGCATCATAATACATACTTGTACTCTTAGTTGTTTCTATTAACTTATATATCGATACATTGATGTTGTAATAAGATGACAGTAACTCATTCAAATCATATATATCCATCGATAAATTAGGTTGACTAAAAATAATATTTTCGATAAACTCTTCAAATAATACTCTAGTCTCTCCTAAGATAAATAGTTTATTGTTTCCGATTTTCGAGTATGATATGCGTTTTTTTTGCTCTACAAGTAAAGATGAATAAAAACAATTCTCAAATCCATATTCATCTAATTCACTTGAGAATCCATCTCCGATTAACGAGTGCATAGTAAAATACTTGTTTTGTCCAGCAAAGTTATATACACTTTCATTAAATTCTAATATTTTATCTATTGTCACACCATTTTTTGCTAAATGCTCATAAGTGATATATCTATTTGGCATAAATTCTATAATACTATAGTCTGATTTCAATTTGTACAATTGTACTGAAAATTGCTGCAAATTTCGTATGTCAGGTGAAATATCATTCAAATTCACGACTTGATTTTTTAGCAAAATTTCATCAAAAAATTCTGTGGCTGATGAAAATCTATCATTAATTATATAAGATGAATATACCTTAAACCCCAAAGCCTTTATTGAAAAAGGATTAATAAGAGAACTATCCATTGTTGGAAACAGTAAATTAAATATATTTTTTACGATATCTAATAAATAAAAATCATTGCACAACGACTCTTTCATGCATTCAGCAACCTCATTGGGAAGCATTGGTGCATCAATTTTATAAATTCCATCGTGAAAATATTTATCAAATTCTTTCATATAATTTGCCAACACTGTAGCTGAGTTTACACCATATTCATTTTCATATGCTTTAGCAAAATCTGTGTTTGAAATAGGTGCTAACGCTAACAAAAGGTTCCGCACTTGCTCATTTCTATCTATTTGGCCAAATTCAATATTTGGCATTCTAGCAAAATTTATATCCTTGATATCCCTATCTACGCATAATTTTTTCAAGAGATTATGTAATTCATACTCATCTCGTATATCATAATCTTTCATCACCTCGGGATATTGGTCAAAAAACTTACGAGTAGAGTACTCCACATTGCCATACTGTTCTAATTTTAAGGTTTCAAATAGATTATCAAAATCATAAGATTTCATATTATAGTATCGCAATCTTTTGCCTTGCTTCCACAAAACTGTATCGCTTGCTGCAAGTCTATTTTCATATCCTCTATCCATGACAGATAATTTTCTATCATCCTTTTTCCCGATATCTTCAATTATAGTTAAATATAATGTTGTAAAATCTTCAAAGCTCAAATCATTAGTGGCAAAGGTTTTAAGAACATAGTTTGTTATTTCTGGTCTAGTACATGGGATATATTCAGTCCCTATCTTAATATGATTTCTATATACTGCCTTTTCTATGCTTTTTCTCATTTTTTCGGGTATACTATCGTCAGATAAAGCTTTAATCAAAGGACTTTTTATTTTTTTTTTCTTTTCCTTTGTTTGGCCATATCTTGTTATCAAATAATAATATGTTTGTATGTCTTTAAATGCTATATTAAACTCTTTCTCTGTAATTTCATACATATTAAATATATTTTTATAGACATCTTCTTTAAATACTTTTTTGCATTTATTCATTCTATCAATAGCTTTAGATTCGATTTGTCGAACTCTTTCTCTTGTTACTCCCATTTCCAAAGCTATTTGCTCTAAAGTTAAATTTTGTGTTCTTTTTATAAAAACATCATATTCTTTTTCTTTCAGTATATTTTTAAGTCCATCCACAAAGGAATCTCTAACTGCCATATATATGTTATCATCTATACATTTAACTTTGCCTTCGTTTATCAGGTGTTTAATAGAACTATTTACAAAGTTTTTATCCTTCAATATATCAGGTGTCATTTTTAGAATTTCACTATTATTACACCCATATATATAACCCTGTATAACCTCCAAGATATATGCAGTGTATTCTTTTTTTATATAATCATTAGAATAGAGTTTATGTAGTAGAGCAACATCTGCCAAACTTTTATTTAAATCAATAGAGTTAAAATTGGCATATGACAGGCAAATATCTATAATATTTTTGTAATGTTCGCTTCCATTGATAGTCATAAATTCACTTAAATTTTTAAATACTAAATTACATAATATTTCAGAATCCTCTCCCTCTTTATTCTTTTTCTCAGATTTCTCTAAGCTGAAAGAGCCTACAATATGAATAATTTCATCTATACTTTTTTCGCCCATATTTCTTATAAGCCGCAAATCATCTTTTTTTAAAGATGCAATTTCAGAAAACCAAAAATACTTTGCTTTTATCAAACAGTTGAATGACCTAACACTTAAGTCCATATCTTTTACATTCACATCTATATATTTAACTCCATCAAAGTTTACAAATTCTTTCTTCTTGGACTGTGGAAGTTCAGTTGCATCAACAATCTTATATTCCTCTTCATTTATCAACTTTAAACATTCAAGAATTTCCATTAATGTTTTGGCACCGAGATTTCTCATAGATATAAAATCTTCCCTCGGAAATTTAGTAAAAGATTGGATTGTAAGTATATTGTTATTTTTTAGCACATTATTTGCTCGTGTAGATAAATTGAGTTTCTCTATAGAATCATTTTCAGAAAAAATCATTCTTAATTCCTACCTTTCTTTAAACTATAAGCTTCAGATTACTGATTTTGAAATTAAGGGTTTTACATATAATAAGCTTTTTCAAAATCATTATAACCATTATCCCTGCTACTTAATATATATCTTCACATTATAACTATCTTATAAAGTTCAAGTGTAAATATATTTTTAAACTGATTTTTGTAGTTTAATTATAAAATTAAGATTTTAAACTAATTTCAGTGTAATAGCTATAATTCATTTAGGCACTTCTTAGCACAATTATATCCCCTGCAAGAAAAATTCGCAACCCCCTGAATTTCACACAAAGTATTGTTTTTCAAATTAAAATAAGCACTTCTCTCCGTTCTGCTTTATTTCTTAATTCTACTGTATTGTGCACTTCCTACATCTTTTAACTATTTGTGTGCATACTACTCTATTCCAGCTACAAATAATTAAAATGTGCAAATCCAAAAACTATAAAAACTATAAAGTCATGATTTTCTCATTTCTTTAGAAGCTAAATTTCATACTCAATACTTTCGAATCTTTTAATTTCAACCAATAAAAAAGTAGCGAATAATTGTATCAATTACTCACTACTCCCTTGGAGGCGACACCCGGATTTGAACCGGGGAATAAAGGTTTTGCAGACCTCTGCCTTACCACTTGGCTATGTCGCCCTATACTTGTCTTTTTTACCTACTACTGCGTTATTACTCTTCAGTGTTTGCTCGTGTATGTCTATATACACGTCGCTTCACACTTCATCGCACGCCTTGTATTAGGCAAAAAATCCTGCGTATTCTTTTTTTGTCTTTTTTACCTACTACTGCGTTATTACTCTTCAGTGTTTGCTCGTGTATGT
>CAYJEX010000007.1:0-62366 GCA_964369465.1 uncultured Oscillospiraceae bacterium
TGGAGCGCCTTGTCCTCCTGCACCCATAACTAATACTTTCATATATAGGTCCTCCTAAAGCATAAAAAGGTGATTGACTTTTTCAACCACCTTTAAAACAAGTTGTAATTTATTCGCTAGCCTACAATAAGCCCTGCAACTAAAAATCCTATTGAAGATATCCCACCACCAATTAATCCATATGGTAACTGAGTTAGGGCGTGCTCCATATTGTCTATTTTAGTCAAATATGAGGCTTGTACTGTAAAGTCAGCATAGAAACATATATGCCCTCCAAATGTTGCTCCTGATACAATTGCAGCACATGTCAAAACAGGGTCAGCTCCAATCGCGAAACATAAAGGAACTCCAATTGCAGCGAATACAGCTGTAATTCCCCAGTTAGAACCAGTTGTAAATGTTAGCAAACAACATAGGATAAATGCAAAGAAAGGCAATAATGCTGGGCTAATATATGGTTCTGTAACAGAAACTACCCATTCAGGTAATCCCATTGCAACTAAACTGTCTCGTGTCATATATGCACAGAATATAATTATTAGTACAGGTAAAGCATTTCCTAATCCGCTCATTGCAGCATCTGTGAGGGTTTTCCAGGTGGCAATACGTGTAATCATTGATAATATGAACAATAATGGTAAGCATATTGATAAGATGAATACTGCATCTTTTGTAATTATTACACCTATTGTTAATACAAGTATTGTGATAACAAATATTCCAAGCCTTATCCAGGCATCTTTCTCCATTGGTTTTTGAGCATCTGCTTCTAGTGATGCTATTTCTTCTTCAACAGGTTTGTTGAATTTTTTACTTTCTTCTGAATATAATTCACCTGTTTCTTCAGCACGTTTGTATGCTTTTTTCATTGCACCTAAAGGTGGGATTACTCCTAAACCAAAAAGAAAGGCAATCAGTATTGCAATCCAAGCATAGAACATAAATGGCAGCAAGCTAACATAAAAATCGTAAGGGTCTTTTCCTAAAGCTAAAATTTGATCATATCCAGCGAAAACACCAATATAAAACAGTCCCCAAGCATTAAATGGTAGTAAAGTTGCAAACGGCGCTGCTGTAGAGTCACCGATATACGCTAAAGAAGCTCTAGGTATTTTATGTTTGTCATAGATTGGAGAAAGAGTACCTAAAACTGCCATACTTAACGTTTCATCTATGAACAACACTATAGCAACAACCCAAGACCACATTAATGTTCTTTTTGATGTGGTTGCTTTCTTTTGAACTATTTTCAAGAAAGCTTTAGTGGAACCGATTTTTTCCAGCATCCCCATAAGCATGAATAACATACCCATAATAAAGAATAACCAAACTGTGTCAATGTGTGTTCCCACCTCATACGCTAAACCGATTGTTGACATTAAAAAATCCGATCCCGACATTATTATCCAAGATATTAATATTCCTACTAGTAATGCGGAAGCTGTACGTTTTGTCCAGATTGCTAGTATAAGCATTACTGTTATTGGTATAAGCCCTAAAATCCCATATTCCATCTTAATCCTCCTTTTGAATATTTTTTTTGAAAATAATTTATAGAAACCTCCTTCTCATAAAATTTAGGTAATAAAGGCGACCTATAATCCTTTGAAAATTCATAATATGTATTTGTAATTATCTAATATTCAGAACAAATTTAATGAATATATTTTGATATGATGTGGTACAGGTTACTTTGCTTCATATATAAGAGTTCCTTCTGAAAAAACTTTTATTACTTTTGCAGAAACAATCTCGTGCACTGGTATTTCAAGTATGTTTTTATTAATAACTATAAAGTCTGCATACTTTCCAACTTTAAGAGATCCAGTTTCTTTTTCTTTATTCATAGTGTATGCACCATTTAATGTGAAGGATTTTATCATCTCTGGCACAGTGGCACGCTCATTCACCCCTAATATTCTATCTGGTTTATCTCTCTCATTGGGCAAACATCTTAAAACTCCAGTCATAATTCCTTTTAATGGGTTTGGATTAGGTGTTACACTAAAGTCGCTTGCAGAAGCAACAATTATTCCTTCGTTAATTAGGCTTTTCATTGGATATTCGTTAGATGCTCGTTCTGTTCCTAATGAGGGTTCTTCTATTTCATAATAATAACCTTTGTCTTTTATGAACCAATAAGGATTAGCAGATATTGTCATTCCTACATTTCCTATTCTTTTTTTATCAGTTTCATCTACAATCTGAGCATGTGCTCCTATAATTCTCCGATCCTTTATTCCATTAATATTTATTACCTTTTCTAAAATATCTAATGCTTGTGTCATTACAGCATCACCTATAATATGAAAATGTGGCCAGAAGTCAGCATTGTCTAATTTTAAAAGAGCTGTTAATAGGTTTGTATCTTCCCAAAGTTTCTCACCATATTTTTCTTTGTTATTGGAGTAAGGGGATTTTAAACAAGCAGTACCACCTTCAATAACTCCGTCAAGAAAAAATTTAGCATGATTTACCGTGAATGAATTAATATTAAAATTTTTACCTTCTTTGATTATGGAGTCAATATAAGATGGGTTATTTGCATATGTGTATATTGACGCAGAGACTTTAAAAAGAAGTCTGTTTTCTTTTGCTAAGTTATATACAGCTTTATGTGAGTTTGATAGCAAGTTTAACCATGCATCATGAACCATTGTTATGCCAAATTTCGCCATAGCATTTTGATAATATAGCCATGCTTTTTCATACTCTTCAATGCTGTAATCGGAAAATTTATTTGTTATTAGCGATTGAGCTTCTTCGCGAAGAGTTCCAGAAGGTTCCATTGTTGATGTGTTTCTTTCAATTACACCGCCCGGGATATCTTCTGTTGTAAAATCGACATTTGCGAGTTGTAAAGCTTTAGAATTGACCCAAAGAGAATGATGGTCGCCAGATGTAAGTATTATGGGAATATTATTTGATATTTCATCAAGCCATTCTTTTTTAGGACCATTTTTTTCAAATGCTGGGTTAATCCAACCAACCCCTCGTATAATAGATATGTCAGGGTTGTTTTGATAAAACTCTTTAATCTTAATTAAGTAATTTTCTTTTGTGAAACAATCACTAAGATCAATTTGATATAGCATTTCAGGGCCAGCCAAGGAAGGGTGAGCATGCGACTCTACAAATCCAGGCATTACAAAATTCCCATCAAGATTAAATTCTTCGAACTTTTTTTCTTTGATTTTTTCTCGTACAAAATCGTAAGAACCAATAGAAATAATATGTTTTCCTTCTATTGCCATAGCGTCTGCATATGGCATTTCCTCTTCAACTGTGTATATAGTAGCGTTGTAATAGAGCTTGACGACTTCCTTGTATATAGACATATATTATTCCTCTCTGATAATTTTGAATAAAGAAAATAAATGTTATAATTCTCTAAGTGTTATTAAAATTATATATATCACAATATAATAATCCAGTCTTATCTTTAGTATTATATAGCTGATATTTTCGAAATATTAGAACATATGCATAAAAAAACCAGTTTTTGTATGATATAATTTAATAAATTGTATAATGTTGAGATTAAATATGTTCTAAAATATTTTTGAAACAAATATTTTTTTGGAGATAAATATGAAAACAACGATAAATTTTGATAATTCGGTTGTAAAAGCAGAAATAATGAATGTGAGAGAAATTCCTCTACATAAACATGAATGCATACAAATCATTTTAGTTCTCGAAGGAGAAATAGATTTATTTGTGGCATATAAAAATTATAATTTAAAAAGAGGAGATAGTCGATATATACATCATGAAGACGTACATGGAATGAAAAGTATAAGTGATAATCAAGTTCTAGTGATCTCAATTTCAAGTGAATTTGCAGAAAAATTATATCCAGGTTTCATTTATGAAACAATTTCAATTAATATTTCTGATGAAAATATTCATGAGCAAGAGACAAAAGCAATGTTAAATGCATCAATAGCTAAAGTTGCAGCTGATTATTTTGAAAAAAATAGCACACTTTTGACAGAACTTACTGAACTAATTGATATGTTACACATTAATTTTAGATCGGTATATATTAATGCAAGTAATACTTTTGTTCATAAATCTTTTAATAATAATAGTCAAGAAGAAATAATAAACAAGATTATTTCATATATTTATCATTATTATAATAAAAAAATATATTTGAAAAATATTGCAGAAGAATATAATATTAGTCGAGACCATCTATCGCATTTGTTTTCAAAATACACAGGGTTGAGTTTTCAGGATTTTGTAACAATGGCTAGGGTAGAGAAATCTGTTTCATATATTTTAGAATCCTCTGATTCTATTGAAAAGATTTCGATGGAATGTGGTTTTTCGCATAGTAGATTTTTTTTGAAAGGATTTAAAAAATATTGCGATATTGATGTGCGTGAATTTCGTGAAAAATACTCGAATTGGACCAATACAAGCTGGGATAATGACTATTTTATTTTAGAATATGATGAAATATGCCACAAAATAAACAATATGATAATCTTTGCGAATAAAGCAAATGATTATATAAATAACAAAATTAAAATGGATGAATTGTCATTTGAAAACATGAAAATCATGCCTTCATTAATTCTGCAGTCTTCTGATTTATTTTGCGAAGAATTTACAATACTTTTCAATTCAATAGAGAACGCATCAAATATATTTAAAAAATATATTTTTTCGTTGCCTCAAATAAAGATTTCCGATGAAAAGGATTTCACAATAGAAGAATTAAATTATTTTCCAGTTGAAGAAATCTTTGATAATATTTATAACATTGATGAAGTTTCGTTGTTTAGTACAGTGGAAAATTATGGGTTGTTTTATAATAATGGAATAAAGACAATATTATATTATTTTTTCGTATGGTTGTTATCTCTTCCTGAAAAAAAATGTTCAATTGAGCATGGAATTATATGTGAAGACGCTTGCTATCAACGTATTATTGTTTCAAATCCTGAAAAAATAGCTTCTGAAATTTTTCGGATAAATGCTTTGAGGGAAAAAAAAGCAATTGTGTATCACTATATTCTCAATGAAGAACCTTTTACAGCAACAGAGTTAATAAATGAACAATATGTTTCTACTGAAGATATAAACAAAAGTACAGAACCTATTCTTAAACTCTTTTTTAAATCTGAAGAAGAAGATACTTTACAGTTGAATTTACCATCAAGGAGCATTAACTATATTGTTGTAAAATATATGGAAATATAAGCATGTTGCTGGTATGCAAAAAATGTTTGGGATTATTTATATTTCAATATAAATAAATTTTATTTTGTGTTATAGAAACTTTAACACCATACGTATACTTTTTGTAGTATATTTGTAACATTTAGATATGATAATGCAATGAACAAATGATGAAGTAGAAACAAATAATTTTAATATGTTATAATAGGAGAGACTGATGAATGAATTCTGTAATGATTGGGATTTAATTCTTAAGGAAGAATTTAAAAAAGAATATTACCAAAAATTAATAGAATTTTTAAAAAAAGAATATGAGCAAAAAACTATATACCCATGTAGGAATGATATATTCAATGCGTTTAAGTATACTAGCTACGAAAATATTAAAGTGGTTATTATTGGACAAGATCCTTATCATAAACCTGGACAAGCACATGGATTGAGTTTTTCAGTCAAAATAGGAATGAAAAAACCACCATCACTTGTCAACATATTTAAAGAACTAAAAAATGATATGAATATAGAATCTCCTACCCATGGAACTCTAGAAAGATGGGCGAAACAGGGTGTGTTTTTACTTAATTCATGCTTAACAGTTGAAAGTGGTAAAGCAAATTCACACAGAAACAAAGGGTGGGAAATATTCACTGATTACGTAATAGAAAAAATAAGTGAAAAAAATGAACCAGTTGTTTTTATTTTGTGGGGAAATAAAGCAAAAGAAAAAGAAAAACTGATTATAAATAAAAATCACCTTATAATTAAAGGAGCACATCCTAGTCCCTTATCTGTTCATAATGGATTTTTTGAAGGGAAATATTTTTCGAGAGCACAATCTTTCCTTGCTGAACAAGGTATTGATATAGATTGGAGTTTATAAAACATGTTATATTTTATAGATATTATATTTTAATAATAATGCATTTATTTGGAGGTAAGAAATGGGTAATTCACTATTAGGGAAAATGATTTCGTATTGGATATTTTTGTTTGGAGGAGTTTTTGTTGCTAGAGTTGTTGTAGGGATGACTGGCACAATGGAGACTATTGTATTGTTTATTATATTAACAATAGCATACTGGGGTTTCGCGGTATTTAATGAAAGAAGAAAATCCAAAAAATGATTAAAGATGTGTTAGGGGAAAATGAAAAAAACTTTAAATTCTTTTCGCATGCAAAATGTGAATATTTTCCTTGCCATGATGTTTCGTGGAAGGACGATTTTAATTGCCTCTTTTGTTATTGTCCCTTATATTCTCTTGCAGAAAGATGTGGAGGCGACTTTGCTTTTCTTGAGAATGGAGTTAAGGATTGTAGTAATTGTTTGATTCCACATAAAAGAGAAGGATATGAATATATAATCTCAAAATATTTTGAGATATCTGAACTGGCGAAAAAGAAAGAAGGACTCTAATGGGATTTGTTCATTTGCATAATCATACAGAATATAGCTTGTTAGATGGGGCTGCAAGAATTAAAGATATTGTTGCAAAGGCTAAAGAATTAGGAATGGATTCACTTGCGATAACTGACCATGGAACAATGTATGGAATTGTTGAGTTCTATTTGGAATGTCAAAAGCAAGGGATAAAACCTATTTTAGGATGCGAAATATATATGGCAGCAAATAGTAGGCATTCAAAAGATTATACAACAGAAAAAGAACTAAGTCATCTTGTTTTGATCGCAAAAAACAATGAGGGATATAAAAATCTTATTAAAATTGTTTCTAAAGCATTTATAGAGGGTTTTTACTATAAACCTAGAGTGGATAAAGAATTGCTTAAAGAATACGGAGAGGGCATAATTGCACTCTCTGCTTGTATTGCAGGCGAAATTCCTAAAAAAATATTAAAAGGCGACTATGAAGGGGCAAAGACCTCAGCTCTTGATATGATAAATATTTTTGGAAAGGATAATTTTTTTATAGAATTACAAGATCATGGACTGGAAGAACAAATCGAGACGAATCCTCAATTAGTAAAATTAAGTAAAGAATTAGGAGTAGGATTGGTTGCTACAAATGATGTCCATTATGTAAATAAGAGTGATTCAGAAGCTCAAGATATTTTGCTTTGCATTCAAACAGGTAAATTAATCGATGATATAGATAGAATGAAATTTCCAAATGATGAGTTTTATTTAAAATCAGAAAAGGAAATGAGAAGTATTTTCGCAAATTTCCCAGAAGCATGTAACAATACAGCCGAAATTGCTAAAAGATGTAACATTGATTTAGAATTCGGGAAGTTTAAACTGCCAGGGTATACAAGTCCAAATGAAATGTCAAATATAGAGTATTTAAGAGAATTATGCAATAAAGGACTTGAAAACAGATATTTTTCAATCGAAAATGTTTCGAAAGAAAAAAAAGAGACAATAAATAAGAGGTTAGAGTATGAATTATCTGTGATAGAAGATATGGGATACGTAGAGTATTTTCTAGTTGTGTGGGATTTCATTGACTATGCAAAAAAAAATGGGATAATGGTAGGCCCAGGGAGAGGATCAGCCGCAGGAAGCATTGTTGCATACGTATTGAAAATTACAGACATAGATCCATTAAAATATGATTTGATTTTTGAAAGATTTTTAAATCCTGAAAGAATTAGTATGCCAGATATAGATATTGACTTTTGTTATGAAAGAAGACAAGAGGTGATAGATTATGTGGTGGAAAAATACGGGAAAGAAAAAGTTTCGCAAATAATTACATTTGGAACAATGAAAGCAAAAGCAGGCATAAGAGATGTTGCAAGAGTTCTGAAAATGGAGTATAAAGACGCAGATAAACTTGCAAAGACAATACCGAATTCTTTGAATATAACAATAGACACAGCTTTAAATATCAGCCCAGAATTTAAAAACAAATATGAATATGATGATAAAGCTAGAAAAGTTATTGATTTAGCCAGATCCTTGGAAGGCGTACCAAGGCATGCATCAACACATGCAGCAGGAGTGGTAATTGCAAAGGAAAACATTGACGAATATGTTCCTTTATGTGTGGGAGAAAAAGGAATCTCTACACAACTTTCAATGAGTAACATTGAGGCGCTTGGTTTGGTTAAAATGGATTTTTTAGGGCTTAGAAATCTTACAATAATAAGAGACACATTAGATTTGATTGAAAAAAAACATAATAAAATTACAGAACTTGATAAAATTAATCTTGATGATCCTAAAGTATTTAAAACAATTTCAGATGGAAATACACAAGGAATTTTCCAACTTGAGAGTGAAGGTATGACTCAATTTATGAAAAATCTAAAGCCCGATTGTATGGAAGACATTATTGCGGGAATATCTTTATATAGACCAGGTCCAATGGATTCTATATCCACATATATTGAAAATAAGAGAAGTCCTGAGAGCATTAAATATTTGCATGAAAGTCTTAGGCCAATTTTATCTGTCACGTATGGATGTCTTGTATATCAAGAACAAGTAATGCAAATTGTAAGAGATTTAGCAGGATATTCTTATGGCAGATCTGATTTGGTAAGAAGGGCTATGAGCAAGAAAAAAATGGATGTAATGCTAAAGGAAAAAAATAACTTTATATATGGAAATGATGAAGAAAAAATAGAAGGAGCAATAAAAAAAGGAGTACCCGAAGATGTAGCAGAAGAAATCTTCAATAGCATGATTTCATTTGCGGAATATGCATTTAACAAATCACATGCCGCAGCGTATGCATTAATAGGATATCATACTGCATATTTAAAAACATATTATCCACTCGAGTTTTTGGCAGGTGTGATGACAAGTGTTATTGGAAGGCCTGAACAAATTGCAAAATATATTAGAAATGCAAAAGATATGGGAATTAATATTTTGCCACCTAGTGTAAATTATAGTGAACTAAAATTTACTGTTGAAGAAAAATGTATTAGATTTGGTTTACTTGGCATAAAAGGTATTGGGGAAAGTGTTTTGGAATCTCTCATAGAAAGTAGAAATAACAACGTAAAGTTTAATGATTTAGAAGATTTTATTGAAAAAATTGACACAGAAAAAGTGACAAAAAAAGCAATTGAAAACCTTATAAAAGCAGGAGCTACTGATGAATTAAACCTAAATAGGGCGCAAAGTATTGCTAGTTACGAAAAAATATTCAAATCAGTTCAAAGCAAAAAAAAGAAATTGATGAATGACCAGATATTTCTTTTTGAAATAAACGAAGAAGCCACAAAAAAAATGACATCAAATGATGATATGGTGGAAGTAGCACCTTTTTCACAAGAGATATTGTGCAGTATGGAAAAAGAAATGACGGGGATATATATTTCCTCACATCCTTTAGATAAATATAAAAATGAAATAATTAAGTTGGCCACTCTCAAATCTGAAGATATATTACAAGAGGATACAGATGAAGAGACAGAAAATGGAATTCAAGAAAAAGAAATAAGATTTACTGATGGGCAAAAAATAGTAGTTGTTGGAATAATAAATAATGTACATTCATTTTTGACGAAAAAAAATGTAATGATGGCATATGTAGATCTTGAAGATTTCACAGGAATAATGGAAATAATTGTATTTAATAGAACATACGAAAAATACCGAAACCTGCTTGAAAAAGAGAAAATAATTGTTATAAATGGTACATTAAGTATTAGAGATGATGAGAATACGAAAATAATTGCAAATGAAATTTACAAATTAGAAGACGCTATAAATATTGCAGATAAACACTCGAGAATATTAAAAGTTCGCTTATTAGAATCGAGTATGTTAAATGAATTGAAAGAAATACTAAAGAAGTACAAAGGTGAAAACGATGTTTTGATTTATTTGAATGATGGCAAAATGATTAAGGTTACGGAAGAATTGAAAGTAAATTTAAGCCCAAAATTTCTAGAAGAAATTAAAATGTTTTTAGGAAACGAAAATGTAAAAATGGATTATAAATAAAAATACAGGAGTATAAGTTATGAAAAAGATAGGGATATTGGCAAGTGGTGGAGATGCTCCAGGCATGAATGCTGCAATACGTGCTTTAGTTCGTGCTGGGTACTTTTCAGGATTTAATGTTGTAGGAATAAAAAGAGGCTATGAGGGTTTAATTGATGGCGATATTGTAAATATGGACTTGAGATCAGTAGGAGATATATTGCATAAAGGAGGAACAATATTAAAAACGTCGAGGAGCGAAAGGTTTATGACCAAAGAAGGTTTTGACACTGCGCTTAATAATCTAAAAATACATAGTATAGATTCTCTAGTTATTATTGGAGGGGAAGGCTCTTTGAAAGGAGCTTTGGCATTGTCAAAAAAAGATGTTCATTGCATTGTTCTTCCAGGTACGATAGATAATGATATGGGATATACAGATTATACTATAGGATTTGATACGGCAGTTAATACTGTCCTATCAGGAATATCAAATATAAGAGACACGGCCTCTTCTCATGGAAGAGCAACTTTGATAGAAGTTATGGGAAGGCATTGTGGAGATATTGCATTATATGCTGGAATTGCGGGAGGTGCTGACTATATAATGATTCCTGAAGTTAATGTATGTATGGATGACGTTTGTAAAAAGCTATATGAGGGAAAACAACGAGGAAAAACACATAATATAATTATAAAAGCTGAGGGTGTTGACTTGGAAAATCAATTTATTTCTAATTGTATAATGAATAATATTGGACAAAAAACAAATATAGTTGTTTTGTCATATTTACAACGTGGAGGTTCTCCAACTGCAATGGATAGAATAAGAGCAAGCCTAATGGCAGTAAAAGCAATTAAACTTATTCAAAACCAAGAAAAATCATCAGCTGTAGGAATTAATGGAAGTGAAATAATACATATTCCCCTGGAAGAAGCTTCCCAAATAAAAAAACAAGCAGATTTAGAAAAGTTATCAATAATTGATATATTATCGAAATAGATTTTCATTAAATATTATTTATGTATATTAGTAGAAACGATATCGATTTTGAGGTATAATATACTTTGTATGGCTAATATGGAGGAATAAAGAATTGAATGTAATGGTATGTGTTACTCAACAAAAATCATGCGATAGGTTAATAAGAGAAGGACAAAAATTATTAACTTCTAATAAGTCGGAATTGTATATAATTCATGTTGCGTCAAAAAAAAGCACGTTTTTAAACAGTGAGTCTGAAGTAGAAGCATTGGATTATTTGTATGAAAGAGCCCAAGAAATAGGGGCTAATTTAACTGTAATCAGAGCCAATAATGTAATGGAAACATTGGTTAATTTGGTTGGAAAAAATAAGATAAAACACGTAATTATGGGAACATCTGGAAAAGTAAGTAGAGAAGAAGGTCTAGTTGAAGCGTTTGTGCAAAAAATAGATGGAAAGGCAGAAATTACATTTGTTCCACCTGAGGGGAGCTAGGAGGTATATATGGGAATAATCACGTTATTTACAGGAATGCTGGTAATATTATCTGGTATATTTGCAATTGCAAATACTGGGGGAACTTTTGCATCTATTGCATTTGTAATTGGATCAACTTTAGTCTTTTTAGGTGTAATAATGTTCACAGGATATTTTATGGGCAGAAAAAGACGAACAAAAGGAAAACACACATGGGTTTTGGTTGATGGAATAATGGGTATTTTCTTAGGTTCACTAATTTTAGGAAATTTAATTAACGCAGAAATTGTAATACCATATGTGTTGGGAGTATGGGTAATATATTCTGGTATTCTGAGGATTGTAGCTGCAACAGGAATAAATATAGAAGTTAAAAAAGTGAATTTTGCGGCAACAATGGGAATTGGAATACTTCTGGTGTTCGTAGGATCTTTAGCATTTTTCAACCCTTCAATGGGTCTTCTTTCGTCTATGGAAATAATTGGGATGTTTATGATAGTACAAGGAATAGCTGCTGTTGAACTTGGAATAAATAGTCCTCATACGAAAAGAAAATTAATCGATGATTACTCATAAAGTTGAAGAAACATTTGATGTAATAATTATAGGGGCTGGTGCAGCAGGTTTAACTACAGCTGTTTCGATATTACGCGAAAAAAAAATCGCTAAAATTGCTTTAATTGATAAAAACAAAGTATTGGGAAAAAAATTGTATGCAACGGGTAATGGAAAATGTAATTTGACAAACATGAAATGTTCGAGTGCTAACAGTACGCTTGCATTTTTCAACTCAATTGGATTACTAACAAAGGAAAAAGATGAAGGAAGAATTTATCCATATTCTGAGCAAGCAAAAGATGTGGTTGAAGTCTTTAGACAGCAACTAAATAATAAGAATGTAAAAATTGCTTTAGATTCAAAAGTTACGAATGTAAAGAAAACCAATGGAGAGTTTATTGTAGAATATTTGGACTCAACTACTAATATATATAAACAATTAAAAGGAAACAACCTAGTAATTGCTACAGGAGGGAAAGCGTCCCCAATATATGGAACTACAGGGGATGGATATATATTTGCAAAAGAATTTGGACACGCAATAACTTCTCTCGCACCTGCATTAACGCCAATAGAGTCGTTAGAAGAACTAGGAAGTATAAAGGGAGTTAGATCTAATTGCTTGTTGAAAGTATGTAAAAATGAAGAAACAATACATGAGGAATACGGGCAGGTTCAATTTATGGAGTATGGCATTTCAGGAATCGTATCGTTAAATTGTAGCCAATTTATAGAAAAAGATACAACATTATATACTCTTAAAATTGATTTTTTGCCCAACTTAACAAGTTCGCAGGTTGAAAAAATCCTATCTGAAAAAAAGAACATAAACAATTTAATGGCAAGACACCTACTTTTATCTGTTGTAAATGAAAACATTGCAGTTAAAATTTTCGATAGAAGTGAAATTGATTATAATAAACCAGCAAATATAGTAACACAAAATGAGATTGAGAAAGTCGCAAATGAATTGAAAAACTTTACACTTTCAATCAAAGGGCTTAAAGGATGGAAAGAGGCGCAAATTACTAAGGGTGGAGTTCTATTGGACGATATTGAGATGAAGAGTATGGAATCAAAACTTGTTGATAATTTGTATTTTGTAGGAGAAATATTAAACTTACAAGGTCCAAGTGGTGGATATAACTTGCAAATTGCATGGGAAACAGGAATTGGTGCAGGAAAAAGTATACTAAAAAAAATATAAAAATAGTTTATAATATAAAATCTTAAGGAGGAAAAAATGTTTACGAGTGTAGCGGAGGCAAAAAATTATATTGGGAAAAATCATATTAAAATGATTGACTTTATGATGATTGATATTGATGGAAGATGGAGACACCTTACTATTCCAGTAGAAAGATTTGATGATGATGTTTTTGAATTTGGTATTGGCTTTGATGGTAGTAATTATGGTTTTGCACCTGTAGAAAAAAGCGATATGGTTTTTGTACCAGATATAACATCTGCATGCATAGATCCATTTATGGAAAACAAAACATTACTTATGATAGGGGATGTAAAAGTTATTTCTGTTGGAAAAAATTCAGATTTTGATCAAGACCCTAGGAATGTATCGAAACATGCGGAAGAATATTTAAAAGAAACTGGGATAGCAGATGAATATAGAATTGGCCCAGAATTTGAGTTTCATGTTTTCGATCATGTTAGCTACTCAACAGCTCCAAATTCATCAGGATTTTTGGTGGATTCGGTTGAGGCAGAATGGAACAAAGGAAAAAGTGATATTCCCAATTTAGGATATAAAATGGCACATAAAGGTGGCTACCATATGGCGCCTCCACAAGATGTACTATACGATTACAGGAGTAGAGTTTGTATGCTTATGGAAGAACTTGGTGTTGGAGTTAAATATCATCATCATGAAGTCGGAGGGCCAGGACAATTGGAAATTGAAGTAGAGTTTGGCGGTTTAACTGAAATGGCAGATAAAACTATGCTTTCGAAATACATAATTAAGAGACAAGCAATTCAAGAAGGAAGAACAGCCACATTTATGCCTAAACCACTATATCAAGAAGCGGGAAATGGTATGCATGTTCATATGCATTTGTTTAAAAATGGAGAACCTATCTTTTACGATAAAGATGGATACTCACAGCTTTCCAAAGAAGCCCTATGGTTTATCGGAGGAGTATTAAAACATATGCATGCATTATGTGCGTTTACAAATCCTAGCACAAATTCATTTAAAAGACTTGTACCAGGGTATGAAGCACCAGTTACAATAGGTTTTGCAACTGCAAATAGAAGTTCTGTTATTAGAATTCCTGCGTATGCAAAATCACCGGATAAAAAAAGATTTGAAGTGCGAAATGTTGATGGAACGTGTAATCCTTATTATGCATATGCATCAATACTTATGGCAGGGATAGATGGTATTAAAAACAAAATTGACCCTGTTAAAGAAGGTTACGGACCGTATGATATAAATATGTATACATTGACAGAAGAAGAAAAGAAAAAAATAAAATCACTTCCTACATCTCTTGAAGAAGCATTAGAAGCATTAGAAAATGACTATGAATTCTTAACAGAGGGCGGAGTTTTTCCTGAAAGATTAATTAAAATTTGGATTGAAAGAAAAAGAAATGATTTAAAACTTCATGATAATATGCCTACACCTATGGAATATGATATGTATTATGATTTGTAAAATATAACAAAAATAAGAATTTAAATTTTCGAAGAAAAAAAGTCTAAGCAAATAGGTGCATTAGACTTTTTTTGTTTTTAACAATAATACTTATAGACACAACTAGATATATCATGTATATGAGGGAATTACAATTTTTCCGATTATCAGTTTAAGTATTTTTTGGAAATCGAATCATATATGTGTTTTCAAACCAATTATGCTTTGATTTGGTAGTGGTAAAATATTCAAAACCATGTTTTGTATAAAAATCAATATCTTCTTTTGTATTTGTGAATAATGCAAGCGGAATTTTTGTTAAATCACTTTCTTCGCATACTTTTTTCATAATTTTCGAGCCATGCCCTTTCCCTTGGTGAAGTTGGTGTACGCCAAAGAAATCAACATAAATATGTGGCATAGGAAGTTTGATTTCAGATTCCAAAAACTCTATCTCGTCAAATGCTTCTTCTCTAAGAAGGATTTCTTCTTCTGTTAAATTGTTTAGTGCTGTTAAGTAAGCTTCTTGTTTTAACGCGTTCTTTAGATTGTTCGGATTGTTCCAAAAATTCTCGTCTTTGATTAGCATCAAACATATGGCTTCGTTAATTTCGTTGTCTAAAGAATATGTGTTTCCATTTTCTATATATACCCACAAGTATAACGATAGAGTGACTTTCAAAGCGGCTAATCTTCTCTCTTTATTTACAAACAAGTTGTTCACCTTGGGATAATTTTCAAATGCAGAAAATAATGTGTTAAGGGTTCTATTGTATTCTTGAGGCTTCACCTTATAAAGGCCATTAATTTCAAATTTCTTACTCATAATAATTATCTCCTTTATAAATATAATACTATGTTTTTTTGTGTATGGGAAGTGAGTATTATTTTTGATATGTACAAAACAGTATAACTTGACACACCTAAGTGAATTTGATATGTGATTTATAAACAAATGTTTTTTTATTTATTTGCCTTGCTATTTAATTTGAATAAGTATAATGTTATAATTAAATATGATATTTCGAATTGTTGTATAATTTTGTGAAGGAGAATGAAAAATGCAAACAAATACAAATAATCCATTTATAAAGAACATTACTGTTGGAAATGCAAGTCAAGGAGCTTCTGTTTCTACTTACGCAGGAGTGTCTGCAAAGTTAATTTTCTTTTTCTTATGTACTGGAATTGGCGTGTCAGCTTACTTTATGTTTCCAATTCCATGGGGGCAAGAAGCTTTCTATATGGCGGGATCGGCAGCAATTGCTATTGTAACATCGATTTTATGTTACAGAAAACCAGAAGTAACACCAATTGCAGGAACAATATTTACTTTGTCACAAGGATATATCGTTGGATATTTATGTGATGAGTATTCTAGGATGTATTATGGAATTGTTCCATTGGCATTAGGGGTTACATTTACAGTAGTGATAGCTATGCTTATTCTATATGGAACAAAAATAATCAAGGTGGGAAGAAAATTCAGAACAGTGGTTTCTACTTTGTTTTTTGCAAGTATATTAATTGGCCTAGTTACATTTGCAAGTTCTTTTTTTACACCTGTTATATCAGATCTATTATTTGGAGATACGGTATTTGGTCTACTAATATCCATTGCGTTTGTTGTTATAGCAACGCTTAACTTAGCAGTAGATTTTGACAATATTGTATATGGAGTTAACAATCGTACTGAAAAAAAATTCGAATGGATATACGCGTTTGGACTTGCTACAACTGTAGTCATTTTATTCATTAGGATTTTATCGTTAATATCAAGGTTTAGAAATTAATTTTAAAATTATTTATATTTTCAGATAAAATATTGCATAAGATTATTTTTTATGTATTTTTGCCAAAATTATTGACTATCTATTCTATTTAGTAGTATAATATCCATTGTATATGCCGGCATGATGGAATTGGCAGACGTGCGGGATTCAAAATCCCGTGGTGGCAACACCGTGTGGGTTCGACCCCCACTGCCGGCACCAGTACTCGAGAAAAATTATTTAATATAAGGAGGAATATATTATGAATCAAATAATGACTTTTTTACCACTGATTTTAATCTTCCTGGTTATGTATTTTTTGCTAATCAGGCCACAAAAAAAGAGGGAAAAACAAGTACAAACAATGAGAAACGCTTTAACAGTAGGAGATGAAATAATCACTATCGGCGGAATTTGTGGAAAAATTGTTAAAGTCAAAGAGGAGTCTATAGTAATTCAAGTTGGCGCAGATAAAGTGAAATTTGAAATGATGAGATGGGCTGTTTCGAAAGTTGTTACTCCAGCAGCTAGACCACAAGTAACAGAAGTGGTAGAAGAGGATAGCGAAGAGGCGGTTGCAGCAAAACCTAAAAAAATGAAAAAAGCTGCACCTAAAGCAGATGTAGAAGAGCCTGCAGAGGAAGCTCCTGCAAAAAAGAGAACTTCTAAAAAAGATGTAGATGCAGAGTAATTCTTTTAACTTCGTAAATAGAAACAACAAATAATGTCGCAATTATTTGTTGTTTTTTTATTTTTTTGTATATAGGCTATTTATTTTAATTTCCAACATATTTACTTGTTTATTTTCCAGAAAAATAGTAGAATATAAGGTAGATTATAAATCAAAGCACATAGTAATTCGTATAATACTAAAAGAACAATTTATATTTTGAGGATGAAATAATATGAACAATAAGAAAAGAATATTCATTGCAATAATACTAATAATAGTTATTTTTGTAGGATGGTACGTAGCATTATTTGGAATAGGGGAAAGTTTTAAACCTATAAAAGATAAGATAGAACTAGGGTTAGATATTAAAGGTGGAGTATATGTGGTTTTAGAAGCTCAAACAGACTTGGAGGGTGACGAGCTTAAAGAATTGATGGATAGAACAAAGGTTGTAATGGAAAACAGAGTAGACCAAATGGGTTTGGCAAATCCTGTAGTAACTGTTGAAGCTGGAAATAGAATTAGAGTTGAACTTCCAGGAGTTGAAAATGCAGAAGAAGCTATTGCAACAATTGGACAGACAGCGCAATTACAGTTTGCATTAGCAGATGGTACGATTGTTTTAGATGGAAGTGCAGTAGAGAATGCAGGAATATCTCAAGATCCTAACACAGGGGGATATGCTGTAGACTTAGAATTTGATTCAGTTGGGGCAGATGCATTTGAAAGTGCAACTGCAATGGCAATTTCAGGAACGGTAGAGTCACTTATTGAGGGGGTATCATCTAGGTCAATTGTAATTTTATTAGATGACACTATTGTATCGGCTCCAGAAGTAAATGAAATTATCTCAGGAGGAAGCTGCCAAATTACAGGGAACTTTACTCAAGATGAAGCAGTGAATTTAGCGGCCTTGATTAGGGGAGGATCTCTTCCTGTAGAACTGGTAGAAATAGAGTCTTCTATTCAAACTGCCAAAATCGGATACGATGCTTTTGAAAAAAGCGTATTAGCAGGCTTAATTGGAATAGCATGTATCTTTATTATCATGATTGTTGCATATAGACTTATGGGGCTAGCTGCAAGTGTAGCTCTTTCATTGTATATTTTGATTATTTTGTACTCTATGGCATTTATGGGAAGTGTACTTACATTACCAGGTATTGCGGGAATTATTCTTTCTGTAGGTATGGCTGTTGATGCGAATATAATTATTTTTGCAAGAATTCGTGAAGAAATAGAAAATGGTAGAAGCATTAGAGTTGCGACTGAAACAGGGTTTAAAAGGGCAATGAGAACTGTATTGGATGCTCAAGTAACAACATTGATTGCTGCTTTGATTTTATACCAAGTTGGTACAAGTAGCGTTAAAGGTTTTGCATGGACTCTAATGATAGGTATTTTTGCGAGTATAGTTACAGCAGCACTTGTAACGCAAGTATTTTTAGGAATTTTTGCTAATAGTAGAAAATTTTCTAAAAATAAATACTATGGTATCAAACCTGATGGGACTGCTACATTTTCAATTAAAAAACCTCTTCGCTTTATAAAGAATAGAAAAATATACTATATGATTTCGATTGCAATTATAATAATTGGGATCGCATTCGTAGGTATAAGAGGATTTAATTATGGTATAGATTTTACAGGTGGAACAATGATTCATCTCGATATGGGGAAACAAGTTGCTATTGAAGAAATAGATAATGTTTTATTAAGTGAAAACATTGACGCTGAAATAGTATATGCGGGTGAGGAAAGAGAAGAAGTAATTATTAAGACTGTAACTGCACTAGAAAATGAAGAAAGAGTCGAACTTATTAATATAATTACTGATGAATTTCAATTAGAAGAAGATTCTTTGTTGAGCTCAACACTGTTTGGTCCATCGGTTGGAGAAGAACTTAGAAACAATGCTATTTTGGCAATTGTGATTGCCGCAATTGGAATGTTAGTATATATCAGATTTAGATTTAGGGAATGGAAATTTGGAGCTGCAGCATTAATTGGCGTAGTTCATGACGTACTTTTGGTAATTGCGTTTTATGCTGTTTTCCAGCTGACAATAAACAACCCTTTTATTGCAGGTATATTAACTGTAGTAGGATACTCAATAAATGATACTATTGTAACATTTGATAGAATTAGAGAAAACACGCGATACTCAAAAAATAACAACCTAGAGGAATTAGTTGATACAAGTATTACTCAAACATTAGGACGGTCTATCATGACATCATTTACTACTTTAGTTGTAATGATTCCTTTATACTTTATGACATCTACAGCTATCAGAGAGTTTACATTACCACTAATGGTAGGGGTTTTAGTTGGTTGCTTATCCTCGATATTTGTTTCAAGCCCGTTATATTATGAGTTGTCAAAATTTGCAAAGAAAACTCATTATGAAGCTGTTGTAGCGCGCGAAAAAAAAGATCAAAAAAAGAGAAAAAGCACATATAGAAAATAGATAAAACTTCTAATATATTTATGTAAATTTAACAATGGATGTAATATTATTTGTATATATGAAAGGGTTTTAATGGAAAAGTTGGCAAGTATGAAGGAAAATTTTATAGAACGCATTACTGCAATTAATTCAAACTACGATTTTGATTTAATTACACGTGCGTTTGAAATTGCATATTCACGTCATGTTGGACAACTTAGAAGATCTGGAGATCCATATATAATACATCCAATAGAAGTTGCAGTAATATTAGCAGAATTAGGTATGGATGAAGAAACAATTATTGCTGGAATAATGCATGATGTAGTTGAAGATACTGAATATTCCGAAGAAGACTTAGAAAAAGATTTTGGAGCTAATGTGGCTCTATTGGTAAATGGTGTTACAAAATTAGGAAGTTTAGTATTTGATACTAAAGAAGAAAGACAAGCCGAAAATATGAGAAGAATGTTTATGGCAATGTCAAAAGATATTCGAGTACTAATTATTAAACTTGCAGATAGATTGCATAATTTAAGAACAATTAATTATTTAAATAATGACAAGATAAAAGAGAAATGTAAAGAAACTTTAGACATATATGCTCCACTTGCAAGTAGGCTAGGTATGTATTCCTTGAAATTTGAACTAGAGGATATTGCGCTTATACAATTAGAACCAGAAACATACGAAGAAATTTCAAAAGAAATTGAGCAGAAAAAAGAAGAAAGACAAGAAAACTTAAACATGATCATTTCTGCAATGGAAGTAGCACTCGAAGAACTTGGAATACAATATGATATTTCAGGTAGGTCAAAACACTTTTACAGCATATATAAAAAGAAAAAATATCAAAACAAAAATATTGATGAAATATTTGACCTTTTAGGAGTAAGAGTAATTGTGGACTCTGTTAATGATTGTTATTCGGTTTTGGGAATAGCACATAGAAAATGGACACCTATTCCGGGGAGGTTTAAAGATTATATTGCTATGCCAAAACCAAACATGTATCAGTCTTTGCATACTACAGTAATAGGATCCAACGGAAAACCATTTGAAATTCAAATAAGAACATATGAGATGAATAGAGTTGCTGAATATGGTATTGCTGCACATTGGAAATATAAAGAGGGGAAAGCTGCAGATAAAATTGACAAAGAAGAAGCAAAACTTGCATGGTTAAGGCAAAGTCTTGAATGGCAAAAGGAGATGGATGACCCTAATGAATTTATGGAAGCTCTTAAGGTTGATCTTTTTGATAGTCAAGTTTTTGTTTTCACACCAAAGGGAGATGTAATGGAACTTCCAGCAGGTGCAACTCCACTTGATTTTGCATTCAAAGTCCATACTGATGTTGGTGCAAAGTGTGTTGGTGCAAAAGTTAATGGTAAAATGGTTCCAATAGACCACACTTTAAAAAATGGAAATATTATTGAAATTGTAACAAACCCTAACTCTGGAGGACCAAGCATAGATTGGTTGAAAATAGCAAAAAGCAGTGGTGCAAGAAGTAAAATACGGCAATATCTAAAAAAAGAAAATAAAACTGATAATATTGCGAAGGGTAAAGATGCCATTGACAAATATATAAGAAGAAAGGGATTTGACCCTAAAGATTTGTTGAAAGGGAACTATTTACATAAAATTATAAAAGAACAAGGATTTTCAAACACTGATGAGCTTTATTTGAATTTAGGTGCAACAAAGCCGTTTATAAGCAAAATTGGAAACAGCTTAATTAAAATATATTCTGAAGATTTAAAAATACAAGAAGAAAAAGAAGATGAAATAATACCAAAACAAATTGAAGAAAAGAAAGCACACCTAAAACAATGGAAGAATAATCATGGTGTAATTGTTCCAGGAATGGGTAATATATTAATAAAAGTATCTAAATGTTGTGCCCCTGTGCCAGGTGATGAAATTATAGGGTTTATTACAAAAGGTAGGGGAATTGCAGTTCATCGTATAGACTGTGACAATATCAAAAATCTACCTATTGATGAAAAGAAAAGAATGATAGAAGTAGAATGGGAAAAAAACGAAGGGAATCTATATAACGTAAATATCGATATAATAGCAGAAGAAAGAAAAGGAATATTTAGCGACATATCAAAAGTATGTGAGACTATGGATATAAGTATTGAGGGTGTTGTTGCAAGAAAGAATAAAAGAAATGCTACAGTGAATATTAATTTGATGCTTTCAATAGAAAATATAGAAGAAGTGAATAAAGTATTAAGAGTAATGAGAAATGTAGAAGGCATAATAGATGTCTATAGAACGAGTAATTAAGGGTTTGTCGTTATATAGAAAGGGAAAAAAATGATAATAAAATTAATAAATACAGGAAGCTACCAAGTTAACACATATTTAGTATATGATGAAATCAATAAAAAAGCTTTTATTGTTGATCCAGGTGGATATAGCAAACTTATTAGTGAAATAATTAAAGAAGAAAATCTTGAATTAAATTATATTATTCTTACACATGGACATGGCGATCACATAGGAGGAGTTGAAAAATTCATACAAGAATTTCCAAGCACAAAACTTGTGGCCTCAAAAGAAGAAGCAGATTTACTTCTTGATCCAAACAAAAATATGTCGAAAGCAGTAACTGGAGAAAATATTTCTTTAAAGCCGGATATTTTTGTAGTAGATGGAGACAAAATAGAATGTGGAGAATTGGAACTTGTAATTTTATCCACACCAGGCCATACAAAAGGAGGAATTGTTATATATGTAGAAGACGTATTGTTTTCTGGAGATACAATTTTTGCTAATTCAATTGGTAGAACAGATTTTCCAGGAGGATCCTTTGATGAAATTGCAAATAGTATCAAAAATAAAATATATACTTTGCCAGAAGAAACAAAAATACTGCCAGGACACATGGAAGAATCTACAGTAGGAAATGAAAAAAAATATAATCCTTTTGTATATTAGATTTTATTAGTATGACAATAAAGAAAAATGAGAAAAATAGTATATCAGATGATATATTATACGAAAAAATAATTCAAGGACCTCAAACAATAAATGAATATGAAGAACTAGTAAAAATATTCTTAAAGAAAGGCGAATATAAGGTATCTATTTTACAAATACCTCAACAAGATTTGTATTATCATGCTGAGACCTCAAATAAAATATGCAAATCTAAAAAACAAGATTTTGACAAAAATAAAATAAAAAGAGAAATATACTTTGAACTATCTGCATTAACAGGATACAAACCTCCATGGGGTATAATGACTGGAATTAGACCAATTAAGCTGGTTAATGAATTAATAAAAAAAGAAGGCGATGAGACTTTCAAAGTATTACTAAATGATTACCTTGTTTCTGAAGAAAAGGCAAAATTGTCGTTAGAGATTGCAAACTTTCAAGAAAAAAAAGTGAATCCTCCAAATGAAAACGCTGTTGCAATATATATAGGAATACCATTTTGCCCTACAAGATGTCACTATTGTTCATTTGCATCAAATTCACCAAACAAAAAATATATCGATGATTATTTATTAGCACTAGAAAAAGAAATCAAATATGTGTCAAAAAACCTCAAGAAAAAGGGACAACATATTGAATCTGTTTACATAGGAGGAGGGACACCTACAACACTTAGTGAAGACCAGCTAGAACATCTGCTTGACATTATCGATGAAAATTTTCATACTAAAACAGATAATAGAATCCTTGAATTTACAGTAGAGGCAGGTAGAGTTGATACAATAACAGAAAGCAAATTATTGATTTTAAAAGAAAATAAAGTAAATAGAATTAGCATCAACCCACAGACTATTCATCAGTCTACACTGGATAAAATAGGACGAAATGGGACATTTGAGAATATAAAAAAAATATATAAAATGGCTAATGATATGAAATGCTTTGAAATTAACATGGATATTATTGCAGGATTAGATGATGAAAATCTAAAATCTTTTCAACAAACAGTAAGCGAAATAATAAAATTAAAGCCAGATAATATAACAATACATTCTTTAGCAGTAAAAAAGGCGTCAAATTTAATAAAGATAAATAAAAATGCAAACTATGAAAGAGGAGATTTAGTTGTACAAATGCTTTCTATGGGCGAGAATCTTTTGAAAAAGAATAAATATAATCCGTATTATTTGTACAGACAGAAACATATGTCAGGAAATTTAGAAAATATAGGGTATGGATTAAATGAAAAAATATGTTTATATAATATTAGAATAATGGCAGATAATCAATCTATAATCGCATTAGGTGCAGGAGCAATTTCAAAGTTTTTTTTCAAAAAAGAAAATAGGCTAGAAAGAGTTGCAAATGTGATTGATTTAAAACTATATATTGAAAAAATAGACGAAATGATTAAACGTAAGGAGGAAATATGGCGCTGAGTAATGCCCCAAAAGGCACAAAGGATATTATGCCAATAGAGATATATAAATGGCAATATTTAGAAAGAAAATTTAATGAAATATGCAATAGATATGGCTTCAAAGAAATAAGAACACCGGTTTTTGAACATACAGAAATTTTTGCACGAGGTGTTGGGGATACTTCTGATATTGTACAAAAAGAAATGTACACATTTTTGGATTATGGTAAAAGAAGTATAACATTAAGACCAGAAGGAACATCAGGAGTTGTAAGAGCATTTATTGAACATAAACAATATGCAGAAACACAACCTACGAAATTATGGTATACAATGTCATGTTTCAGGTATGAAAAACCTCAATCAGGAAGACAAAGAGCGTTCAACCAGTTTGGAATTGAGATTTTTGGAGCAAAAGATATGATGGCAGATAGTGAAGTAATTTGTTTTGCCAAGGATTTTTTTGAAGAGCTAGGTATAAATAATATAGAACTAAGAATTAATAGTATAGGATGTCCTACATGCAGACCTAACCATAGGAGTGCGTTAAAGGAATTTCTAAAACCAAAATTTGAGGAACTATGCGAAACATGTAAGGAAAGATATGAAAAAAATCCTATGCGAATATTAGATTGCAAATCACCTAAATGCCAAACCTTAATAAATGGGGCACCAGTTATGATGGATTACTTGTGTGATGAGTGTAATGTTTCGTTCGAAATGTTGAAAAGTAATTTAATGAATTCAGGTATAGAATTTGAAATAGATACTAAAATAGTAAGAGGACTTGATTATTATACAAAAACAGCATTCGAATTTGTAACAAATGAAATAGGAGCACAAGGAACAGTTTGCGGAGGTGGGCGCTATGATAACTTAATAAAAGAATTAGGAGGGCCTGAAACCCCTGGTGTGGGCTTTGGAATGGGAATTGAAAGACTACTTTTGGTTATGGAAGCAGAAGGAATAGATATTCCAAAACCAAAAAATACAGATGTTTTTATTATATTGATTGGGGAAAATACAAAGTCAAAAGGATTAAAGTTATTGAGAGAAATAAGAAAAAAAGGGCTAAGTGCTGAAATAGATCTTAATCAAAGGAATGTAAAAGGTCAATTCAAATATGCGGATAAGATTAATGCTAACTACAGTATAGTGCTAGGAGACGATGAATTAAATAATGGAAAGGCTGTACTTAGAGACATGGTTAAATCAGAGCAAAGAGAGGTTGATTTAGACAAGTTATATGATGAAATAATTAAGTAATATGGAGGGGATTATGCTAATTAAAAGAACAACTATGTGTGGGCATTTAGGCATAAAAAATATAGGCGTTGAAGTTTCAATTAATGGTTGGGTTCAAAAAAGTAGAAATTTGGGGAAAGTAATTTTTTGTGATATAAGAGATAAAAGTGGGATAGTTCAAGTTGTATTTGATGATGATATTTCAAAAGAAATTTTCACTAAAGCAGATAGGCTTAGATCAGAATTTGTAGTTGGAATTACTGGAAAGATAAGAGAAAGAGAATCAAAAAATCTCGATATAAAAACTGGAGAAATTGAAATAATAGCATGCGATTTAGAAATTTACTCAGAAGCACAAACACCGCCAATATACATCAAAGATGATGATAATGTGGACGATAATCTTAGATTGAAATACAGATATTTAGATTTGAGAAAACAGAAAATGCAAAATAATTTAATGTTTAGGCATAAAATTTCACAAGTTGCAAGAGAATATTTTTCGGAAGAAGGATTTACGGAAGTAGAAACTCCAATGTTAATAAAACCAACTCCGGAAGGTGCTAGAGATTACCTTGTGCCAAGTAGAGTTAATAAAGGACAGTTTTATGCTTTGCCACAATCTCCACAAATGTTCAAACAACTTCTTATGGTGGGTGGAACAGATAGATATTTTCAAATTGTAAAGTGTTTTAGAGATGAAGATTTAAGAGCAGATAGGCAACCAGAATTTACACAAATTGACCTTGAAATGTCATTTGTTGATAAAGATGATGTAATGTCAGTACAAGAAAAGTTTTTGCAGAAAGTTTTTAAGCAGGTGATGAATATAGACATTTCTACACCTTTTCCAAGAATTACATATGATGATGCCATGGAAAAATATGGAAGTGACAAACCAGATACAAGATTTGGGTTTGAATTGAAAAAAATTAATGATCTTGTAAAAGACTCGGAATTTAAAGTGTTTACAGATGCAATTGAAAATGGAGGAGATGTCAGAGGGATTTGCATTGAAGGAGGAGCTGAAAAATTCAGTAGAAAAGACATAGACAAATTTCAAGAAGCAGCAAAAAGTTATGGTTGCAAAGGTTTGGTATGGATAAGAGTTGCTGATGAGATCACATCATCTATCAATAAGTTTTTTAGTCAAGAACAATTAATGGAATTTGGAAAAAGATTTAATTCGCAAAAGGGCGACTTAATACTTATTGTTGCCGATAATACAAATGTAGTATTTGATTCTTTAGGATTTTTAAGAAAACATATTGCGGAAAAAATGAACATTATAGATGAAGACAGATACGATTTGCTTTGGGTTGTTGATTTTCCACTTTATGAATATGACTCAGAGAGTAAATCGTTCGTTGCAAAACATCATCCATTTACATCACCTAGAATGGAAGACTTGGATAAATTAGAAAGTGATCCTCATTCAGTAAAAGCAGAGGCGTATGATATTATTTTAAATGGCGTTGAATTAGGCGGAGGAAGTATTAGGATACATGATGCTTCTTTACAAAAAAGAATGTTTAAAGTACTGGGACTTTCGGAAGAAGAGATTGAAGACAAATTCGGATTTTTAGTTGAAGCGTTTAAATATGGAGTTCCACCTCATGGAGGATTGGCATATGGATTAGATAGACTGGTAATGCTTCTCACAAAAGAAAAAAGTATTAGAGAAGTTATTGCTTTTCCAAAAAATCAAGCAGCGCATTGTATGGTAAGCGAAGCTCCAGCTAAAACTGAAAATGAACAGCTTCAAGAATTAGGAATAAAGTTAGATGATTAAAAAACAAGGAATCTATGGAGGAACATTTGATCCAGTACATTCTGGACATATTGGATTAGCACTAGATGCACTAGAACAAATGGAATTAGATGAAGTAATTTTTGTTCCTGCAAAGATACAACCTTTCAAACAAAGCAAAAGAATAACTGATTCAAAAAAAAGGGTTGAAATGCTTAAATTAGCACTTAACAACCCCAAATTTTCAATTTCGACATGGGAAATAGAACAAGAATCTGTTTCGTACACATACCTAACCATGGAATATTTTAAAAAAATAGCAGATGAAAATACTAAGATATATTTTATTTGTGGTACAGATAGTCTTTTGAATATGAAGGACTGGAAAGAATCAGAAAAACTTATTAGAGAAAATAGAATTATTGTAGGCTCTAGGCCTGGGTATAAAGAAATAGAGTTAAATCAAGAAATAAATTTGTTGAATGAATTATACGATGCAAGTGTTTATAAAATAAAGAATGAACAGATTGATATTTCTTCGTCTGAAATAAGAGAAACATTGAAGTGTTTGAAAAAAAAAGATGTGATTTTACAAAATGGAAAAGAACTTGTGGATGAAAAAGTTATGGAATATATAGAAAAAAACAAGGTATACGATTAGTGGAAAGTAACTACTTAGAATTTATAAATACGTATTTTGAAAAGTACACCTTTTCTGAAAGATTAATGACTCATACCATAGGAACAGTTTCTTTAGGTGAAGAACTTGCTCATATATATGGAGAAAATATTACCCAAATCAGAATTGCATGTTTGTATCATGATTATGCTAAAGAATGGACAAATGAAAAACAAAATCAATATATTCTTTCTAACTCAATGTCTAGTGAACTGATTGATAATAGGAATATAGCACATGGTAAAATTGCAGCTCATTTTTTAGAAAAAAATTGGAGTGACGAATTACCCAAAATAAAATTTTCACAGGAAGTTATTAACGCAATTTCATTTCATACTACTGGAAAATCAAATATGAAAATGAATGAAATGATTGTGTATGTTGCAGATGCAATTGAACCAAATAGAAACTATTCTGGGGTTGAAGAACTAAGGGAAATTGCAAAAAAAGATTTACATAGAGCGTGTGGCTTGATAATAAATAATACGATGAACAAATTGAAGACGAAAGGAATAGAACAAAGCGAAATTCATCATGATACAGTTGAGGGATTTAATTATTATTGTAAATAAAGGAGAAATCAATGAAAAGTAAAGATATTGCATTGAAAATAGCAGAAAAATTAGATGAAAAATTAGCAAAAAATGTAACTATTATTGATATTAATGAGAAATCATCTATCGCTGATTTTATGATTGTTTCTTCAGGCGGCTCAGTTAGACAAATTGATACTCTAAAAGACGAGGTAGAGAGAATAGTAGAAACGTCAGGAATGGGTATAAAAAGTATAGAAGGAAAGAAAGAATCAGGATGGATTCTTTTAGATTGTGGAGATATAATTGTAAATCTGTTTACAGATGAAATGAGAGAAAAATATACAATTGAAAAAGTGTGGGGTGACTGCGAAACAATATTGATGGAGGAAAGAAATGTCGAGTAAATACGATTATAAAAACATAGAAAGTAAGTGGCAAACGTACTGGAAGGAAAATAATACTTTTAAAGTATCAGAAGACATGGACAAAGAAAAATACTATGTGTTAGAGATGTTTCCTTATCCGTCTGGGAAATTACATATGGGGCACGTTAGGAATTATTCTATTGGAGATGTAATTGCTAGATTTAAAACTATGAAAGGATATAATGTATTACATCCAATGGGATGGGATTCTTTTGGTTTGCCTGCTGAAAATGCTGCTATAAAGCATGGAATTCACCCTAATAAATGGACGTGGGAAAATATTACAGATATGAGAAGCCAATTGAGCGATTTAGGTCTTGCATATGACTGGGAGAGGGAAATTGCCACGTGTCATCCGTACTATTATAAATGGATGCAGTGGATTTTTATCCAATTTTATAAAAATGGATTAGCATATAAAAAAGAAAATCCTGTTAATTTCTGTCCAGATTGCCAAACAGTTTTAGCAAATGAGCAAGTAGTAGATGGTGCTTGTGATAGATGTGGTAGTTTAGTTGGAAAGAAAGAACTTTCACAATGGTATTTTAAAATAACAGATTATGCAGATAGACTGTTAGAAAACTTAGATTGTCTGGAAGGATGGCCAACTAAAGTTAAGACTATGCAAAAGAATTGGATTGGAAAAAGTTCAGGTGCTGAAGTTACTTTTGAAATAGAAGGATTCAATAAAGGACTGGATGTTTTTACAACTAGACCGGATACTTTGTATGGAGTTACATATATGGTGTTAGCACCAGAGCATCCTTTTGTTAGAGAATTAGTAACTGGCACAGATAAAGAGAAAGAAGTGCTTGAATATACAGATAAAGTTCAACATATGAGTGATATAGAAAGAACGGCGACGAATAATGAGAAGACAGGTGTGTTTATTAATAAATACGCTATTAATCCTCTAAATAAAAAAAGAGTTCCTATTTATATTTCGGATTATGTATTAATGGGATATGGAACAGGTGCTATTATGGCGGTTCCAGCACATGATGAAAGAGACTTTGAGTTTGCAAAGACGTTTGGGTTGGAAATAATACCAGTAGTAGATTCAAATGAACAAAATAATGATATGTATAACCTTGAAAAAGCATTTGCGGCAGAAGGGAAAATGATCAATTCTGACATATTTACGGGAATGAATAATCAAGAAGCAAAAGAAAAAATAACCATCTACTTAGAAGAAAACAAGCTTGGAAAATCAACTACAAATTACAGATTAAGGGATTGGTTAGTTTCACGCCAAAGATATTGGGGAACCCCTATACCAATGATAAATTGTCCAGATTGTGGATGGGTACCAGAAAAAGAGGAAAATTTGCCGGTTATGTTGCCTACAGATGTTGAGTTTACAGGGAAAGGAGCTTCTCCACTTTCGACAAGCACTAGTTTTGAAAAAACAAAATGTCCTATCTGTGGAAAAGAAGCAAAAAGAGAATTGGATACGATGGATACATTTTTAGATTCATCTTGGTATTTCTTACGATACTGCGATCCACAAAACCAACAGGTTATTTTTGATAAAGAGAAAGTTAAATATTGGATGAATGTAGATCAATATATTGGCGGAGTAGAGCACGCTATATTACATTTGCTATATTCAAGATTTTTCCAAATGGCTCTTTTCGACTTAGGTTATCTATCTAATGAAGAACCATTCAAAAACTTACTCACACAAGGAATGGTAATTAAAGATGGAAAAAAAATGTCAAAATCAGTGGGAAATGTGGTCTCGCCCGCTGAAATAATCGAAAAGTATGGAGCAGATACTGCTAGACTATTTATTTTATTTGCATCACCTCCAGAAAAAGAGTTGGACTGGTCAGATACTGGTGTAGAAGGTAGTTACAGGTTTTTAAATAGAGTATATAGATTAGTAAACGAATATATCGATAAGTATGGGCAGGAAAAATGTAATAATGATTTTAAAATCACAACAAAAGAAGATAAAGAAATATTTTACGTGTTAAATACAACAATAAAAAAAGTCACGGAAGATGTAGGAGATAGGTTTAACTTTAATACAGCAATTAGTTCTATTATGGAACTTGTGAATGAAATCTACAAATATAAAGAAAATGATAAAATAAACATATCAATTTTAAAAAAAGCGATTTCAGATTTAGTTTTAATGTTAGCTCCATTCGCGCCACATTTAAGTGAAGAACTTTGGCAATTGCTGGGAGGAAAAGAATGTGTATATAGTCAAGAATGGCCAAAATATGATGAAAAAGCTTTGGTAAAAGATGAAGTTGAAATAGTAATGCAAATTAATGGAAAAGTAAAGGAGAAAATTCAAATTCCAAGTAATATTACGAAAGAAGAAATGGAAAGATTAGTTTTAGAAATGGAAAAAACAAAGGAATTGATTTTAGGAAAAGAGATTATCAAAATTGTTGCTGTGCCAAATAAACTAGTTAATATAGTCGTAAAAGAATAATATAGAAGGAATTTGTATATTAACAACATGAAAGAAACAAGAAGAGAAAAAAAACAAGACGAAAGTTATATTGATGGAAAGAAATCATCAAAGAAACCATTAGAAAAAGATAACAAAGGAGAAAAACTAGAAAAAAACATAAAAGTAAAACAGACAAAAGGTATCCCTAATGATGAAGATACATGGAAAAACGTAAATGAAAAAAAATCTCCAGCTGTGAATCCAAGTAACTCAAAAGAGCTTAAGGTAATTCCTTTGGGTGGCTTAAAAGAAGTAGGCAAAAATATGACTGCATTTGAGTATGGAGATGATATTATTATTGTTGATTGTGGTCTGTCATTTCCAGAAGATGAAATGCTAGGGATTGATATTGTAATACCTGATTTTGATTACATAATAAAAAATGCAAAGAAAATTAAAGGCCTTGTAATTACACATGGGCATGAAGATCATATTGGAGGAATTCCTTATCTGTTAAAAAAGATCAACATACCCATTTATGGCACAAGGCTTCCAATAGCCTTAGTAGAGGGCAAACTTGAAGAACATAAGATAAAAGGCAAAATGAATGTGATTAAAGCGGGGCAGACATTTAAACTGGGAGTATTTAAAATCACAACTATTAGAACAACACACTCTATTGCAGATTCATTAGCGCTTGCAATAGATACACCTTTAGGAACAGTATTCCATACAGGAGACTTTAAAATCGACCATACCCCTGTAGATGGTGAGCCAATTGATTTAGGAGCATTCGCAAAAATTGGACAACGTGGAGTGCTTTTAATGCTGGCAGATAGCACAAATGCTACTAGACCTGGATATACCTCCTCTGAAAAAGTGGTTGGTCAAGCACTGAAGGAAATATTTAGAGATACAAATTCGAGAATAATCGTAGCTACTTTTTCTTCCAATGTTCATAGAATACAAAAAATAATTGACAATGCTGTTAAGTGTGGTAGAAAAGTTGCTTTTGCAGGTAGAAGTATGGTTAAAGTAGCAACTGTTGCCTCAGAACTAGGATATTTAAATTTTCCTAAAGGAACGATTCTAGATATGAATAGAGTGAACAATTTTCCAGATAATGAGCTTGTGATTATTACAACTGGAAGTCAAGGCGAACCAATGTCCGCGCTTGCTAGAATGGCAAGTAAAACGCACAAAGATGTTCAAATTCGAAAAGGCGATATTGTTGTTCTTTCATCAACTCCTGTACCAGGGAATGAGAAAACTGTATATAATGTCGTGAATAATTTGATTGAAAATGGTGCAAAAGTTATATATTCTGATATTGCTGAAACACATGTATCGGGACATGCTTGTAGAGAAGAATTAAAAATAGTACATTCACTCATAAAACCAAAATATTTTATGCCTGTTCATGGAGAACAGATGCATCTTAAAAATCATCAAGAACTAGCAGTTGATCTTGGAATGAAAGAAGAAAACTCTTTTATTATGAATAATGGGGATATGCTCGTAATTGGAAAGAAAAAAGCCCAAATTGTAAAAGATGCTGTTAGCAACGAAACAATAATGGTAGATGGATTAGGAGTTGGAGATATTGGCTACGTTGTTTTAAAAGACAGGAAGCATCTCTCGGAATCGGGATTGATTACTGTAGTAGTTTCCTTGAGTGGCAAAACGGGGGAAGTTGTAGCAGGACCGGAAATAGTATCTAGAGGTTTTGTTTATGTAAAAGAAAACGAGGACTTGATTAAAGAAGCGAAAAACGTTGCAATGTTATCCATTGAAAAATCAAGGGCAAATAATATAAAAGATTGGGCTACAATGAAGAACAATATAAGAGAGGATATGAGAAGATTTATATATGATAAAACAAAAAGAAGCCCAGTAATATTATCTATATTTATGGAAGTTTAAGTAAAAATTTTTGTATCTAGAAAAGGAGAAAAAAATGAACGTATATGATGAAATTAATAATTTACAAAGAGCAATAAAAGAATCAGAAGAATATAAACAATATATGGCAGTAAAGGCGAAAGTTGCAGAGAATGAAGAACTTAATGCAATGATAAAGGACTATCAAGGGAAACAAATGGAGCTTCAAATGAAACAAGCAATGGGAGAATCTATTGAACAAGAAGCAATGAAGCTAATCCAGCCTTTATATGAAGTTATGATGAAAGACCCAGTTGCGGCAGAATATCTTCAGTGTGAAATGAGATTTGGGATGATGATGAATGACATATATAAATCTCTAGCAGATGTGGTGGCAGGCAAATAATGGGAATGATAAAGTCTGGAGATGAACTTTTGAATATTTCAAAAACCGCAGCAATTGGAGATATTTGCTTTGAACATATTATAGAATATATATGCGAAGGTATGACGGAATTAGATGTAGCAAAAGAAATTGAGACCACATTGTTAAAATTGGGTGCATCAAGTTTATCATTTCCTACAATTGTGGTTTCTGGTAAGAGAACATGTCTTCCGCATGGAGAACCTACAAGCAAAATAATTGAGAATGGAGATCTTCTTACGCTAGATTTTGGAGCAATCTATAAAGGTCAATGTGGAGATATGACAAGAACAATTGGAATAGGGTTTTTAGATGACGAGCAAAAAAAAATATATGATATAGTATTAGAATCCCAAGAGAAAGCTTTGCGTGCATGTAAATCAGGCGCAATGTCTCAAGAAATTGATAGAATAGCGAGAGGGACTATTGAAGATGAGGGATATGGCCAATACTTTGTTCATGGAACAGGGCATGGCGTTGGAACAAAAGTTCATGAGGAACCATATTTAAATACAAGAACCAACTTCAAATTAGAAGAAAACATGGCAATTACTATCGAACCAGGAATATATATACCAGATAAACTAGGTGTTAGAATCGAGGACTTGGCAATAATAACTGATTTTGGTATAATTAACTTAGTTAAATCGCCAAAGAATCTAATAATAATATAATAGGAGGCAGATGATGATTTATGCAGGAGACTTTAGAAAAGGAATGACGTTTGAAATAAATGGGGAGCCTTGTGTTGTTGTTGATTTTCAACATGTAAAACCAGGAAAAGGTGCAGCTTTTGTGAGGACAAAATATAAGAATGTCTTAAATGGAGCTATTAGAGAAGAAGCTTTTAACCCTAATGATAAATTTCCAAAAGCACATATTGAAACAAAAGAGATGCAATATTTGTATTCTGATGGAGAATTATATTATTTTATGGATCAAGAGAGTTATGATCAAGTTCCTTTGATGTATGATCAAGTTGAAGATGCTTTGAAGTATCTAAGGGAAAATGATATGGCTACAATAAAATTTTACAAAAATAGTGCGTTTCTTGTAGAAGCACCTAATTTTGTTAACCTTAAAGTAATTGAAACTGAACCTGGAATAAAAGGTGATACAGCGACGAATGTGACAAAAGCGGCCAAGGTTGAAACAGGTGCCGTCATTCAAGTTCCAATATTTATTGAAGAAGGAGAAATAATTCAAATAGATACGAGAACAGGCGATTATTTAAGTAGAGCAAAATAATACAAATTATTCGAACGTAAATGCGAGGACGTAGAAATGCGTCCTTTAATGTATATTTTAAGTACATTGATATTATTGAGAGGGGAAAAATGGAAGAAAACAATAAAAAAATCAAGAAAACTAATAAGAAGAAAAAGATAATAATTATTGCGTTAGCCGCTTTTCTTATTGTGTCATTGTCTTCGTTAGGTTTTTTAACAATTATTGGACAAGCAAAAGATCATACATCTACAGAAATAATTAAAATTGTAGTTCCGGAAGGAGCAGGATCAAGTAGTATTGCTGTTATATTGGAGGAGGAAGGTGTAATTGATTCTTCTTTTGCATTTAAAATTTATGCAAAACTTAAATTTGCAGACAATAAAATGCAAGCAGGTACATATAATTTATCACCTTCAATGTCAATTGGAGTGATTATTGATAATCTTACGGCAGGTGTAACAGGAACAGGAGTTTTAGTCACAATCCCTGAAGGATATACCTTAACTCAAATGGCTGAAGTTTTAGAGGAAAATGAAATAGTTTCAAAAGAAGAGTTTTTAGATGCGGCAGAAAATGGGTCATACGATTATGAGTTTATGAAATATCTTCCTGAGTCAGGAGCAAATAGACTAGAAGGATTTTTGTTCCCAGAGACGTATATGTTTCAACCAGGAACATCAGGTCATGTTGTAGTAGATACTATGCTTGCTCAGTTCGATACTATTCTTACAGATGAAGATTATGCTGAAATTGATAAAATGGGATATGATTTGTTGGAAATAATAACTATTGCCTCTATTATTGAAAAAGAAACAGCTCTTGATTCAGATATTGGGAAAGTGTCAAGTGTTTTCCATAATAGAATAGATATTGGAATGTCATTGGGAAGTTGTGCAACAGTAAATTATGCAACAGGTAAGGTTGGAGAAGGTGTAGAACCAACAGCTGTCGATTTACAAATCGATTCACCATATAATACAAGACTTTATGAGGGAATTCCACCAGGACCAATATGTTCTCCAGGGAAAGCCTCGATTATTGGCGCAATATATCCAGAGGAAACAGATTATTTGTTCTTTGTAGTTAAAGAAGCAGGGTCAATGGAGAGCGTATTTACAACAAATATTGATGACCATAATGCGGCAGCAGATATATATTATGATTCTTTAGAGGCGGCAGAATAATAACTAATAAACTAATATTGAAAGGGAACTTCAATAGGATGTACCATATTGATAAAGAAATAACAGAATACATTGAGTCTTTCGTAAATTCTCCAAATAGAAATGTTGAAATGCTTAGAGATATGGGAGAGAAAAATCGAATTCCTATTATTATGAAAGATACTGAAAAATTTATTTCATGGGTTTTAAAGACACTTAAACCTCAAAACATTTTGGAAATTGGGACTGCTATAGGTTATTCAGCTATATATATGGCCGCAACATCTGAAGATGCAAATATCATTACTATTGAAAAAGATCCACTAATGACTGAAAGAGCAAGGGAGAATATTTCCGCATTTTCTTTTGAAAATAGGATTAGAGTTATTGAAGGGGATGGAATAGAAAGTTTATTGCAACTTCAAGAAAAATACAAATTAAATGAAATAGAAGGATTTGATCTTGTATTTATTGATGCAGCAAAGTCATATTATAGAGAATTTTGGGATATAGCGATTACTATGACAAATGGTAATGCAGTTATTATTTGCGATAATATTTTGATGAGGGGAATGACAGCATCCGACAAATTTGATAAAAACAGAAAACATAAAACAAGTATAAGAAAAATGCGGGAATTCCTTTCATATATAAATGATATGGAAGATGTGACAACCTCAATACTTGCTATTGGAGATGGTGTTTCTATTAGCACGATATTAAAAAACAAAAATAATAGTAATAATAAGTAATTTTTAATCTAAATTAGATAAAAAACTATTATATTGTCCATAAAGTGTAGGAAAGGGAATGGTAGTGACAAAAAAAGTCGAACTTTTAGCTCCCGCAGGAGATTTAGAAAAACTAAAAATTGCAATTGACTATGGAGCGGATGCTGTATATGTTGGAGGAGAACTGTTTAGTTTAAGAGCAAGTGCAGGGAACTTTTCTTTTGAGGAACTCGAAACTGGAATCAAATATGTTAAAGAAAGAGGTAAAAAAATATTTCTTGCATTAAACATTTTTCCGCACAACGAAGATATAGAACCATTAATAAATTATTTGCATCAAATAAAAACTTTTGGAATAGATGGATTTATTGTATCAGATTTAGGAGTATTCAATCTAGTGAAAGATATTATTCCAACTTCTGAAATACATATAAGCACTCAAGCAAATGTTACAAATTTTGAAACAGCGAAATTTTGGAAATCCCTAGGAGCAAAGCGAGTAGTACTTGCAAGAGAGTTGACAATTAATGATATAAAATATATTAAACAAAATTCTGATATTGATATTGAAACGTTTATACAAGGAGCAATGTGCATATCATATTCAGGAAGATGTTTGCTTAGTAATTTTATGATAGAAAGGGATGCCAACAAAGGAGAGTGTGCACACCCTTGTAGATGGAAATACTCGCTCATAGAAGAACAAAGACCGGAAGAGTCCTATCCGATTATTGAAGATGATAGAGGGACGTATATTTTAAATTCAAGGGATTTATGTCTTATAGAGCACATTCCAACTCTAATCGATGCTGGAATAGATTCATTTAAAATAGAAGGTAGAATGAAAAGTGTGTTTTATGTTGGAACAGTAGTACGCGCATATAGAGAAGCAATAGACAGATACTATGAAAAAAAAGAAAATTATGTTTATGATTCATCATGGTTTGAGGAGATTAAAACTGTAAGCCATAGAGAATTTACTACAGGATTTTATTTTAATAAACCGAATAATAAAGATCAGAATTATTTGACTAGTGCATATACCAGAAACTATTCATTTGTGGGGATGGTAAAAGATTTTGATGAAAATACAAAAATTGCAACTGTTGAGCAGAGAAATAAGGTGTCGATCGGGGAAGAGATAGAATTTATTGGCCCTAACGGATATTATTCTAAGCAAAGGTTAAATGTGATGATGAATGAAAACTATGAAAATATAGAGTCAGCGCCACATCCTCAACAAATAATAAAGATAAAAGTTGAAAATGAAGTAAGACCTAATTTTATGATGAGAAAAAAAATAAAATAAAAAATGAGAAAATTTTCGCTATAATTTGGGATGAACGAAAGACAATAACGCAGTATAACGAAAAAAAGACAAGATGTTAGTTAAGCAGAATTTTTTTTGGAAGACAAGGTTTGGATAGAGTGAAGACCCGCACGTACTCAATGTACGTAAGGGATGAACGAAAGACAATAACGCAGTATAACGAAAAAAAGACAAGTAAAGGAGAAAAAAATGGAAATAAACCCCGATACGGGTACTAGTATTATGGTTCAAATAGGCTTAATATTCGCATTAACACTAATCAATGCATTTTTTGCAGCATCAGAAATGGCTATCGTATCTTCAAATAAAGTAAAAATGAAGATGTACTCTCAGTCTGGAAATAAGCGCGCAGATAAAGTACTTAATGTTTTAGACGATCCAACAAAAATACTGTCTACTATACAAGTTGCTATTACATTTGCTGGATTTTTAGCAAGTGCATCTGCAGCAGTTGGTATCGCAGATAATGTAAGTGTTTTATTAGAAAATTTTAAACTCCCATATGTATATGAAATTTCTGTAGTAATTGTTACTATGATATTGGCATATTTCACATTAGTTTTTGGAGAATTGTTTCCAAAAAGAATTGCTTTTCAACACTCAGAGCAAATTGCAATGATAGTTATTAGATTTATAATTTTAATGTCAAAAATTCTAGCTCCATTTAATTTCATCCTTTCAAAATCTGTGAATCTATTATTATTTATCACAAGACAAAAAGAAAAAACTCCAAATGAGGAATTTTCTGAAGAAGAAGTAAGGTCAATGATAGAAGCAAGCCATGATGCGGGCGCCTTAAAAGAAGAGGAAAAGAAAATGCTTCACAGCATATTTGAATTTGATGATACTTCTGCATATGAGATTATGACACCTAGAACAGATGTGTTTTCAATTGATATTAATGATTCTCCAGAGGAATATTTAGATGAACTGATGAACTTGAAATTTACAAGAATTCCAGTTTATGATGATGAAGCAGATAATATTATTGGTATTCTCAATGTGAAAGATTTTATTATTAAAGCAAGAGAATATGGATTTGAAAATGTGGATTTAAGAAGAATTCTTAGAAAACCCCTTCTTGTTCCAGATGGTAAAAAAGTTGACACTCTCATGCATGAATTGCAAAAAACTAAACAGCAAATCGCAATCTTGATTGATGAATATGGTGGATTTGCAGGTATTGTTACTATGGAAGATATAATAGAAGAAATTGTTGGCGAAATTGACGATGAATATGACGATGAAGAAACAGGGGTAATTAAATTAAGTGATAATATTTATTCTTTTGAAGGTAATGTGGACATTGACGATTTCAACGAGAAAACTGGACTTAATTTAGAATCAGAAAATAGTGAAACAATTGGAGGTTTTATTATAGATATTCTTGAAGAAATCCCAGATGAAGACAATAAAGACAAATGGGAAGTAAATTTTGAAAATCTTGTTTTTAGAATAGAATCAGTTAAAGACAGAAGGATTGAAAAAGCTGTTCTAAGAATTTTACCTGAAAAAAATGACGATGATAACGATGATGATAAAAAAAGAGATACGAGCAAGGAAACAAGAAAAAAAGCCAAAAAGGAAAAGAAAATAGAAGATGAATAAACCTTTAAAAATTGCTTTCGAAACATTAGGTTGTAAGGTTAATCAGTACGAAACTGAAGTCTTGATAGAAGAATTTGAAAAAAGTGGAATTACAATTGTTGAAATGGAAAGTTCTAGTGTGGATGTTGCGATAATTAATACGTGTACTGTTACAAACATGGCAGATAGAAAGTCTAGACAACTAATTCGTAAAGCAAAAAAAAGAAATCCAAATTGTATTGTGGCCGTTATAGGATGTTACTCAGAAACAAATAATAAAGAAGTTTCAGAGATGAATGAAGTGGATATCGTATTAGGGTCTAAAGACAAATATTCTGTTGTTGATGCAATTTTTTCAAAACTCGAAGTGAAATCGCATGAATGTGAAACAAAAGAAATAATGGACACTTCATTTTTTAATGAAGCATCGCTTTCTAAAGCATTGGATTTTAGAAGTAGAGCTTATGTAAAAATCCAGGAAGGATGCAATAGATATTGTTCGTATTGTATAATTCCATATGCAAGAGGACAACTTAAAAGCAGAGATATAGATAATATTCTTAATGAAGTAGATGCTCTTGTGAAAAATGGATATAAAGAAATAGTATTAACAGGGATAAATACTGCTCTATATGGAATGGAAGAAAATCCAAACAAGAAATATATTAAATTACCAATTGAAAATATATTAGAAGAAATTGAGAAAATAGAAGGTGACTTTAGAATTAGGCTTGGATCTTTAGAACCAACAGTAATAAACAAAGAACAAGTTAAGGGCTTATTAAAATATAAAAAATTGTGTAATCATCTCCATTTATCATTACAAAGTGGGAGCGATGAGGTCCTAAGCAGGATGAATAGAAAGTATAATGGAAATGATTATTTGGATATAGTTAAAATTATTAGAGAGAAAGATCCATATTACGGAGTTTCTGCCGATGTTATTGTAGGTTTTCCTGGAGAAACAGAAGAGGACTTTGAGAAAACAAAAGAGATAATAAAGCATAGCAAATTATTAAGAACTCATGTATTTAAATTTTCAAAAAGAAAAGGCACTGTTGCAGCAGGGATGGATTTGCAAATAGATGAAAAGGTGAAAAGAGAAAGAAGTGACAGCGTTATTACTTTTTCTAATCAAATTGCAAAAGAATTTAATTGTCAACAAGTGGGAACAATTCAAGAAGTTTTAATAGAAAAATATAACAAGGAATTTTCTTTTTATGAAGGATATAGTAGAAATTATATTAAAGTATATTGTTTTCAGGATGATTTAAAAATAGGAGAATTATTTCAAATAAAAATAATAGAAAGTTATAAAGATGGAGTGAAAGGAGAACTTTATGTCTGATTGCATATTTTGTAAAATAGTATCAAATGAAATTCCCTCGAAAAAAATATATGAAGATGACAAGATCATTGCATTTTACGATTTGGAACCACAAGCGCCTGTGCACGTTTTAATTATTCCTAAAATTCATATTGCATCTCTTGACGAAATTAATGAAGAACATCAGGAAGTTATGGGACATTTAATGGCAAAAATAAAAGAAATTGCTACTATTTTAAATTTAGAAAATGGATATAGAGCTGTAATAAATTGTGGAGAAGATGGAAATCAAACTGTAGGACATCTGCATATGCATATATTAGGCAAACGAAAAATGTTGTGGCCACCAGGTTAAATTTTCAGGGGTCAATTTATGTTATATGAAGTTTTTTAAACTTAGATGTAAAGTATAGGAGGAATTATGAATTTTTTGGAATGTGTAAAAAGCAGAAGAAGTATTAGAAAGTTTAAAGATAAAAAAATTTCTCATGAAACGATAAAGAATTGTGTTGAAACAGCTTCGTTTTCGCCTTCATGGAAGAATACGCAAATTGTAAGATACCATTATACAGAAGATAAAGATATAATGTCATTGATTGGTGAAACTTGTGTATTAGGATTTACATTTAACACCGCTACAATTAAAGCAGCGGCAAGCCTTATGGTTATTACTATGATAGAGAAGAGATCTGGCTATGAAAAAGATGGCTCATACTCAACCCCTAAGGAAGATAGATTTGAGATGTTTGATGCAGGGATTGCATCGCAAACATTTTGCCTTGCGGCAAATGAACAGGGGATTGGGACTGTAATCTTAGGGTATTTTGAAGAAGTAAAAATCAAAGAATTACTTCAAATCCCTGAAGAGCAGAAGATTGCATGCATTATTGCAATGGGATATCCAGAAGAAATCCCTTCAATGGCAAAAAGAAAAACAGTAGAAGACTTACTTTCTTTTAAGTGATTAAAAGAAAAAAATGATTTTAAAGCAAATGGCATAGTGTATACTATGCCATTACTGATTTATTGTATTCTTCTATTCCTTTTTCAAGTACTTTCATAGCACGTATTATCTCTTCTGGAGTGCTAGCACAGAATGAAAATCTGGCTTTTTCTTTTCCTTTTTCAGGGTTGGCATAAAATCCAGAACCCGTAGCAAATGAAAGTGTTTCCCCATTGTATACGAAGTTTTTTAGTAACCATTCGGCAAAATGATCAGTATCGTCTACAGGTAATTTGACAAAAGCATATAGAGAGCTTTTAGGGGTGACACATGTAATTCCATTTATATTGTTTAGGCATTCACATAAAACATCTCTTCTGGCTTTGTATATTTCTGATGACTTCATGATGTGGTCGTGTCCATTGTCTAACAAAGCCACTGTGGATATCTGATCAATTGTAGAAACAGATAATCTTGCTTGACATAATTTTAATGTTTGTGAAATAAATTCTTTATTTTTTGAAACAAGTGTTCCTATTCTTCCGCCACAAGCGCTATAGTGCTTAGAAATGCTATCTACAATAACTACTCTATCAGATATATTTGACATAGATAGGAAAGATTTATAGAAGGTATTTTCGTATATAAAGTATCTATATACTTCATCAGAGATGATAAATATATTTTTCTCTAAAGCTATTTCACATATTAAATTCATTTCGTCTTCAGAAAAAACACTTCCAAGTGGATTGCTTGGATTTGAAACTAGTATAGCTTTTGTTCTTGGAGTGATTTTAGAAATGATTTCTTCTTTTGAAGGAAGGGCATATTCATTTTCAATTTTCAACTCAACTGTGACTAATTTTGCTCCAGATAGTTTTAAAAAGCTATCATAGTTTGAATAGAAAGGTTCAAATAATAAAACTTCATCTCCTTCATCACAAATAGTTGAAATAGCAAATGTGAGTGCTTCGCTTCCCCCTTGAGTAATTAGAATATCTTCTGAGGAAACATCTAAACCTAACCTTTTATATACACGTGCAAAAGCATCAAGTAACTCCTGTATGCCTAAAGAGTTTGTATATTTTAATATATCGCTGTCAAAAGCTTTGGCTTTGTTAATGTATTCGCGAGGAGTAATTATATTTGGTTGTCCAATATGCATTTCATGCACAAAAATTCCATTATTTTGGGCGGCTTCAATATATGGGACTAGATTTCTAACATTGGAATATTTGATACTGTTTATGCGATTTGAAAATTTCATTTATAACTCCTTATAAAGTTTTACATATTGTTGTTGACACTTATCTACAAATTATACAATAATAATACAAAAAAATCTACAATATGATATAATTAAACAATATGGCCTATATATGTGTGACACATGTATAATAAAGTACTATATAATTTTGGGGGTAAATAACACGTGATTGTTTTAAAAATAACTTTACTAATTATGCTATTGATTCCATTTATATGCTTATGTTTATACCTTATGCTTCATACATATATTAAATACGAAAAAAGAGATAAGAAAAAAATAAACTCACAAATAGAAAGAGAAGAAAATTTGTATGAAAAGAGGAATATTCATTACAATAGAAGGTCCTGATGGATCAGGTAAATCAACCCAGCTTTTACATATAAAAACCTTCTTTGAAAAAGAAGGTTTGAGTGCTATTTTCACAAGAGAGCCTGGAGGAACTAAAATAAGTGAGCGAATTCGAAGTGTGATTTTAGATGATGATAATTCGAATATGAATCCAAAAGCTGAAGCTTTTTTGTACGCTGCCTCTAGGGCGCAACATGTAAGTGAAATTATTAAACCTTCACTTGAAGAAGGAAAAAATGTAATATGTGATAGATATATTGATTCATCAATTGTGTACCAGGGGATAGCTAGGCAGCTAGGACCTTTTGTAGAAGAGCTAAATAAATGGGGAACCGATAACCTTACTCCAGATTTGACTATACTTCTTGTGGTGGATCCAATAACAGGAAAAAAGCGAAGAAAAAACAGAACAGAAGACAGGATAGAAAGTGAAAAAATATCATTTCATGAAGAAGTTTATAAAGGATATCTTTCTTTAAGTGAGAAAAAAAATGATAGATATATTTTGATAGATGGAACTAAAAGTAAAAATGAAATTAGCAATATTATCACAGAGGCTATAAAAAAGGTGTTAATTACTAATGAAACAAAATAACTCTTTAGAATATTTTAATAATAGAAAAATTTTCAATTCACTAAAAAACGATATTGCATCTAATAGGATTAAGCATGCATATATTTTTGAAGGAAATATAAATGCTCCTAAAATTGAAATAGCAAAATCTTTTATCAAAGCCATTTTATGCGAAAAAGAAAAAGGACAAGGATGCCAAATTTGTGGAACATGTAAAAGAATTGAAACAGAAAATTATATTGATCTTTTGATTGTTAGAAAAACAGATGCAAAAAATGTTTCGACAAAAAGCATAAAAAATAAGCAAATAAAAGATATGCAAGAAAGACTAATGAACAAACCATTTGAAGGTGATAGAAATATTGTTATAATTAATGATGGACAAACATTGAGTGAAGAAGCATTTAACACGTTACTAAAGACGTTAGAGGAACCAAGCGAAGGGACAATAATTATTATTCTGGTAGAAAATTGTGATTTGATTCCTAATACAATTCTTTCAAGGTGTGTAAAGCATTATATATATGAAGAAGATAAGGAAAAAGAAATATATAAAGATATTGCAGAAAAAATAATATTTTCTTTGTTGAATAATGAATCTTACTATATTGTGAGTGATTTGTTAGAAAAATATATGGATGATAGAGAAAAAGCATATATTTTACTAGATCATTTGATGGATGTTTTAAGAAACATTATTGTGAATAATGGAAATAAAGATATTAGAGAAAAGGCGTATAGCGCTATATATAAAATTGAAAATGCTAGAATAGAAATTCAATCCAATGTCTCAATATCATATGCGATGAAAAAAATGGTTATAGAAATCGGAGGATAAAGTGATGAAAAATGTAGTAGGTGTAAAGTTTAGAATGGCAGGAAGAGAATATTATTTTCATCCAAATGGTCTTGAACTAAAGCAAAACGACTCTGTGATCGTTGAAACATCTAGAGGGATAGAATTTGCTACTGTTGTTGCGGAAGAAAAAGAGGTTTCAGACTCAAATGTAGTTGAACCTTTGAAAAAGGTTATTAGAATTGCAACAAAAGAAGATATAATCCAGAACAAAATAAATACAGATAAAAGAGAAGAGTCAATAAAATTATGCCAAGAGAAGATAGATAAACATGATTTAGATATGAAACTAATAGATGTAGAGCATACTTTTGATAATACAAAAATTGTATTTTATTTCACGGCGGATGGAAGAATTGATTTTAGAGAGTTAGTTAAAGACCTTGCAACAATTTTCAAAAAGAGAATAGAATTAAGACAAATAGGCGTAAGAGATGAAGCTAAACTGTTAGGAGGAATTGGAAACTGCGGGAAAGGATTATGTTGTCATACGTGGCTAAATGATTTTGATTCTGTTTCGATAAAAATGGCTAAAGTACAAAATTTATCCCTTAACCCCACAAAAATATCAGGCATTTGTGGAAGGCTTATGTGTTGTTTGAAATTTGAAAATGAAATGTATGTTGAGTTGAAAAAGGGAATGCCAAATGTAGGAGAAAAAATTGAAACAAAAGAAGGGGACGCTATTGTTGTAGATGTTAATATTCTAGAAAGTAATGTAAAGGCAAGAACAATTGTATCTACAGGCAAAGAAGAAGATAATTTTCAAGACAAACTTAGTAACGAAGTTATTGTATTGAAAAAAGATGAATTTAAGAGAATTCATAAGAAAAAAAATAACAAATTTGATAAAGACGAAGAGCTATCTGAAGAGATAAAAAAAATAATTTCGAATTAAAATAAGGTAGCGAAAAAATCTAATGTTATGAATTAGTCATATGAGAATATAACTAAAATTCAATTAATGCAAAATGTTATGGAAAAACAAATGCAAATATGGTAAAATTTAGATGACGAAATTTAAGAATTACTATAATTAGGAGGATGTCAAAAATGGATACAATGATAAGTATCAAGGATTTAGGTTTAATATGCATTTTTATGGCACTTACTATATTGTTGATATATTTAATAATACTAGTAAAAAATACAGTTGAAACAGTAAAAAGAACTAATAGGATATTAGCTGATACAGAAGAAATGACTGCAATTGCAAACAAAAGAGCGAAAGATTTGGATGGAATTGTTGAGGATGTGTCAGGAATGGTTTCTTCAGTTACAGAAGCATATAAGGGGCATGAAACAACAGTGAAATCACTATCTAAAATTATGACTGCAATAACTTCACTGATAAATTTGTTTAAGAAAAGAGAGGAATGACAATGAAAGCAACCGGGATAGTTAGAAAAGTTGATGAATTAGGTAGAATTGTTTTGCCAATTGAGATTAGAAGAACGCTAGATATAGAAATAAAAGATGCAATTGAAATTTTTGTAGACGAAGAGCATATTATATTAAAAAAATATGAACCTGCATGTATATTCTGTGGTAATGCAAAAAATATAAAAAAAATTAACTCTAAGAATATATGCGAAGATTGTATAAAAGAAATAAGTGAGTTATAACAATTTATAAACGACAGGTAATTCTGTCGTTTATATTAAAAATATAATCGTTTATAAGAATCAAACTTATTATTACTATGTTAGTTTTTTATTCCGATTATATTTTCTTTTTGGAGGAAAATTTGGCAAAATATATAGTAAAGAAGAGCGATCCATTAATAGGTGAAGTTACAATAAGTGGAGCTAAAAACTCTGTTTTACCTTTGATGGCAGCAACATTGCTTACTGAGGAAGAAACAATAATTATGGACGCTCCAGCATTAAAAGATGTCGAGATAATGTGTAATATTTTGCGTTCAGTTGGTGCAAAAGTTGTAGATTATTTAGAAAGTAATGTTGTTGAAATAAATGCGAAAGAAATTTTAACAGAAGAAGTTCCATTTGATTTGGTAGGGAAAATGAGAGCATCGATTCTTGTTTTAGGGCCTCTTTTGGCACGCCAAGGAAAAGCAAAAATAGCACTTCCAGGAGGATGTGCTATAGGAGATAGACCTATAGAACTTCATATTAAAGGACTGACTGCTTTAGGGGCGACAATTAAAGAAAATAAAGATGGATGGCTAGATTGTAAAGCTAATAAACTTGTAGGGGCGACTATCTATCTTGATTTTCCAAGTGTAGGTGCTACTGAGAATTTAATAATGGCTGCATCTATGGCAGAAGGAGTAACTATAATAGAAAATGCAGCACAAGAACCAGAAATTGTTGATTTAGCTAATTTTATAAACAAAATGGGTGGAAAAGTAAGAGGAGCTGGTACTGATATAATAAAAATCGAAGGAGTATCAAAGCTAAAAGGTGCAAAACATAATGTCATACCTGATAGAATTGAAGCAGGAACATTTATGATAGCAGCTGCTATAACAAGAGGAGAAATAATGGTGAAGAATGTGTTGCCTGAACATATGAGACCCATTATTGCAAAATTAAGAGAATGTGGAATTGAAATTGAAGAGTATGAAGATACAATTATTGTTAGAGCTTCAGGAAACAAGAAATTGCTCTCAACAGATATCAAAACATTGCCATATCCCGGATTTCCTACTGATATGCAAGCACAATTTATGGCATTTTTAACTACGGTGGATGGTCCAAGTGTTGTTATTGAAAGTGTATTTGAGAACAGATATATGCATGTAAAAGAACTAGAAAAAATGGGAGCAAAACTAAGAGTACAAGATAGAAGTGCAATAATAGAAGGAAAGAAAAAATTAAAAGGCGCTAAAGTGGATGCTACTGATTTAAGGGCTGGTGCAGCAGTTGTTTTGGCAGGGTTTGTAGCAGAAGGAGAAACGGAAGTATCGGAAATTTATCATATTGAAAGAGGATATGAAAAATTCGTTGAAAAATTCAGATCATTAGGTGGGAATATAGAAAAGGTAGACGAATAAAAATGAGAGATAAAAGGATCTTAGAATTACTTGCCAAAAAATATCCAAATGAATTTGCAGCAGCAGCAGAAATAATAAATCTGAATGCTATACTTGCTTTGCCAAAAGGGACGGAATATTTTTTGAGTGATTTACATGGGGAATATGATGCATTTGCTCATATGGTAAAAAGTGCTTCTGGAGTAATCCGCAATAAAATTGAAGAAGTATTTAGAGATGATTTAACTGAGGAAGAAAGAATTGCCATAGCATCATTAATTTATGAACCAAAAGCGGAAATAGAAAAACAGAAAAAAATACTTAATGACGATGAACTTAACAAATGGTATTATAAATCTATATATAATATGATAATAATTTGTAGAGCTGTTTCTACAAAATATACAAGATCAAAAGCAAGAACGAGGCTACCAGAATATTGGGCATACAGTATGGATGAACTTCTTCATGCAGATGCTGAGACAAACAGATCGAACTATTATACAGAAATAATAAAATCAATTCTAGAGACAAATGTTGTTGACATATATATTGAAAAACTAGCGTCTGTAATAAGCAGTTTAGCTGTAGATAAATTACACATTATTGGAGATATTTATGACAGAGGAGCTCATCCAGATTATATTATGGATTTTTTGATGAACCATCATGACGTAAATATTCAATGGGGAAATCATGATATACTTTGGATGGGAGCAGCAACTGGACATAGAGCTTGTATCGCAAATTTATTAAGAATTAATATTTCATATAACAATATAGATATGGTAGAGGTAGGCTATGGAATAAATCTTAGACCACTTGCTATTTTTGCACAAGAAACATATAGAGATGACCCATGTAAATACTTTAAAACAAAGGGAATTGATGAAAATGTGTATGGAGGACTTGGAGAAGAACTTTCAGCAAAAATGCACAAAGCAATTGCAATTTGTCAATTTAAACTTGAAGGACAAATTATTAAAGAACACCCTGAATATGAAATGGAAAACAGATTGTTACTTGATAATATAGATTTTAATAAAGGAACGATTATAATTAAGGGAAAAGAATATTTTTTAAGAGATGCAAACTTCCCAACAATAGATCCAAATGATCCTTATAAACTTACAACTGAAGAAAAAGAATTATTAGATTCACTTGCTGTTTCAATAATTAATAGTGAAAAACTAAAATCACATATTGATTTTTTATTTAGTAATGGGGCAATGTATAGTGTCTCTAATGGAAATTTATTATTCCATGGATGCGTACCATTCACAGAAGAGGGACATTTAGACTATTTGGAAATTGATTCTGTAAAATATAAAGGAAAAAAACTTTTCGATTATATTGATTCACAAACAAGAAAAGCGTATTTTGAATATGATTCACAATTTGAAAGAGAAAAAGCAGCAGATTTCATGTGGTATTTATGGCTAGGGCCTAAATCTCCTTTCTTCGGGAAAGATCAAATGACAACGTTCGAAAGATGTTTTATAGAAGATAAAACATCTCATAAGGAATACACAGCGCCGTACTACAAATTTATTGATAAAAAAGAAACTTGCCAAATTATATTAAAAGAATTTGGACTGCCTACAAATGGAGATAGTGTCCTATTAAATGGACATGTTCCGGTTAAATTAAAAGATGGAGAAAGTCCTATTAGGGCAGATGGACTTAGATTTATAATTGATGGTGGAATAGCTAAAGCATACCATAAGACAACAGGTATTGCAGGGTATACATTGATATACAATTCTTTCCATATGGCATTAGTTGAGCATAAGCCATATACAGGAAAAAATGAAGAAGGTATATATGAGTTTCATGACCCGATGACAACTGTTGTAAAGACAATGGGGAACCAAATAAAGATAAAAGAGACAGATAAAGGGAAAGAATTACAACAAGAAGTTGACGAATTAAAAGAATTGATTGAAGCATTTAAAAGTGGAGAGATATCAGAAGTATATTAGTGAATCATTTGAAAATAAAATTATATAAAAAAATAACCAATATAAAAAGTTAAAAAGTTTTTGATATTGGTTATTTTAATTATTCTTTAAATATTCCAGATGGCTTTTTCTTCTTCTAAAGTTTCAAAACCTGCATTTTTGAATATTTCATTAATCTGTCCAATTGATTCACCACTCCAACCATAAGAACCAAAAGCTTTGCCAATTCTATTTTTTGGTTTGAGTCCTTTCATATATGTTAAGAAAGCAGAAACTGAAGGAAGAACATTGTTGTTTAATGTTGGAGAACCTACAAAAATATATTTTGCATCAATTAGTTTTCCCATTGCATGCGAATAATGGTTTTCACTCAGTGAGATACTACTTACATCAAAGCCTTTCTCTTTCCACTCTTTCTCAATTTTTTCCGCCAATTTTTTTGTAGTTCCCCACATAGTATCATAAACAATAACGACTTGCTTTTCATCCACTTCGTAGTTGCTCCATTTTATATATGATTCAAGAACTGTAGGGAGTGTTTTATGTAAAACGACTCCGTGTGAAGGGCAAGCAATTTCAAAAGAATAGTCACTTAGGTTTTTAATTAAAGAAGTAACAGAAGCTCCAAAAGGAAGAACAATATTTGCATAGTAGTTAGCAACTCGATCAAATAAGAACTTTTCATCCAAGGATTCATCCCATATATCATCTACTGCAAGATGTTGGCCAAAAGCATCATTTGAAAATAGTATTTTTTCTTCTTTTAGATAAGTAAGCATGCTATCTGGCCAATGCACCATTGGAGCAGGAATAAAATATAAGTTGTTTTTACCAAGAGATATGTTATCATCTTTTTTTACAGTAATGAAATTTTTCATATCTAATTCTGGATAATAGGCACTAAGTCCAACTTTGCATTTTGCTGTTCCATATATTTTTGCATTTGGGTATTCTTTTTGTAAATATGGTAAAGCACCACTATGATCTGGCTCAACGTGATTGCAGACAAAATTTGCAATTTCTTTATCTCCAATTATTTCCTTTATATTCTTTATCAGTGTTTCGGAAAAGGGTTCTTTAACAAAGTCAATAAGTGTGATTTCATCATCCACAATTAGATAGGAATTATATGTAGTGCCATGTGGAACTTCATATCCATGAAATATTTTGATGTTTTCATCAACAGCACCTACAGAATAAATATTTTCTTTAATTTTTTTAATCATTATGTTCCTCCTGATTTTTATATGTTGTTATTCTTAAATATTTTTGATTATATATTATTATATTTATATAAGCGGAAAAATTTTACGTTATATACTACGGGTATTTTTTATAATTTGTAACATAGTGTTGTTTTCAAGTTAGTTAATACATATTAGTGAATATTTGTATTATGATTGAGGATACAGCAATTGAAACCCAACAAATTAATCCTAGTACAATTGGTTTTATGCCATTTGAAAACATTTTCTTTACATCAGTATTAACACCTATAGAAAACATTGCCATCGTAATCATAAATTTACCTAATGTTACAAGTCCTTCGGAAATTTCCGTAGGAAATGAAAAAATAGTATTTAATAAAGAAGAGAGCAAAAAGAATACTATAAACCAAGGAAATATTTTTCTGAGTTTAAAATTGTTCATATTATTTTTGTCTTTTACCTCATCAGATTCAGCTAATTCGTTATATTTTTTTCTTGAAATATATACGGCAAGAAAAAATGTTATAGGTATTATAGCAAGAGTTCTTGTTAATTTTACAATTGTAGCGAGTTCTAAAGCCGTATTACTACCTGTTATTTCGCTCCATGTAGTTGCAGCAGCGACAACAGAAGATGTATCATTTACAGCAGTGCCTGCCCATAAGCCAAAACCAGTATCCGATAAACCAATTGCAACTCCTATAGTAGGAAAAACTAGAGCAGCAATAACGTTGAAAAGAAAAATAGTTGAAATTGAACTTGCAATTTCATCGTCTTTTGCTTGCAAGACCGGAGCTGTAGCAGCAATCGCTGAGCCCCCGCAAATTGAGGATCCAACTGTAATGAGAATTGCTGTATTAGAAGGTAGTCGCATTGCTTTACTCGCAATAAATCCAACTATAAGCGCAATAAAAATGGTTCCCAATATTAAAGCTAAAGAGTTTTTCCCAACTTGCATAACTGCAATAAAGTTCATATTAAATCCTAGTAACACAATTGAATATTGCAATATTTTTTTTGATGTAAATTTTATACCAGGCATCAGCTTTTCTGATTTTACAATAAAAGATAATAATATTCCTAGGATTATGGCAAAAATAGGGGCGCCAATGACAGGGAAAATCCCACCTAGAATCCAAGGAGGGATTGTAAATATTATGCAAAACATTATGCCTAGGATGATTTTTTTCATTGTGACCTCATGTTAATTATTCTTATGAATTGGAAATTTTGGATTGAAGGATTTCATTTACCACTATTATTATACCCCAAAGAATTCCATTTTAAAAGTTAGAAATATTTTGATATAATATTATTGTTAAAACTTTTTGCATATATTTTCATATTTATCAAAAAAAATTTTACAAAGATACTAGTTAATAATAATCTAATATAGTTTTTAAAATGTAATAAAAAATTGCTTGAAGGAAAAAAATGATATTAAAATGTAATAAAATTGAAAAATCTTTTGGAGAAAAAAGTATAATAAATCCCGGTTCTTTTCATGTTGAAGAAAATGAAAAAGTCGCATTAATAGGGCTAAATGGTGCAGGAAAAAGTACTATATTGAAAATGATTGTAGGTGAAATTCCGTTAGATGGTGGAAATATTATATTTGCAAAAGATAAAACAGTTGGATATTTGGAACAACACCAGATGATAGATTCAGAAAAGACAATTTTTGAGGAAATTTCAGTTGCCAAAGCAGATATAATTAATATGGAACAAGAACTTCGAAATCAAGAAAGGAAAATAAGCACCTTGATGGGAAGTGATTTAGAAAAAGAGCTTGCAATATACCAAGATAATATTACAAAGTTCGAGGCGCAAAATGGATATGCTTATAAGAGCGAAATAATTGGCGTTTTAAAGGGCTTAGGATTTAATGAGGATGAATTTGATGGCGAAATAAAAAAACTGTCTGGAGGGCAAAAAACAAGGATATCATTAGGAAAATTGTTATTGAGTACCCCTGATATTTTACTTCTAGATGAGCCAACAAATCATTTAGACATGAGCTCCATAAGTTGGCTAGAAAATTATCTTTTGAATTATAAAGGAGCAGTTTTAATTGTATCTCATGACAGATATTTTTTGAATAAAGTAGTCAAAAAAGTAGTTGAGATTGAAGATGGAAATATTTCAATGTATATAGGTAATTACACTCAATTTGCCGAAAAAAAAGAAGTACTTAGAAATATGAAACTGAAAGAATATATAAAACAGCAAAATCAAATAAAACATCAAAAAGAAGTTATCGACAAATTAAAATCTTTTAATAGAGAAAAATCGATAAAGAGGGCAGAAAGTAGAGAAAAATTATTATCAAAAATTGATGTGATTGATAAACCTATAGAAGAAAGAAAAAAAATTCACTTTAGACTGGAACCAAATATATTGAGTGGAAATGATGTCTTATTTGTGAAAAACGTTGAAAAAAAATTCGAAAAAAAATTGCTATTTGATGAAATAAATTTAGATATAAAAAGAGGCGAAAGAGTAGCAATTATCGGTGAAAATGGGACTGGCAAATCGACTTTTCTAAAAATCATAAATTCTATGATTCTTCCATCAAAAGGTGAAGTTAATCTTGGAATGAATGTGAATATAGGATATTATGATCAGGAATATGCCGTACTTAACCCACAAAACACTATATTTGAAGAAATAAATAATGAATATCCAACTCTTACTGGAACAAAAGTTAGAAATACTTTAGCAGCTTTTCTTTTTACAGGCGACGATGTATATAAACAAATTAAAAATCTGAGTGGAGGAGAAAAAGGCAGAGTATCTCTAGCAAAGTTAATGTTATCAGAAAGCAATTTTCTTGTATTAGATGAGCCAACAAATCATTTAGATATATCATCAAAAGAAATACTTGAAAATGCATTGAATGATTATACAGGAACAATCCTTTATGTTTCACATGATAGATATTTTATTAATCAAACTGCAACTAGGATATTAGAATTAAAAGATAATGATTTCGTTGATTATTCAGGAAACTATGATTATTACATAGAAAAAAGAGATGAAATAAATATTCGAAATCATAAAAAAGAGGATTCAGCTGTAAATATAGCAACTAAAAATAGGGATGATATAACAGGTGACAATACTTCTAGTGTAACAATAGAATTATCTGCAAAAGATAGTTGGAAAGCTAATAAGGAATTAGAAGCTGCCAGGAGAAAAAAACAAAATGAGATAAAAAAAATAGAAGATGAAATAGAAAAGTTGGAACTAGAAGATGTTAGCCTAGATGAAACATTAACAATGGAAGAAGTTTATACAGATTTAGATAGATGTAAAGATATTTCAAATAAAAAAAATATAATAAAACAAAACCTCGAGCTCCTATATGAAAAATGGGAACAGTTGCATTAGTGAAACAGCATGTGCTATGATTTTTGTTAAAATAAAATTGCGAACAACATGTGTTTTTGTTTTTATATATATAATAATATATGAAAATTGGATAATTTAATTTTAATGTTGAAGTATCAAAAGCATTTTATACTTCTGATACTTCAAATCCTAAATCGTCTAATATTTCTTTTGATTCAGCTTCTTTTGTAGGGTCTACTGTGACGGTTTTCAAAGATAAATCAATGGTGCAATCAATATTTGATTCTTGAAATGCATTAGAAATTCTCTTCACACAATTCTCACAGTGCATATCGGGTATGTATAATTTTGTCATTTTTCTTTCCTTTCTTTTCAATTATCTCATTAGTTTTTTTACTGTTCTTGTTAACTCTTCAATTATTTCATCATCACCATTTTTTATTTTGTTTACAACACAGGTGTTAATATGATTTGATAAGAGTTCTTGGTTAAATGCATTGAGTGCAGATTTTATTGCAGACACTTGGGTTATAATATCTGTGCAATATGCTTCCTCATTTACCAGTCGTTGAACTCCACGAACTTGTCCTTCTATTCTTTTTAGTCTATTAGTAAGCGATAATATTTCAGCTTCTTCTCTATGCTTTGATTTTTGTGTCATAGTTTTATTCCTTTCAATCTAAGTGCATTGGATACAACGCATAATGAACTAAGGCTCATAGCAATTCCTGCTATCATTGGCGAAAGTAAAATTCCAAATGGGATATATAGTATTCCCGCAGCAAGGGGTATGCAAAGACTATTATAACAGAAAGCCCAAAATAAGTTTTGCTTAATATTTTTTATTGTTTTTTTGCTTAACCTTATTGATTTGACGACATCTAATAAGTCATCTTTTAACAAAATAATTTGTGCTGAGTCTATTGCAATATGACTTCCGCTTCCAATAGCACATCCGATATCAGATTGTGCCAAGGCAGGTGCATCATTTATTCCATCACCTACCATCATTACAGTATGGCCCAGATCCTGGTACCTTTTAATTACGTTTGCTTTTTCAGTAGGCAAGACTTGGGATATAATCTCATCAATATTTACTTCTTTTCCTATTTTAGATGCTGTTTTATTATTATCTCCCGTTAGCATTACGGTTTTTATTCCAATTGTCTTGAGCATTTTAATTGCATCTATTGCAGAGGGCTTTATTTTGTCTGTAATTGCTAAATATCCATAAAATACATTATTCTTTGAAACGAAAACTACTGTTTTGCCTTCATCGCTAAGTTTTTCATACTGGATGTTTGAAAGATCAATACTATTGTTTTTCATGAGTGTTTCATTTCCAATTATATATGTATCACTATTATTTGTTTTGGCAATTATACCAAATCCATTTATATTTTCAAAAGAAGCTATATCATTTTGTAAGTCCAAGTTGTATTTTGACTCTTCTTTGCAAATTGCTTTTGCTAGTGGATGATTTGACAATTCTTCTATAGGTATTATTTCACTGAGAAATTGTTCGTTTGAAACATCATTAGAAAAAATATCTGTTACTTGTGGCGAACCTTCTGTAATTGTTCCTGTTTTATCAAATATTGCAACAGAAACTTTGTGTGTATTTTCTAAAGCTTCTCCACTTCTTATTAATATTCCATTTGATGCAGCTATACCAGTTCCTACAACAATAGAGGTTGGAGTTGCAAGACCCATTGAACAAGGACAAGCAATTACTAGAATTGTAGTAAATATTTTAATTGCAAATGAAAAATCATATCCTAGAACAAGCCATATAGTTGATGCGACTATAGCAATTAGAATTGCAACAGGAATGAAGATTCCAGCTACTTTATCTGCAATTTTAGAAATCGGAGCTTTTTTTCCTTGAGCGTTTTGCACAAAATCAATTATCTTTGAAAGAGTAGTATCTTGTCCAATATGTGTTATTTGGACATATAAAGCGCCTGTTGTTACGATACTACCACCAATAACAGAGGATGATATTTCTTTAATTATTGGAAAACTTTCACCCGTGAGCATTGATTCATCTATACTACCATCGCCTTTTGACACTATACCATCTAAGGGTATACTTTCACCTGCTTTAACTAGAACAATATCTCCAATTTTTAAGTGAGATGTTGGAATTTCCCATGTTCCATTTTCATCCACTAATAAAGCAGACGGAGGGGTTAAATTAATTAAGCTAGCAATAGCATCTTTTGTTTTTTCTACATTCTTTTTTTCCAAAAATTTACCAACTGAAACAAGAGTAAGAATTATTGCCGCCGATTCGTAATACAAGTTGTGGACTGCGTGAGGATTTATGTTTATCAGAAGAGTCATAACAAAACTGTAAATAAAGGAGGCAGTAGCACTAATTGCAACTAAAGTATCCATATTTGGAGTTTTGTGGAAAAGAGAATTAAACCCGCTAATAAAAAATTTTCTTTCAAAAAAGATAATAAACAATGTTAGTGTTAGTTGTATTATTGCGAAATTATATGGATTTGAGTGTATTGATATAATATTAGGAATGGGCAGATTATTAAAAAGCATTTGTCCCATTGAAATATATAGCAATAATATAGAAAATATTATTGCAAAAATCAAATTTAGTCTTTCATATTTTATATCATCATTTTCTTTTGATATGGTTTCAGAATCTATTGTTTCAACATTATTTTTTGCAAGAATTGCACCAAAACCCGATTTTTGTATTTTGTTAATTATCATTTCCTCAGTAACTAAGGAGTCGTCGTATGATATGACAAGACGATTCATTGGTAGATTAACTTGGCTTTCTATTACACCATTTAACTTTGATGTTACTCTTTCGATTGCGCTTGAGCATGCAGCACAGTGCATTCCTGTAATATTGTATATTTCAGTTTTCATTTTATATATTCTCCTATTGTGATTGTGGTGGATGTGTGTATTTTACTTCTGTTCATAAAAGGATTTATCTATATTATTCTAATACCCTACCAGGGTATTTGTCAAACTATCACATATTGAATTTGGATAATTTTTTAATTGGCTTGATTTTTTTATTTATACTGATAATATATAAGTATATGGAAGGATATAGAAGATATTTCATTTTATCGTAATTTGAATAAAGGAGAATTAGAAATGAGTGGGTTTTTTAGTAAAGAAAAAGGAATAGTTTTTGCTGTTGGAACTGTTGTAGGAGTAGTATTAACAAAATTTTTACAAACAGAAACAGCTAAAGATCTTGCAGTGGTTGGAATTGCAAAAGGCATTATGGCGAAGGACACTATTATTGAAAAAGTAGCTAATGCTAAAGAACAAGCAGAAGATATTTACGCTGAAGCACAAGAATTAGTTGATGAAGTGTATGAAGAGTATGAATGTGAATGTGAATGTGAATGTGATTGCAAAGATGATGAAAACTGTTGCTGTGGCGATGGAGATGAGACTTGCTGTTGTGATGGTGAAGAAGAAAAGAAATAAATTATATGAAATTTGAAATTACATGTGATATCCCAAATAGATTGAGAGTGAGATTTGGAAAAAAGACATTAACTAGATTTAAAAAAGGATAAATTACATAAGTTAGCTACAACTAACTTATGTAATTATAGTATGTGTTATATTAAGTGTCAAGTATTATTGGATTTTTTTTTGTTTTGTCATTGAAGATAATGCGATAATTCGCGAAAACAAAATTGCGCCTATGGAGTTGCCTAATGTCATTACAAGAATATATATAAAAGTGTTTATATTCCATGCATTAGCGAGGGTAAAATATAACATGTTGGCTATACAATGTTCAAAACCACATATGATAAAAACAGAAATAGGGAGTACGACTGCAGAAACTCTTTCAGCAGATCCTTTTAATGTTTTATATCCATCTACTGCAACATACATTAATATCCCACAAAATGTAGAAAGAATAAGTATACTAAATATATCATCAGATAATTTTATTGCTGAAATTTCATGCACTCTGTCATAAATGATAGGGTAGATACGAGTTAATTTAATTAATATACCTGTGAATACAATTCCTATGAAATTTCCTAACCATATTATAATTATATCTAAAGTGTAGGATATAGGATTGTTAAATAAATATCCTATTTTTCCAGTAAACAAATTAAGTTCAAAACATAAAACAAAAAACAATCCAATAGAAAATAGTAAAGAACCTATTACGATGTTTTCTACTGACAAATATACAACTCCACCAATTCCTATCATAATGCCAGCCAAAATAGCTAAGGCTAAACATTTTAATTTTTCCATTATCAAATCCCTCCCTATGATGTCAACTAAAATAAATGGGTTATACAACAATGATTTACAACCCACAACAGTATCCATTATATAGAAAAAGTTAAAGAATGTCCAATTTTATATTGATATTATCATTGATATTTTAGTGATAACATAGTAAGCTAAAGATATACTTAGTATAATGAGGGGATAATATTAAATTCAATAAAGAATGTAAAAGACAAAACAATTATTCTAGTATCACATAGAAAATCAACGATAGGGATTGCAGAAAATGTGATATATTTAGATACAGATAGGAAGAGCTAAATTTTATTTGTACAAGTAATATTTAAGTTTAATTGAAAGAAATTACACTTAAATTTCTACCTAAATCACCTTTTCTATGACTATAAAATAAATGATTGTCTCTATATGTACAATAAGGACTGATTGTAATATTTCCTTCAATAACTCCCAAATTTAACAGTTGTTGTTTGTTCAAACCTTTGTTATCAACATAAAAGTGAGTTTCATCTTTTTTTTCATAATATGCAGAAGTGTCAAAGTTCATATTTTTTACATAATTTATTACATCTTCTTTTACTTCGAAGTTTTCTTTAGAAATACATGGCCCAATATATGCGTATAACATTTTAGGATCAATGTTATAATTTTTAATAAAATTTTCAACCATAATAGTAACAATTTGAGTTGCTGTACCAAGCCAGCCTGCGTGTATAGAAGCAACTAATTGTTTGTCTCTACAGTATATTAGAATTGGTGTGCAATCTGCATGAAATGTAAGCAATGATATATTTGGAGTAGTTGTATATAAAGCGTCACAATTTTGAAAAGCTGTATCCCTACTTAAAATCCCCTTACCACCATCTTTTGATGAAACTTTAATATAGTTTGTAGAATGTGTTTGCTGTGGCGCAATCATAGAATCAATCTTAATATCCAAAATAGTAGCTAATCTTTTTCGATTAGCTACTATTAATTCTTTGTCAGGATTATTAAATGACATATCACCTAATTCCTTTGTTGTTGTATATGCTTTTATTTCATTAGGGAATACGTCCCATTTCAACAAATTCATAAGAACCTTTCTAAAAATACAAGAAGTTACTGTGCTATATGTTTTGATGTAATTTCATTTTATCATATAATTATCGTTGTTATCGTTTCCCTTTATCATATATTTCACCTAAAGCACGAGGCATTTGATTATGCTTAGAGAAAAATGCAAGCAAAATCAGTGTTAAAAAGTAAGGAAGTATTGCAATAAGATCTTGATATGTACTTGGAAGTTCCAATACTTTTACTACATAGAATCCAGTAGATCTAGCAAAACCAAAGAATAAACATGTAAAGAATGTAAACAATATTGACCAATTTCCAAAAATTAGTGCAGCAATGGCAAGATATCCATATCCTAAATAAATAGAAGGGGAGAAGTTTGCTGTTATTGAATAAGCAAAACTAATACCAGCAAGTCCTGATAAAGCTCCAGAAATAGTTACAGCAATAAACCTTATTTTGCTTACATTTATGCCAGCTGCATCAACAGCATGAGGATTATCTCCGCAAGCTCTTAAGTTCATCCCAAATCTTGTGCGATATAGTACATACCAAGCAATAAATGCTAATGCTATGATTACAAATTGGAATGGGTAAATCTCTTTGAAAAATCCACCTAAAATAGGAATATCAGAAAGGAAAGGGATGTCTATTTTGTCTGCAACATTTAACTCGAATTTATTCGATGGTTGGTTAAATAATTCTTTGTTAATTAATTTTGTTAAAAATGTAGTTAAAGCAACAGCTAAAATATTAATTACAACACCACTTACAACTTGATTTGCTTTAAATTTAATGCATAAAAGTGCATGGAGTAGGGCGTATAAGCCACCTCCAATTATTGACGCTAGTAGTGCAATATAAAATGGCATTTGTGAATCAAGTGCAAAGCTTCCAGAAACTAAAATTGCAATAAATGCACCAAAGAATGCACCAAATCCTTGCAATCCTTCAAGTGCTAAATTAGTAATTCCACTTTTTTCACTGTAGATACCTCCTATAGCCATAATAAGTAGAGGAAGCGAGAAGGATAATCCATCAATTATTATTCTATCCATTTATGTTACCTCCTTCTTTCTTATTAAATCTATATTCCACATATACTCTACAAGCACTACACAAAAGAATAATGCTAATAATAACATCTGCAATTTCAATAGGGAGCCCTGAAGAAGAACTCATATATACACTACCTTCGCTGACTCCAGTAATAAGGAAAGAAGAAAAAATACTTCCAACTGGATGGTTATTAGCCAGTAATGATACAGCTATTGAATCGAAGCCTACAGGTGTAAGGACCCCTGGTTGGATAGCGCCATAAAATCCTAAATAATATGTTACGCCTGCTAATCCACCTAATGCACCAGAAAGACACATTGCTAATAAAATGGTTTTTCTTACAGCTACACCTGCATATTTTGCAGAGTCTTTATTAAGTCCAACAGCCTTTATTTCATAACCAAATGTTGTTTTATCAATTAAAAACTTCACGAAGAAAACAACAATAATTGCTATTATTATTCCAAGAGGAATATCCATTTTTAAATTTCCAATTTCCGTACCCATTAATGTTAGTCTTGACTCAGTAGTAACGTTGAATGATTGTCTAGAAACAGGATCCATATAATATATATTAATAAAGAAACTGACAACATATAATGTGATATAGTTGAGCATTATAGATGAAACAACTTCGCTAATATTAAATTTGTATTTTAGAAAACCAATTAGAGCTCCAAATAGAGCACCTGCTAAAATCCCAATAAATATAACGAGTGGCTTTGCAATAAATGCACTTAACTCGCTGTAGCCTACGAGTACTGTTGCTAAAAAACCAGAAAACAACATTTGACCAGAAATACTTATATTGAATAATCCTGCTTTCATTGCTACAGCAAATGATAGTGCTGCAAATATCATAGGTGTAACTGCATTTAAGAAACCCATGAATTCAGTAAGCATGTTTGTATTAGCAGCATATGAAGCTTTTGGAAACAAACCAGAACCTTGCATCAAGCTGATGAATACTTGAATTGGATTGCTCCCCAAAATCAATACAATTATTGCTGCAACAAGAAAACTAAAAAGTATAATTAATATGGGTAAAGTGATTGATTTATTTTTTATTTTCATTATGCACCCCCATCATAAATTCTCCAATTTCATTAGCTGATAATGTTTTAGCAGGTGCAATTTTTTCAATAGAACCATTATAAATAACACCGATTGTATCTGCAAGAGACATTATTTCGTCTAGTTCCAAAGAAATAAGTAATACAGCTTTACCATCGTCACGTTCTTTAATTATTTGCTTTTGTATATTACTTATTGCACCAACATCTAATCCACGAGTTGGTTGGACAAAAACTAGAAGGGATGTATTTTCCAATTCGATTTCTCTTCCTATAATAGATTTTTGTTGATTTCCGCCACTCATAGAACGAGTTACTGTTTTTGAACCTTGGCCACTTCTAATATCATAAGAATCAATTAGTGACTTGGCATATCTTTCGATTGAGGATGGAATTAAAATTCCTTTATTAGCATTAGAATCATTATAATATGTTTTTAATACAAGGTTGTTTTCTAATGAAAAATCAAGAATTAATCCATATTTCTGTCTATCTTCGGGAATATATGCTATTCCTTCTTCTATGCGTCGGCGAATAGAAAAATCTGTGATATCTTCGTTATTTAAAAAGATATTTCCAGAAGTAACTTTTGATAAACCAGCGATAGCATCGGCAAGTTCTACTTGTCCATTCCCTGAAACACC
>CAYJEX010000007.1:62466-67237 GCA_964369465.1 uncultured Oscillospiraceae bacterium
TTGATAAACCAGCGATAGCATCGGCAAGTTCTACTTGTCCATTCCCTGAAACACCGGCAATAGCAAATATTTCACCAGATCGAATTGAAAATGAAACATTTTTCACGACATCGAAATTCTCGGCATTTTTAACTGTGATGTTTTTCACATCTAATATATTATGACCAAAATTTGGTTCGGATTTTTCTATATCAAACAATACATCTTTACCAACCATTAACTTTGCCATTTCAGCAGTTGTTGCAGGTTTCACATCAAGAATATCAACAAGTTTTCCTCTTCGTAAGATTGCGCATCTATCAGCAACTTGTTTAATTTCTTCTAACTTGTGGGTGATAAGAATAATTGTTTTACCTTTTGCTTGAAGTTCTTTTATAATTTTTAAGAAAAAAAGAATTTCTTGAGGGGTCAAAACAGCAGTAGGCTCATCAAAGATTAAAATATCTGCCTCGCGATAAAGCATTTTTAATATTTCTACTCTTTGTTGTTCTGATACGTTTAAATCAGATATTACTGATGTAGGGTTAACTTCTAATCCATATTTTAAAGATATATCATGTACTTTTTTGTTTGCTGATTTAATATCAACATATGGAATAAACCCAATTTTTTTCGTTTTTGATGGTAATCCCAATATAATATTTTCTGTGATAGTATAATTACTGATTAATTTAAAGTGTTGATGAACCATGCCGATATTTAATTTTGTGGCATCTTCTGGAGAATTTATTTTTACTTCATTTCCATTGATAAATATTGTGCCATCATCTGGTTCATACATACCAAAAAGCATACTCATAAGTGTGGATTTGCCAGCTCCATTTTCACCCAATAAAGCAAAAATTTCCCCTTTTTTTATTTGAATTGTAACATTGTCGTTTGCGACAATTCCAGGAAATCGTTTTGTGATGTTCCTCATTTCTATGAGATAATTTGACATAGTAGCCTCTCTTAAAAAAAAATATTCTCCCCTTAACTAAAAGGGGAGAATAATGCTAATAATTTTATAGTCCAACAAAGTTTTCAGGAGTAGTTCCGCCAAAGTTTGAAGCAGGAACAATTGTTCCATCTTGGATAAGTGGATATAAGTCTTCTAATGACATTAGTGTTTCATCCATTAATTGATGACGTCCATCTTCTTTTACATATCCTGTAGAGTCAGTGTCTGCACCTAAGTAATAGTTGCCACCAGCAAATGATCCATCTTGAATAGCTGTAAGTTGTCTTTCAACATTTATAGACATTACTTTTAGAGCAGATGTGATAATTACATTTCTATCATCAACAGCACCTTGGTCATATTGGTCAACATCACAACCAATAAAGCTTACATCACTATTTTCTTTTACAGCAGTCAAAACTCCATTTCCTGAGTTTCCAGCAGCTGTGAATATAATGTCAACGCCTTCATCGATAAGAGCTTGTCCTACAACTTTTCCAGTAGTTGGGTCGTTAAAGTCTCCAACATAGTTTCCACCAACATCAAGACCTGTAACGTCAGTACCAGCATAAGATGGTAGTTCTACGATTTCAACATCAGTTCCTAAATGTGCATTTGCATAGTTAACGCCTGATTCAAATCCCCATTGATAATTTACATTTGAAGGGAAAGCAACACCATTTACAACAGCAACTTTATTTGTTTTAGTTTCCATAGCTGCAGATACTCCAGCAAAGAATCCACTTTCATTTTCTAAAAATTGCATTGCATATACATTATCCACTTCAATTGGATCAAATGGTGTATCAGAAGTTGGGTCAGTTGGGAAAGTGTCAACTAAGATAAATTTTGTATCAGGATTATCTCCTGCAAAAGCTCCAATGCCAGCAAATTGGAATCCGCAAGCAACAATTACATCATAATCAGCTACGATGTCTTGAACAGCTTGAACTGAGGCATCAGCAGCACCAGTAGGTTCATTAATTGCAACAACTTCAGCACCTGAATTAGATTCAATAAACGATAAAATTCCATTGTAATTATCTTCATTAAATGAACCGTCATCTACACCAGAAGGGCTTGTAACAATAGCGATTTTCATTTCTGAATCTCCACCACCACAGCCTGCTAATAAGCCAAGTGATAAGACTAGTACTAATAAAATAGCAAAAATTCTTTTCATTTCCTAATTTCCTTTCTTAATTAAAATATAATTCTAAGTTTAGTTTTAATTTACAAGATTAGTTTACTATATTATTAGAAGATATGCAATTGTAATTTACATTTTATTAGCTTAAATATCTAAATACTCCTTTTACTTTTCCTAAGATTTGTACGTTTTTTGTAATAATAGGTTGCATAGAAGAATTTTCTGGTTGTAATCTGATATAATCATCTTCTTTGTAGAAAGTTTTCACCGTCGCTTCTGGTTCGAATTCTTCTTCAAGCATGGCAATTACTATATCCCCATTGTTTGCAGTATTTTGTTGTTCAGCCAATATATAGTCTCCATCCATAATTCCAGCCTCTATCATGCTCTCACCGTGTACTTTAAGAAGAAAAGGGGTTTTGCTTGATGACAAGAATCGAGAAGGAACAGGAATGGAATCTTCAACATTTTCTTCAGCCAAAATAGGAGTTCCCGCAGCAATTCTGCCTACTACAGGAATATCCATAATATCTTTTCGCTCTATTTTTGAATTGTTATTTTCCGTAATATCCTCAACATTTAAAGCTCTGCTTTTTGTATGACTTTTTGAAATATATCCTTGTTTCTCTAAGTTTGCCATATCCTTGTGTACGGTAGATGTCGATTTGATATTTAGTCCTGTACAGATATCTCTAACAGAAGGTGCAAAGCCATTTTTTTGGATATAATCCTTCATAAACAATAATATTTTATTTTCTCTATCGCTTAAATTATTCATACTATATACCTGATCCTTTCTAAACATTATATATTAATGGATTGTCTAAGAAATTGTAACATTTTGTTTTACACAGTATATCATAATATAATTGAATGTGCAAACATTTGTTCTTGCGAACTTTAATGATTAGAAAATACATGTATACATAGTATTTTATTTAAAGTATTGAAAAGAGAATAAAAAGGAAGTATAATTATATCTAAACATTGCAAAATAGATATAGAATTATAAAATCAATGTGAGAATCATTTAGTTTAGAGAGGGAAAAAAATGCGAAAAGTAGGTATTACAGAAACAGTTTTAAGAGATGGACATCAATCATTAATTGCAACAAGAATGAAGACAGAAGAGATGTTACCAATTTTAGAAACTATGGATAATGTGGGATATAATGCTGTTGAGTGCTGGGGTGGTGCTACATATGATGCGTGTATTAGATTTCTAGATGAAGATCCATGGGAAAGACTTCGAATACTAAGAAAAAATTTCAAAAATACAAAACTTCAAATGTTACTTAGGGGACAGAATCTTTTAGGTTATAAACATTATGCAGATGATGTAGTTGATGAGTTTGTTGATAGAGCCATTTCAAATGGTATGGACATTATTAGAATATTTGACGCACTTAATGATACAAGAAACTTAGAAGCGTCAATTAAAGCAACTAAAAAATTTGGTGGACATGCACAAGGAACTATTTCTTATACAAAGAGTCCTATTCATACGAATGAGATGTTTATTCAATTAGGAAAAGAATTAGAACAGATGGGTGCAGATTCAATTTGTATAAAGGATATGGCAGGGCTATGCGATCCATATAATACTGCAGAAATGATCAAAGCGTTAAAATCCTCATTAAAAATTCCAATTGAATTACATACACATGCAACAAGTGGATTAGGTAGTATGACATACATGAAAGCAATTGAAGCAGGTGTTGATATTATTGACACAGCTATTTCTCCATTTGCTGAAGGTACATCGCAACCACCTACAGAGCCTATGGTAGCTGCGTTTCAAGGAACAGAATTTGATACTGGATTAAATATGCAACTATTAAATGAAATAGCAGAATACTTTAGACCAATTAGAGAAAAATATATTGCAAGTGGATTGCTAGATCCAAAACTTATGGGAGTTGATATTAATACATTAGTTTATCAAGTTCCAGGTGGAATGCTTTCAAATCTTGTAAGCCAATTAAAAGAAGCAAATGCAATGGATAAGTTTGAAGATGTACTTAAAGAAATTCCAAGAGTTAGAGAAGATTTTGGTTATCCTCCTCTAGTTACGCCATCTAGTCAAATAGTTGGAACGCAAGCTGTAATGAATATTATAGCAGGTGAAAGATATAAAATGGTTCCAAATGAAGCTAAAATGCTTGTTAAAGGAATGTATGGAAAAACTACTCAACCAGTTAAGCCTGAGGTTGTTGAAAAAATATTAAAAGGAGAAGAGCAAGTTACATGCAGACCAGCAGACTTGATTCCGCCAGAAATGGAAGCTGCAAAAAAAGAGGCGGCAGCATATATGCAACAACCGGAAGATGTTCTTACCCAAGCTTTTTTCCCAAAACCAGCAGAAACTTTCTTTAAAAATAGAATGGCAAAACAAGAGAAGCTTGATATTGATATGCTTGATGAAGAAAACTCTGTTTATCCAGTTGTGTAAAATTTAAATTTTACTGTATGTGATAAAATAGGAAATACAAATTAAGGACTTACCTTATATGATAATGAATAAAGCACCACTAAGCGACTTAAGCTGATGTGGTGCTTTTTATTTATTTTGTTTTTATAGAAGTTTGAATGTATTTTAAGCCATGTGTAAAAAAAATAAATAAAATTTTTATTTTTTGCAATAAAATGGGACATCTGTGCATTATATAAGTAAGGAGGCA
>CAYJEX010000008.1:0-67131 GCA_964369465.1 uncultured Oscillospiraceae bacterium
ATTGATAAATGCTTCGGGTTATCCTAATAAGTGGGACGAAAAAATGACAATTGAATAAATTCAACACATTATAACAATCTAAACAGTATCATATCATGACCCATTTCTAAATATATATTCATATCGCTTGATTTAACCGAAATCTATATTTGCAAAATATAAAAGCGTATTTAGTAATACAGTACACTAAATATGCTTTTATTTATAATATTTCACTACTATAAGTATTAATTTCTTACATATTAATTTGATATATATCAAATTAATATGTATAATTATCTTAAGATATATCAAAACAAAATGAGGTAACATTAATGGAGAATAATATTATTAAATTATCAAACCTTCTCACTGAATATTCAACATCATTAAAGTCTGGCGAAAAAGTGTTGATTACTTATGAAGGAAACGAAACAAAGCCTTTAATACGTCAATTAATAAAAGACGTGTATAGACTTGGTGCAATACCATTTGTAGAAATAAGAGACTCTCAAATCACGAGAGAACTTCTATTAGAATGTAACGAAGCACAGATTTCATATATGAATGACTGGCAATTAAATCAGATGCAAAACATAGATGCATATATAGCTATTCGTGGGGGAGCTAATTCATCCGAGTTGGCTGATGTACCTAGTGAGAAATTAAACATCTATAGCAAAACACTTAGACCTGTTTTAGATTATAGAGTAAACAAAACAAAATGGGTTGTTCTTAGATACCCTTCACCTTCTATGGCACAAATGGCAAACACAAGCCAAGAAGCATTTGAAAAATTCTATTTTGATGTTTGTACTTTAGATTACAAAAAAATGAGCAAATCTATGGATGCATTAGTTGATTTAATGAACAAAACTGATAAAGTTCAAATATTTGGTCCTAATACTAATTTAACATTTTCAATAAAAGACATTCCTGCAATCAAATGCGATGGTGAAAGAAATATCCCCGATGGAGAAGTATATACAGCTCCAGTCCGAAACTCAATTAATGGTACAATATCATATAACACACCATCCGAAGAGCAAGGTTTTACATTTGAAAATATTGTGTTTGAAATTAAGGATGGAAAAATAATTAATGCAACAGCAAACAATACAGATAGAATTAATGAATTGCTTGATACAGATGAAAACGCGAGATACTTTGGAGAATTTGCAATAGGTGTGAACCCTTATATTTTACATCCTATGAAAGATACATTATTTGACGAAAAAATAGCAGGAAGTTTTCATTTAACACCAGGGTCTGCATATGAAGATGCCTTCAATGGCAATAAATCAGCAATCCATTGGGATCTAGTAATGATTCAAAGGCCAGAATATGGTGGTGGTGAAATATGGTTTGACGATGTATTAATTAGAAAAGATGGCTTATTTGTTGTTGAAGAATTGAAAATACTAAATCCTGATAATTTAATGTAATCTTCTTACACATTCCATTCATTTGAATAAAGAACAAAAAAAACAATATAATTTTGTTCCACATGTGAAATTAGCAATAACTCAAACTAAAAAGCATATTCTATACTATTGCACAGAATATGCTTTTTTTTTATACTCTTCTACTTTCAGCTCTCTCCCTTGCTTCCCGGCGTTCTTTTGCAATTCTTTTTTTCCTTTTTTTCTTTTTATTGTAAGAAAGTACTCCTACTGTAACGCTCAGCAAAACAATAACTATTACTAATCCTATAAGATACACAATTATAGGATGAATCATTGCTTCACTATCAGACTCTGTTGCAGAATAATCTGTTCCATTTTCACTTAGTATGTTAATGATTTTCTCTATAGATGGTGCCCCTAAATTATTCTCTTCAATATCATATAAATGTGATGTAGTAACTTTTAATGTATCCTCGCCTCCTGCAATAACATTAAATTTTACATTAAAAATAGCTTTTGAATTTGCTTGCCCATTTCCATTTAATAAAACCCTCCCTGAATTTCCGTCATTGCTTCCTCCAGAAACATACTCTAATTTAGATTCATCATATAGAAGCTGTCCCTCTATTTCACCTATTTCATTATCTACATATGTTATTGTAACTGTAATTGTTTCTCCTACTTTAATTTGTGAAGGAGTTGATATATCAACTTTTGCAACTCCATAAATATTTACAGGATTTAACATAGCAATAGTTGAACAAATTAAAGCAACAATAATGTTTCTTCTTATATTTTTACTCATATCAAAATCAACCTCATATACTATCATCTACTGACTATTTATTATTTTTAGTTTCGCCTAATTTTTTTAATTTTGGTTTTTTTGTTTCTAGTTCTTTTTTTACTTCTGTTTTTGAAGTTTTTTTATCTTTTGTCTTTTTTTGGATTTTTTCTTTTGCTTCTAGGCTTTTCTTTTCTTGCCTTTCAATTTTAAAGTCTATTTTTTCATTTTCTGTAGCTATATTTTCCTTTACAATTTTAATTTTATTACTGTATTTTTCAAATTTTTCTGTATTCCCCAATGCTTTGTAAATTTGAACAAGCTCATTTAGCGTTTCAAGATGTGATGGGTTCATACTTAAAACTTTTTCAAAAGATTCAATTGCTTTTTTCTCTTTTCCTTCAGAAATATATGCTAGCCCTAGATAATAATGCAGTGGCCACCACGTGTTAAATCGACTATCCAAATATTTTTCCAAAATATCTTTTCCTTGTTGATAAGATCCTTTTGCAATCAAATTACAAGCGTCTTCAATAATTATTGGCTCTTCAATTTGTTTTCTTCTTTCTTTTATTTCTCTTATATCTTTTGTATTATTGCTTTTTCTTGTAAACAATTTCCAAGTAGCATCTGCTTTTGAATATAATCCCATATTTAAATATGCATAACCTAAATAATAATACGACTGCGCAAATCTAGGATGAAGTTCTGTAATGAATTCAAAATATTCTATTGATTCTGCTTTAAATCTGCCTATATACTCAGGATCATTGCTTGCCATATACAGTTCTCTACATACTCTAGCATAACTATACATACCGTGTAGGTAATCTTTTTTCATAACTAAAGTGGCTCTAAATTGAATACATGCATATTCATAATTTTCATTTTCAGCAGCATCCCTTCCTTTTTTTAGCATCCCCTCGTAAATCTTATAGTTGAAAATTTTCAACAGAAATTCTCTATATGCATCATTATGTTTAAAGTTAGGATCGCAACCCATTACATAAGCCATATTTTCAGCTAAAATTTTTCCTGAGACTCCAGTTCCACCTGCAAATAATTCAAAATCTTCTTTTCTCAAGGGAATAGGAACTCCTTTAATTGAGTTAGGTGCTTTTGATTTTTTTATGAATTCATCTGAAAACTCCGAAAAAACATATCCGTTCAGTCTATTTTTTAAATACATCCCTATTCTATCTTGTCTCTTTGTAATGTCGTATATCGCTTCGTTCATTTTTTTCTCCTCATTTCAAACAATATGATTTAACTATAGCATCCTAAATCTTTCATCTTTTAATTTACTTCTATCCTTCATTGCCTCATCAAGAATCTTAATTATTTCATCCTTATCTTGAGGAAGTTCTCCTTTAAGTGAAACATAATTTGACGCATGGTTACTACGAAAAATGCATTTTTTAGTTAAAAAGACATTTTCCATCATTAATTTTGTTTCTACTAATATCTCTTCGGCGGATAGAATTTCAAAATTACCATTTTTTATATCTTTGAATAATTCAGTTTCATTTTCTAACATCAAGGTTAGTAAACTAACATAGCTTGCGCCCATTTGAGATATCATTTTTCCAGTTTCTATGGCATGATCTTTCCAAAGGACTTTTCCTCCTAAACCCGAAATAAATGTTACTGATGCTAAAATTCCTGCTTCTTCAATTTTTTTAACACCCTCTATTATTTGAGAAGCACTTACTCCCTTTTTTATTTTTTTTAGAACTTCATCTGATCCTGATTCTGCTCCTATATATACAATTCCTAATCCTGCATTTTTTAGCTCAATTAATTCAGGAACACTTTTTCTTAAGGCATCATGTGGGCTACCATATATCCCAACTCTACTACATTCTGGAAAAACTTTACCTATATGATTAAGTATATACAATAATTTATCGTTTGCAAGGCATAACGCATCTCCATCTGCCAAAAATATCTTTTCAACATAAGAATATTTTTTTCTTGCAGCATTAATATCTTCTATTACTTCGTTAACATCTCTTACTCTAAAATTTTTTTCTTTGAACATTCCGCAAAATGTGCATTTATTATGCGCACATCCAATCGTAATTTGCAGTATTAAACTTCTTGCTTCACTTGGAGGTCTAAATATATTTCCCTCATATCTCATATTCTCTATCTCCTAAATTCTATCACATTTTATCTGGCGCAGTAATTCCTAATATTTCCAAGCCATTACATATTGTTTGTTTTGCAGCCATTACTAATGATAATTTTGCAATTCTCTCATCCTTATTTTCAACAAGGATATGTTCATCATGATAAAACCTATTAAATGCTTGAGCAATATTAACAATATGCCTTGTAACAACTGATGGTTCATATTTTTCTCCCGCTTCAACAATTATTTGAGGATATTGATATATTAATTTAGCTAATGCATATGCTTTTTCACCTTTGATATACTCTGCGCATATTTCCTCAGAATTTGAATATATTAGATCAAATTCATCTGATTTTCTTAACACACTACTGGCCCTAGCATGAGTGTATTGAACATACGGTCCTGTTTCTCCTTCAAAGTTCAATACTTTTTCCCAGTTAAAAACATAGTCTTTTATTCTATTATTTGATAGTTCTTGAAAAATAACAGCACCTATTCCTACAGCAGTAGCAGTTTCATCAACATTTTCTGTAACAACTTTCTTTTCTATAATTACTTCTCTTGTTTTCTCTACTGCTTTTGTAAGTACATCTTCTAAGAAAACAACCCTTCCCTCTCTCGTTGACATTGTTCCATCTTCAAGGCTAACTAATCCAAACGGTATATGTATGCAATCTTTTGACCATTCATAACCTAAAATTTCAACAATTTTCATCCATTGTTGAAAATGTAAATTTTGTTGAGAAGCTACAACATAAATATTTTTATAAAAATCATAGTGCTTTTTTCTATATACTGCTGCCGCAATATCTCTTGTTATATAAAGAGTTGAACCATCTTTTTTTGTTACCAAAGCTGGTGGCATTCCATATTCTTCTAAGTCAACAATTTGTGCACCATGTGACTCTACAAGTAAATTTTTCGTTTTTAAATCTAAAAGAATTTCTTCCATTTTGTCAGAATAAAAGCTTTCTCCTGCATATGAGTCAAACTCAATACCAAGCATATTATATACTTTTCCAAATTCTTTTAAACTTTCATCTCTAAACCATTGCCAAAGTTCTACTTCTTCCTTACATCCTTTTTCTAACTTGACAAATATTTCTCTTGCTTCGTCATTTAATGTATCATCCTTTTCGCTTTCTATGTGAAATTTTGTGTAGTAACTTAAAAGTGTTTTAATTGGTTCTCTAATAACATCATCTTTATTCCCCCATCTCCTATATGCACATATCATTTTTCCAAATTGTGTTCCATAGTCGCCTAAATGGTTTATTCTAACTGTATCATATCCTAAGGCATCATATATTTTATAGATTGAATTTCCAATAACAGTACTCCTAATATGTCCAATATGAAATGGCTTAGCAATGTTAGGCGAAGAAAATTCAACAATGACTTTTTTATCTTTTCCAATTTGGCTTTTGCCATAATTATCCTTCTTTGCATTTACTTCTTTTATTACCATGCAAATTAAGTTTTCTTTTCTCATAAACATATTTACATATGCATTTACATTTTCAACTTTATCAAAAATATCGTTTTCCTTTATTATATTTGAAACCTCTTCTGCAATTTGTACAGGTGATTTTTTGAATAGTTTTGCTAACTTGAAGCAAGGAAATGCGTAATCACCCATACTTTCATCTGTTGGTACTTCTATAAGTTCTAGTATTTCTTCATATGTCAGTGAATCTATATTTTCTGATATTATTTCACTTATTTCTTCTTTATAATCCTTCACTTTTGTCCCCCCTAAACTGATTTGTCAACTACAAATTCCTGCTTAAAACTTGACTACTGTAACTCCTTCTCCACCTTCATTATATTCACCAAGCCTAAATTTTTTTATATCTTTCTTTTTTTTCAATAAATCATGTATACCCTTTTTCAGAATTCCTTCTCCTCGTCCATGAATAATAGTAACACTTGGAATTTCAGCAATAAATGCATCATCTAAATACTTTGCGACATTTTCTAATGCATCTTCTAACCTTTGTCCTTGAACATTTATTGTAGGGCTAATATTCTGAGTTTTTGATTTATATATACTACTATACGATGATTTATTGTATGTATTCTTTTTTTTAGGAGTTCCTTGGTTTATTAGCTTCAAATCTTCAAAATTAACTTTTGCCTTCATGTTTCCAATTTGGACTATTATTTCACCTTTATTATTTGGCATTTCAATTACTTCGCCATTTTGGTTCAATGTAATAACCTTAACTTTATCTCCTATTTTAACATTTTCTAATGAAATAGGGTTATCATTAATTTCCTTAATAATTTTTTCCCTATATTTACCCGCAGCATCTTTTATTCTTTTTTTGCTCTCGTCTAGCTTTTTTGTTCTTTCCCCCAAACTTTCAATCCTATTCAATTCTTTTAATTCTTCTTGAACTTCCTTAGAAATAATTTTAGCTTCGTCAATTATGCTTCTTGCTTCTTCCTTCGCCTTATTTAATATTTTTTCCCTTTCCAATATTGCTTTGTCCAACTTTAATTTTGCTTCGTCTTCCTTTTTTTTCATCGCAATATTTATTGTAATTGCTTCGTCTCTTTCAATTTCGGCTTTTTTCTTATCTTCTTCAATTGCCGAAACAACATCTTCAAACTTCAATGCATCCGTGGTTAATAGATGTCTTGCTTCATGAATGATTGAAGATTCTAGTCCCAATTTTTCGGAAATATCAAATGCGTTGGATTTTCCAGGAATTCCAATTGTAAGTTTATATGTTGGGCTTAATGTTTCTACATCAAATTGCATAGATGCATTTTCAACTCCATTTGTAGACAAAGCGTACTTCTTTATCTCCGTATAGTGTGTTGTTGCCATTACAAGAGATTTTTTTTTAAACAAGTTATTTAATATTGAGATTGCAAGCGCTGCACCTTCCATAGGATCTGTCCCCGCACCTAATTCATCAAGTAAAACTAATGAATTATAATCACATACTTTTACAATTTCAATGATATTTTTCATATGCGATGAAAACGTACTTAAACTTTGTTCTATGCTTTGCTCATCACCTATATCAGCATAAATATTATCAAAAACGCGTATTTTACTTCCTTCCTCTGCTGTAATATGAAGTCCAGTTTGCGCCATCAAAGTAAGTAAACCCACTGTCTTTAAACTAACAGTTTTTCCTCCTGTATTTGGTCCCGTAATAATCAATGTAGAGTACTTTTTTCCCAATTTGATATTTGTTGGGACCACTTTATCATTAGGAATAAATGGGTGCCTTGCATTTTTCAAATCAATAACATCTTCATCACCAATAGAAGGTTCTTCGCATTTAAACTTTCGAGACAATCTAGCTTTTGCCATAATAAAGTCCAGGTGTCTAAGTATATCCAAATTCGGTTGAAGTTCAGCTGCTATTTCAGAAATTCTTGTACTTAGTTCTTCTAGAATCCTATGTATTTCTTCTTTTTCCTTTTGTTCAAGCTCTCTAAGTTGGTTATTTAATATTACAACAGCTTGTGGTTCTATAAACACTGTAGAACCTTTCGAAGATTGATCGTGAATAATTCCAGGAAATTTAGCTGTGTGTTCTGTTTTCACAGGAATTACATATCTTCCCTCTCTAAGTGTAACTATATTATCTTGAAGAAGAGCTCTGCTTTCAGTTGAACTAATTAAATTTGACAATTTGGATCTAATTTCTTCATTTTTTCTGGTTTTTGTTCTTCTAATGTTTCTAAGTTCAATACTAGCGTTATCTGAAATTTCGTCTTCTGATAGAATACATCTATCTATTTCTTCTTCGACTTTTTTATGTTCATAAAGAGAAAATACCAACAACTTAATAATATCAAGCTCTGGTATATCTTCCTCCATAAACTTCTTTGTTTTTCTAGTTATCATTAAATTATAATATATCTCTAATAGTTGTTTTGGCGAGAGAACCCCACCCTTTTTTGCTAAAATTATTGACCCGTTAATGTCATAAAAGTTACCCAGCGGCAGCGCACCTTTATATAGAATAAGTTTTACCCCTTCTGTTGTTTCCTTTTGAGCAGCAATAATTTTGCTCTCTTCATTAAATGGAATCAAATTTCTAATATGATTTCTTGTCAATTCTGATCCGGCTTCTTCTTCAAGAAACTCTAATATTCTTTTATATTCTAATATTTTCAGTGTTTTTTCAGTCATAACTTAAATTTATTCCTTACAACCAATCATTTTCTTCATTTTCTTCATTTTTTTTATGAATTTCATTTTCTCTTTTCAACTTAATGTTTTCCATTTGCAAGTCAAAAAAACTGCTCTCTAGGTCTTTATATTGATTTTTAATCGCTTTTATTTCGTCACTCATTTCATCAGTCAGTTCTGATTTTATGGTTTTCTCCATTGCTTGATCCGCAATCTCCCTCGCTTCTTTTAATTGGTCAAACAAGTCTTGATTTTGTTCTAAAGTTTTTTGATTCTCATCTTTATATGAGTCAAAGCTAGATTTTGATTCCTGCCATAACTGTTTATACCTTTCGAGATTTTGTTGAATATTTTCAATTTCTAAATTTGCTTTTTCTAAATCATTTTTACATTCAAAATACTCTTGGCAAATATTTATTGCAGATAGAATAGCAAGCTTTGAAACAGTTCCGATTTTGCTTTCTTCATGTATTCTATTGATTACTTCATCAACATATGCCGCAACTTGAACAATTTTTTCTCTTGAAATATCTCCAACAACAGTATATTCTTGTCCAAAAATCCTTACTATTACCTTACTATCCATAAACCTTCTCCTATACTTCTCTGAGGAGCACCTTAAATTTCTTTTCTAAAGCTTCAAGAGTATCATTATACACATTTGAAACATCCTCATCTGTAAGCGTCCTATTTTTATCCCTATATGTCATTGTAAACGCAACACTCTTTTTTCCTTCCTGAATCTGTTTACCTCTATACACATCAAATAGCTCAACTTTTTCAAGAATTATCTTATTTTTTTCCTTGATCACATTCATTATATCAGCAACTTGTATCTCTTCATCTACGATTAATGCTATATCTCTAATTATAGATGGATACTTTGGAAGTTGTTTATAATATATTGTCTTATCAGCATGTTCAAAAACATTATCAAGAAAAAATTCGCATAAATATCCTCTAGTATCTATGCCATAATTTTTGCTTACTTTTGGATGGATTTCTCCTATAATTCCCAGCTCTTGTTCTTCAATTATAATTCTTGCACACCTGCCAGGATGGAATAAAGCATAATTACTTTCGGCAACAAATGTATATCCTTCAATACCCAAATTATCTAAAAGTTCCTCACATGCACCTTTTATTGAATAGAAGTTTTCATCATTACCATAAAATCCTATTACCATGCCCGTTTCTTCTTCAGGAAGATTTTTTTCATCAGATATACACTTTGAAAAAGTTGTATTTATTTCAAATGCTCTAAGTTTATCAATATTTCTAGAATAGTTTCTTCCCATTACCTCTAACATGCTTGGTGCCAAAATAGTTCTCATTACTGATTGCTCTTCCCCTAATGGGTTAATAAGTTCAACAAAATTTCGTTCCCATACATCTGATTCTAATTGTATTTTATCAATATCTCTTGGGCTTACAAATGAATACGTCTGAATTTCATTTGCCCCTAAAGAACACATTATCTCTTTCGCTCTATCTATGAATTCTCTTTTAGGTTCTTTGTATGAAATGCTTTTTCCTGCTGGCAAAGTAAGCGGCAAATTATCATATCCAAAAATTCTTGCAACTTCTTCTACATAATCAATTTCTTTAAGTAAATCAAGCCTTGAAGTTGGTGGGGTAACACTGATACTATCTTTATTTTTCTTACATTTTATCTCCAACTTTTCTAGTATAATTATTATTTCATCTATTGTCAAAGATGTTCCTAATATTTCATTAATTCGACTTACTCTAATACTTATCTCAGTATTATAATATTTGTTTGGATAATTGTCTACTGTACCATTTACTACAGTTCCCACACCTATTTTTTCAATTAATTGGCAAACTCTTTCTCCAGCTAAAGCACAAATATTAGGGTCTATCCCTTTTTCATATCTAGAAGATGCTTCTGTTCTTAAAGATAATTTTTTTGATGTTGCTCTAATATTATCCGCATTAAAGTTTGCAATTTCAACAAGTATTGTACTTGTATCATTTTTTATTTCTGAATTCAATCCTCCCATAATGCCTGCTATTGCAATATCTTTTCTTCCATCTTTAATCATCAACATAGAAGCATCTAATTCTCTAGTTTTATCATCAAGTGTAGTAAATTCACTTCCATCTTCTGCCCTAGAAACAATAATTTTATTTTCTTCAACATTACTAATATCAAAAGCATGTATAGGTTGTCCAAATTCAAGCATTACAAAATTGGTAATATCCACAATATTATTTATCGGTCTCATTCCCGCTGACATAAGCCTTTTTTGTAGCCACCAAGGCGATTCTTCTATTTTAACATCCGTTACAATTTTTGCCATGTATCTGCTGCATAAAACATTATCATCAATTTGAACTTGTATATATTTTGCCGCGTCACCCTCTTCTGAAGTTATATCAAGCGCTGGGTACTTCAATTCTCCTCCAAATGTTGCCACTGCTTCTCTGGCCATGCCAATCATCGAAAGGCAATCTGCTCTATTTGGCGTTATTTCAAATTCTACTACTTCATCTTCTAAATCTGTTGCAGATGCAATATCATTCCCTACTATCATAGAATTTGGGAGTATCCATATTCCCTCTTTTTGTGATAAAGGTATAACTTTATCTTCAAAGCCAAGCTCAGTTAAAGAACATAACATTCCTTCAGATTCTACTCCTCTTAATTTACCTTTTGAAATTTTAACACCATTTGGATCTTTTGGTTTGCCATGCAAAGGGCCTGGAATCTTTCCCCCATCAATTACAACTGCAACTTTCGCTCCTTCAAATACATTTGTTGCCCCAGTTACAATTGTGATTGGGTTTTCTTTTGCAATGTCAACTTTACATATTTTAAGTTTGTCTGCATCTGGATGGTTTTCGATATTTATAATTTTACCTACATAAACACCCTCTATACCTTTCATAAGTGTTTCTGTAGTTTCAATATTAGATCCTGACATAATCATTTTTTCGCAAAATGTTTTTATGTCTACATCTAAATCTATATATTCTTTAAGCCATTTAATTGGTACTAACATTTTATTTCCTCCTATTGCGTTTCCATTCATGTCAATGCAAAGATATTACATATTTAAATTATTGGAAATTTTTCATAATCATACGTAGTATGATAAAATATTTATAGATCAATTGTATTTATTCTTATTTAAATTGTTCAATAAATCTCATATCATTTTCATAGAATAATCTTATATCTTCAACTCCATATTTAAGCATGGCTATTCTCTCTACTCCCATTCCAAATGCAAATCCTGTATATATTTCAGTATCTATATTCCCTACACCTAGAACATTAGGGTGTACCATTCCACAACCCAATATTTCTATCCATCCGCTGCCTTTACAAATTCTGCATCCTGCTCCATTACATTTAAAACACGATACATCCATTTCCGCACTAGGTTCTGTAAATGGAAAATGATGTGGTCTAAAGTTAGTCTTTGTCTCTTCTCCAAACAATTTTTTTGCTAGAGTATCCAATGTCCCTTTCAAGTCTGCCATTGTCACCCCTTTATCGACCAATAGGCCTTCTACTTGATGGAACATAGGCGAGTGAGTAGCATCTGGGGTATCACATCTAAAGCATCTTCCTGGTGCAATTATTTTAATAGGCGGTTTTTCATTAAGCAAAGTCCTAATTTGGACTGATGATGTATGTGTTCGCAATACTATATCGTCAGAAATATAAAACGTATCCGTTAGCGATCTAGATGGATGATTTTGAGGCGAGTTTAATGCATCAAAAACATTAAAAACTGTCTCTACTTGTGGTCCTTCGGCTACTGCAAATCCCATAGACATAAGAATTTTACTTATTTCATCTATCGTAACAGTTATCGGATGTTTAGCACCTAAGTTTCTTCTTTTACCTGGTTCAGTCACATCAATTTTTTCTTTTATAAAAACTAAATTCTCTTCTCTTTCATTAATAATAGAGAATTTATCATCTAACATTTTTGTTACATCTTCTCTTGCTTTATTGGCAAGTAATCCTAGTTCTTTTTTTTCTTCTACCGGCAATGAACTCATACTCTTTAATATAGATGTGATTTCGCCTTTTTTTCCTAGTAGAGCAACCCTTAATGCTTCTAGTTCTGATGAAGAATTAGATTTTTTTATTTTCTCTTCTGAGTTTTTAACTATTTCTTTCAATTTGTTTTGCATAATTACCTGCCTTTTCTTGTTCTCATAATGTAAGATTCGTACATTATTATTCCAGCGGCTACAGATACATTTAATGACTCTATACCTTCTTCCATTGGAATATATATTTTCTTATCTAATATATCAATTAATTCTTCGTGAATACCTTGTGATTCATTTCCCATAACAATTGCAATATTATCGTATTCGATAATCTCTTTATACGAATTTTCTGCTTTAAGATGTGTTCCCACTAACACGATCTTTTGTTCTTTCATTATTGACTTTAATTTTTCATAACTTTCCACAAAAATCATCGGCGTATCTGAAATAGCACTCATTGCTGCCCTAACAACTTTTGAAGAATATGGGTCAACTGTTCCTTTCATAATTACAACTTTATGATTTGTTGCTCTTGCTGTTCTAATAATTGTTCCAACATTACCAGGATCTTGAATTCGATCAAGTACAACAATATTATTGTTTTCTTTTGTGAAAAAATCTTCTTCCTTGAATATTGTTTTTTTAACAATTGCAAGTATGCCTTGTGGGTTATCTGTCTCTGATAAAAATCCGAACAGCTTGTCATCAACCACAACATATTCTATGTTATTTTCTTCAAAAAAAACCATCACATCTTTTTTTAAAGAAAAATATTTATTGGAAATTATAACAAGGGAGTTAGCATTTTTTTTTAAGCTATCAATAGTTAAATGCTCTCCCTCGACAATATATTCGCTTTCAGTATCCCTGTGTTTTTTACTTTTAAGCTTTATTATTTTTTTGCATATTTTATTATCTTTTGATTCGATTATTTCCATATCACAATAAACTCATTTGATAAAATACATCGTTTTGTTATAGTTATATTTGAAAAGCTGATTACATAGTTCATATATATTCATATTATTCTTTTAAAAAGTCTGGAATATTTATTCTACTTTTCGCTTTTAAATCATCCCTTGTTCCTTCTAATTCACTAATCGTAGAAACAACTGGTTCTCTTTCTTCTCTCTGAGTTTTTTCTTGTGACACTGTCTGGTCATCATGGTTTTTTTCATTAAGACTCGGTTCATCAAATCCTGTAGCAATTACAGTAAGAAGAAGTTCTCCCTCTAGTTCTTCTTTAATTGAAGTACCCATAATTATTATCGCGTCATCATTTGCAGCCATTTGTATTTGCTGACCGATGTCACTTACTTCTTTCATTTTTATGTCTTTTCCACCTGAAATGTTAATCAAAATTGCTTTTGCACCAGCTACAGATGTTTCAAGTAGAGGACTTTCCAATGCTGTCTTAATCGCATCATTAACTCTTCTTTCTCCTTTTCCTCTACCCATACCCATATGGGCTACTCCTCTATTTCTCATAACTGTCTCTACATCAGCAAAGTCGAGGTTAATTAGTCCATCTTCTGTAATCAAATCTGTTATTCCTAATACTCCATGTTTCAAAACATCATCAGCTCTTTCAAACGCATCAAGAAGTCCTGTATCATCATTTGTTATTTGTAATATTTTATCATTCAAAACCACTACAAGTGAATCGACAAATTTGCCAAGATACTCTTCACCTTTATCTGCATGTTTTGCTCTTCTGCTTCCTTCAAAAGAAAACGGTTTTGTTACAACAGCGACAGTCAGTATTCCCATTTCTTTTGCAACTCTTGCAATAATAGGTGCTGCTCCAGTTCCTGTTCCTCCACCTAAACCTGCTGTAATAAATACCATCTCATATCCACTCATAAATCGTGCGATATCTTCAATGTTCTCCTCTGCAGATTTCTGTCCAATTTGTGGATTTCCGCCTGAACCTTGCCCTTTTGTAAGTTTTTCTCCAATCTGAAGTTTGCTTTCTGCTGCACAATTTGTTAAGGCTTTTTTGTCAGTATTAACAACCATAAAGTCAACACTTTGTGTTCCGCTTTCTATCATTCTATTTACAGCATTACATCCTGCTCCACCTACTCCAACTACAAGTATATTTGCAGCTTTGTCTTCTCCAAGTTCAAATTGTAACATATCTATCCTCCTAAAACTTTTTATCAGTATCATTTATAAATCATATATGGTATAATTATACCATATATAGTTGAAATATGGCTTTTTTTTGGTTGTTTTTTTTCATTATTTGCTCTTTTTACTCTAATTCTGGCGAAAACAAGACTTCTCCATCATTTGACATTGTCAATGTTCCTCTCTTTCTATTTTCAGATTCCAAAACATTTAAAATTTCCATCAAATATCCATTGCTTATCGTCCCTAAAACCGCATAATATTCGCCTTTATACACCATTACTTCTGTAATATATATTATTGCATCTAAAGTTTCTGTCTCTGTATTGTATATTACTTCTACCTTTTCAAATGAATGTTCTTTAATATATCCAGAATAAATAAGTTCTAAGCTTTTTTCAAGAATTAATTCTTCTTCCAAAAGAACTTTTTCTCCAATTTCACTCTCTTTCAATACAATGTTTTCAATAAGAGCTACATTGTCGACTTCTTCTACAATTTCCAAAAAAAACATTTCTTTATCAAGTAAAATATATTTTCCATCATATTGCACCACTGCAATAGGTTCTCTTTCTTCGACTTCAATAATAACTTCGTCAGGAAGAATTCTATTAATCCTAACCCCTCTTATGTATGGTAACGCCTCAACTCTTTTGATTCCTGCGCTGTCTTTTATTGTGAAAATATTATCCCCAACATTCATATTGCTCATTTTGATAATCGTATTTTCTTGATATTTCGTCAATCCTGATGTGGAAATTTTTTCGACATTAAAAATGTCAGAGAGAAGAAACGCAGCTAGCGCAATTAAAATTACAACAATAATAAAAATTCTCAACAAATAATTTTTGCTTTTTTTTCTCTTTTTTTTTATTCTATTATTATTATAATATTCGCTATTTTCTTTATAATAATTATATTCTTCTTGGAAATCATTATTCATAATTTTCATCCTGTTTTTTTCTATTTATTGTTTCTTTTATCATTTTAATTATTATCTCAGCACCATTTATTCCTTTTAGCAATTTCCCTCTCTCTAAAAGCTCTAAATAAATGTTTTTATTTTCGATCAACATTTTGATTTCTCCAACAAGATTATTTTCATTTTTTTCTTCAATTATCATTGCCGAACTTTGAGACATCATTTCTTCAGCATTAAATAGTTGATGGTTATTCGTAACATTTGGCGAAGGAATCAGTATTGTTGGCTTTCCTAAAAATGTTAATTCTGATACAGTCAGTGCACCACTTCTTGATATAACTAAATCTGCCGCTTCCATGTATTCTTCCATATTATATATATAGTCGAGAATTTTAATGTTTTTATATTGATCTAACTTCTCGAATTCATTAGAGTTTTCAAAATCATTTACAACATCCTTGAAATAATTTTCGCCGGTAACAAGGATTATTTCAATCTTCTTCGAGCCGTAAAATTCTTTAATAATTTCAAGTCCATAACGATTAAGCTTCCCAGCACCTAGGCTCCCTCCAAAAATCAAAATAACAAAACTGTTTTTTTTCACTCCTATTTTTTCTCTACATTCTTCTCTGTTTAAGTTTTCAAATTTGGATGCAATAGGGTTGCCCGAAATAACATGCTTCTGTTTTTGTTTGAAATGATCTTCAGCACCTTTATATGCCAAAAAAACTTTAGTCGAATATTTTTCCAAACTCTTATTTGCCATTCCAGGAAATACATTCTGTTCTTGTATGAATAGAGGAATTTTCATACTCGCTGCAACTCTTGCAACAGCGCCAGACACATATCCACCAGTACCAATTACTACATCTGGTTTAAACTTTATTAATATTCTTTTGGCATTCTTTGATGCCGAAAAATAATCTTTAAAAAATTTAACATTTTTTAAAAGATTTTTTCTGTTAATGCCACTTGCTTCAACATATTCTATACTATATCCACACGAATTTACAATTTTACTTTCAATTCCATCTTCTGTTCCGATAAAGAGAATTTCATTGCCAGCATCATCTTTCTTAAACTTATCAGCTATGGCTATACCAGGATAAACGTGTCCTCCTGTTCCACCTCCAACTATAACTATCTTCATCATCTACTCCTCTATTTAAATATTTTGCGTTTTTATTTTATTTTTATGATTTTGTCTAGAAACATTCAGAACAACCCCAAATGCTGTCATGAAAATTAAAGTTGCATTTCCTCCCGAGCTAACTAGAGGAAAAACAACTCCGGTTGGAGGCATTAGTCCACTTACAACGCCAGCATGGAATACTATTTGAATTGCAAACATACTTGTAATTCCGCCTACTAATAATTTATAAAACAACACATTCGTTTCTATTGCAATAACAATACAGCGCCAAACGATAATCGAACATACTGCCATCAATAATAGTATCCCTAAAAACCCAAATTCCTCACCAATAATCGCCAAAATGAAGTCGTTGCTTACTTCAGGTAAATATAATGTTTTTTGAATACTATTAGACAATCCCAATCCGAAAAGTTCTCCTGTCCCTAATGCCATAACAGAATTTTTAACTTGATAAGCGCCTTCTAACGGGTTCAGCAATCCGGAAAAAAAATCTTCAATTCTTCCAACTCTATATGCTGCTCCATCCAAATTTAACAAAATCACTGTCGCAACTATTCCTAACGCAGATACAAAAACTAAATATCTATTTTTCATCCCTGAAATAATAAGCATAGATCCCGCTATTGCTGCTATTGTTAACGCAGTACTCATATTTTGATCACCTACTGCCGCAACATATATTCCTGCAGAAAACAACGCCGGAAGCACTCCAGCATTAAACGACTTAATGATATTTTTGTTTTGTGAAAGAAACCAAGATAAATAAAAAACTAGAGAGAGTTTTGCTATTTCTCCAGGCATAATAGTAACAGGCCCCACAGGTATTGCTCTCACAGAATTGTTTTCCTCAACTCCAATATAAAAAAGTAAGAGAAGTAAAATCAATGAGCTTCCATACACCAAATACGCAAAAGTCTTATTATTTAATTTGTTTAAATCTGCTGAAGATAAAAAATACGTGATTATTCCTCCTATCAAAAGAAAAATCAAATGACTAATTATCATATCATATGGTTTTTGATTATAGATTCCAACATAGTAGCTTGAACTAAATATCATAATAGCACCTATTGATATTAAGGCTATGAGAAAAATAAGTAAAATATAGTCCACTTCACCTTTTTTTTCTTTTTGAACTTTATTTAAACTTGTTTCTTCCTTTTGTTTATTTTTTTTCCTTCTAAATTTTTTTGTTATTTCTTTCATATTGTTTTGTAATTTCGCACGACTTCTTCTTTAAATTTTTTCCCTCTTTCCTCATAATTTGTATACATCCCCCAACTTGCACAAGCTGGTGAAAGAAGCACTTTATCTCCTTTTGATGCACACTCCAAAGCATGCTTCACACATTCTTCCAATGTGTCACACTCATATACCTCCAAATATCCTAAATCGTTCGCTTGCTTTTTAATTTTACTTTTTGTTTCTCCGATTAGATACATGGCTTTTATTTTATCTTTTCCATACGTCAATAATTCTTTGAAATCCGCACCTTTATCATATCCACCTGCGATAAGAATAATGTTATTTTTCATAGCTTCAAGTGCCTTAATTGTAGCATCTGGATTAGTACCCTTTGAATCATTCACAAATTTAATTCCGTTACTCTCAAAAAAAACTTCAACTCTATGTTCAACACCCATAAAGTTAGTAATTCCTTCTTTTATTTTATTTATATCTATACCAGCAAAGTAACATATAGCACATGCTGCTAGCACATTTTCCAGATTATGTGTCCCTGGCAAAGGAATCTCATCTATAGGAATAATTTTTTCAACTTTACCAAGTAAATTTTTCACATATATATTTTGCTCTCTAACAAAAACACCCACAGATGTTTCTGCCTCTTTTGTAAAAAACACTTTATTTACTTTTTCATTAGTTATAATGTTTTCTAATGCTGGATCATCTTGGTTTATTATTACAAAATCTTTTTCATCTTGATTAGCAGAGATTTTGGCTTTTATTGTTCCATAATTCTCCATCGTTTTATGTCTATCAAGATGGTCTGGTGTTATGTTCAAAATTGCAGAAACTTTTGGTTTGAAGTTTTCAGTACTTTCTAATTGAAAGCTCGAAACTTCTGTGACAAAATATGTTTTTTCATTACTATTGCACGCTTCATCAATTACAGGATCTCCAATATTCCCAACAACCCTCGTGTCCTTTTCATCCAAATTAAAAATCAATCCAACAAGCGAGGTTGTCGTTGTTTTTCCATTTGTACCCGTTATTGCAATAAACTCTCCTTTTGCAATACTATATGCTAATTCCAACTCACCTAATATCTTCGCACCATTTTCTATTTGAAATACAACATCTATGTTATCTATCGGAACCCCTGGGCTAATTATCACAAAATCAAAAACTCTTGTGATTTCTTTATTTTTTCCAAAAAAACATTCAATATCATTACGGTCAATGAATTCCTTTTGTTCTTCATTAAAGCACGAATATTCTCTATCATCATACGCGAAAACATTTGCACCTTCTTTTTTCATTGCTTTTGCTGAAGAAAATCCAGATTTGCCCATTCCAACAATGAGAATATTTTTCGAATTATACTTTGTCATTAAAAAACTCCTAACATTCCAATGCAACACGCAACTAATGTAATAAAACAGAATAGAAATACAACCGTAATTTCCTTCATCCCACTTAGCTCGAAATGATGGTGTATTGGTGCCATTTTAAACACTCTCTTCCCGCCTGAAATTTTAAAATAACCAACTTGAAGGCATACAGACAGAGCCTCTACAAGATAAATTATTCCAATTATTGGCAAAATAAGAGGCATTTTCATAATCAATGTTGCCACAATTACAGCTCCTCCTAAAGCCATAGAACCTGTATCACCCATGAATATTTTTGCGGGATATTTATTATAGACTAAAAACCCAAGCAGTCCACCTACAATTGAAATTGTAAAAATCGAAACCGAATCATAATCATATACTAGTGCTACGGTAGACAAGAATATACATACAAAAGCCGTTACTCCACTTGCCAATCCATCTAGCCCATCAGTCAAATTGACTGCATTAACAATCGCCAAAATAGCAAAAATTGCAAACGGTATATACATTATTCCAAAGTCAAAATATGTTTTAGAAAATGGAATAAATATTTCAGTACCAGATGTTGTGAAAAATGCAATATATATTGAAATTGCTGTTGCAAGAATTGTTTGAAGTATTATTTTCTGATAAGCTCTTAGACCTAGGTTCTGTTTTTTTATCGCCTTTATGTAATCATCTAAGTATCCAATAGCTCCAAATCCCAAAAATCCTACAAGCATAACTACTGTATCTTTTGAAACAAAGCCTCCTATTCCTGCTGCAATTATTGTGGATAGCATAATCGCTAGACCTCCCATAGTAGGAGTTCCCTCTTTCTTTTTATGCGATTTTGGTCCCAATTCCTTAATGTTTTGACCCATTTGTTTGCTTTTTAATATTGGTATTAGTACAGATGTTAATACCAAAGATGCCATAAACCCTAACAGTGCTACTACAATTAAATTCCCGTATCCCATGTCCATCTCCTATAGTTTTTCAATTATTTCTTCTAGTTTCATGCCTCGTGATGCCTTGAAAAGAAGTACATCTCCTTTTTGAACCAATGACTTCACATTCTCTAGCGCTATTTCTCTATTGTTATAGTGTATTATTTTTGTAATGGTTTCGTCAATATCTTTCTTGTAATCATGTGCTCCACGATAGATATTTCTTGCATTATCGCCTACAGAAATAAGTACATCAAAGTTTTTGGAAATTGCATATTTTCCTATCTCGTAGTGGGAAGTTTCCGAAACATTTCCTAATTCATACATATCTCCTAAAATTGCTATTTTTCTTTTTCCATCAAATGATTCAAGTAAATCTAATGCCGCCTTCATTGATGTCGGGCTTGCATTATAAGTATCATCAATTATTTTATATCCATCTTTTTCTTTAATTGTTTGTCTCCCCTTTGTTATTTCAGCTCCTTTAATTGCCGCACTTGCTTCTTTCAAATTTACTCCACATTTAATTGCTGCCGCAACTGCTAGCCCGCAATTAAGTGCATTATGTTTTCCCAAAACTTCTAATGAAAATTTTTCTCTTTCACCCATATATTCTATGAAAAACTCTGTTCCTTTTTCTCCATGGTTTTTTATATTTTTTATAACTAGATCTCTTTCATTCCCCACTTCTGCTTTAACTGGAATGGAATTGAAATTTCTTTTTTCCTCAAGCAAGAATTTTCCATCTGGAATAAATATCAATGTATCATTTTCCCCAAAATATGATGTGATTTTCATCTTTTCATCAAAAATGTTTTCCTGAGAACCCATTGTTTCTAAATGTGATAACCCAATATTTGTTATTATTGCTATTTCAGGTCTTGCTAATTCTGCCAGAAATGAAATATCACCCTTTTCTCCCGCACCCATTTCCAAAATCGCCATCTCTACATTTTCATCTAAACTCAAAATTGTTAGTGGTAATCCAATTTCATTATTGTAATTACCCATTGTTTTTCCTGCTTCATATTTTGAATTCAAAATATGAAACAGTATATCTTTAGTTGTAGTTTTGCCAACGCTTCCTGTAATCCCTATAACCTTTGGATTCAAGATTTTTAAATAATATTTCGATAATTTTTGTAATGCTACAGTTGTATTATTCACATATATTATGTTAATTCTATTATAATCTACTAATGATTTATCAATTTCATTTATACAATTTTTTTCAGATACCACAAGGTTTCTAACGCCACTGTCTAAAACATCTTTTAAAAACTTATGTCCGTCTTGAACTTCGCCTACAAGAAAAAAGAACAGGCAGTTTTTATCTACATTTCTCGAATCTCTTGAAACGCTATTAAACGACGAATTCTCGTTTCCACATAATAATTCACCATCTATTTCCTTTATCACATCTTTTATAAATAGTTTTTTCATTGACTTCTCCTAAAACAACATTTGTTTTACTACATTAACTGCAAAACAGTTTGAATTTGCTACTCTTTATAAATATATACTATAGATCCTTCTTTAATTTTATCGCCTGATTCTGGGTACTGACCATTAACCTCAAAATTAGTTCCAACAATATCTTTTGGCGATATATTATATTTTAGCCCTTTTCCATCAAGGATCTCTATCGCTTCTTTTTCTGTTTTTCCAATAAGATTTGGTACACTAACGAAATCTTCTTCTTCATTTTCTTTTGCTACATCTTCATTTGAATAAGGAATATTTAAGTATCTAAGGGTATTCTCCAAAATATCTTTTGTCCATGGAATTGTTGCAAATCTTGAATATGAATCTTCAGGATTAGGTTTTTCATTAATAAATAATATGGCTATTTTAGGATCCTCCATAGGAGCCATGCCTATAAATGAAAGCATAAATTCATTTGTGTATTCTCCTTGAAAATTTATTCTAGATGTTCCTGTTTTTCCTCCTACCGTGTACCCGTCAATTTGTCCTACTTCTCCTATTTCATTTTCAACAACACCTGTCATTATTTTCTTTACTTCTTCAGCTGTTTCTTCAGAAACTGTTTTTCTAACAATATTAGGTTCTATTATCTGAGATTCACCTTCTGGAGAAATTATTTCTTTTACTAATCTAGGTTGCATTAAATTTCCATCGTTTCCCAAAGAAGAAAGTGCGGTAATCATTGAAATAGGAGTGACATTTATTCCTTGTCCATATCCTATTGTTGCAATTCCAACTGGACCTGCTTCTTCTTCAGATTGAAGAAGAGGTCCGCCTTCTCCAGGGTAATCTATCCCCGTATACTCAGTCATTCCAAAAAGATTTAAATAATCATAAAATGTAGATATCCCTAAAGAAGATGCCATTTCTATATGCGCAGGATTACACGAATTAGCAACTGCTTCTGCCAAAGTTTGTATTCCATGGCTCCCTGGATATACATCACATTCTAATTTTACACCTTCAACGTTTTTCGATCCTGTGCAATTAAATGTTGTATTGCTATTAACTTTTTCTTCTTCTAATGACATAGCAGTAGTCAATAATTTCATTGTTGAACCAGGTTCATACACATCATTTATAGCCGTACATCTCCACATTTGGTATAAATAATTTGTTTTTTCTTCTTCAGTGAGTTTTTCAAATATTTTTTTTTCTTCTTCACTTGCTGGTTCCATTGGAGTATGTGGATCAAATGAAGGTGTAGATGCAAGAGCCAGGATATCACCTGTTTCAACTTCCATAACAATTGCTGTGACTCTCGAAGATCCTGTTTCTTCATGTGCTCTTTTAGCCGCATCTTCAGCATAGTATTGTATTGTTTGGTCAATAGTCAATACTATATCAGATCCAGGCACTGGTTCATAATATTCTCCTGTTCCAACGGGAGAATTTCTTTCGTCTGTGTTTATTATCCATCTTCCATCAGTTCCTGCTAGTAATTCATCATATTCATATTCTAATCCCGTTCGACCAGAGTTGCTTTCATTAACGCTCCCTAAAAGTTGTGATGCATATTCACCATGCGGATATAGTCTTTTGGTTTCTTCAATAATATTTATTCCTTCAATTTCATTATTATTTATGAAAATTTGCAATTCATCTACAGTTTCCTTACTTGCATTTTCTATTATTGTTTCAATTGTTTCAGAATCATTAAAAAAATCATTTATTTCATTTGGATTCATGTCCAAGATTTCAGCGATACTTTTCACATTATTATCATAATTTTTTTCTCCTTCTTCACTACTCATCATATTCATTTTTGACATTTCAACCGAATACACAACTGTGCTTTTCGCCAATTCATTTCCATTTCTATCTAATATATTCCCCCTAGGGGCTTCAACATTTGTGTCTAATTTTTGATATATTATTGCTTCTTCTTTATATAAGTCTGCTTGTACTATTTGAATAATACCTATTCTAATAACAATGATAATTACACACACAACAAAAATACTAAACAAAACAAAAAGTCTAAAATTAGTTCCTTTTTCCTTTTTTATCACTTGGAAGTTTTCATCATTATTCTTTAGTACATTTTTTTTTACCATACTCTTTTTCCTTCTCTTATATTAAAACACAATATATATTATATAGTATTTAAACATTAAATAAACAAAAAGTTAGACTTTTGCCTAACTTTTCAAATATAAATATTTCCAGATCTTACAAGGCATAATTTTTCCCACTAGTTCTCTCATCTTCTTCAGTCCCTATACTCTTCTGATAATTTTCATCTGGATAAATCATTCCCAACTTATCAATAGCATATTCCTCTATTGATTTATTTGATGTTTGAGCTTCAAGCTGTATTTTAAGATAATTCACTTCACCTTCAAGTTCCAAATTCATATTTTTCATTTTGTCATTTTCATACGTTATTGCAGCAGTCGCAGATGATACTATTAAAAAAAGTAAACACATAGTCGCAAACTTAACAATGTATTTTATTAAACTATTTTTTTCTTTTGGAGTCAATTCTCTATTTAGTCCGGTTTTATGTTTTTTCTTTTTATTTGAAAACTGAACCTGTTTATTTTTGGAGGAATTATAATTTGAATATTTCTTTTCATATTGTTCGTGGATACTTCTGTAACTTTGACTAAAGCTTGTTTTGCTGTAATTTGATTCTGTCTCTGATACGTTGTGATATTTGTTTTCTTCATACAAATATTTTTTCGCTTCAGTTTTCATTTAATTTCCTCCTTTCTTAATAACGTGATGTTTTATCTGTAATGCAAATCTCTTGCATTGTTTTTAATTTTTTCTTGTGACTTATCTTTATATTTTTTCCACAATTCTTAACTTCGCACTTCTAGCTCTTGGATTTTCATTCAATTCTTCTTCTGAAGGAATAATGGGTTTTCTACTAATCTTAATAATATCTGCTACTTTCCCACACGAACAAACTGCCATTCCTTTTGGGCATATACATGGATTAACTCTTCTATTAAATACTTCTTTGACTATTCTGTCCTCTAATGAATGAAATGTGATTATTGCTAATCTTCCTCCTGTATTTAATGAATCGCAGAACGCTTCAACTGCTCGACTTAATTGCCCAAGTTCATCATTCACTTCTATCCTAATTGCTTGAAAAGTCCTTTTAGCAGGATGCGGCCCCTCTCTTCTAGCACTAGCTGGAATAGCATCTTTTATAATATTAACTAATGCTTCTGTGTTTTCTATTTCACTTTCTTTTCTTCGTTCTACAATAAACTGGCTTATTCTCCTAGCCCATCGCTCTTCTCCGTAACTACTTATTATTTTAAAAAGTTGATTTTCATTGTATGTATTAACAACTTCAAATGCAGTCAAAGAATCATCTTGGTTCATCCTCATATCCAGAGGTGCATTTTGCATATATGAAAATCCTCTTTTGTAATTATCCAATTGGTATGAAGAAACTCCAAGATCTAAAATCGCACCATCAACTTTTGTTTTTCCTAAATCAAATAAAACTTCTCTTATGTTTGAATAATTGCTTTGCACATAATTCACTTTACACGAAACATTACTTAAAACTTCTTTTGCAGATTGAATAGCTTCTTTATCCCTATCGATCGCAATTAGTTCTCCTTTTGATCCAAGCCTCCTGCAAATCTCCAGACTATGCCCTCCACCACCTAAAGTTCCATCTACATATACTCCCGTTTCATTTATATTTAGAGCACTAACAGATTCATCTAGAAGTACTGATTTATGTTTAAATATCATATTTCAACAAACCTTCCTCAATATCTGCAATTGTAAGATTTTTTGTTCCTCCATTTTCAGTTTGAGCCCATATTTCTTTGCTCCAAACTTCTATTTTTGTTATTGATCCAATAGTAATCAATTCTTTTACTATGCCTGCACTTTCTCTGATTTCAGAAGGTATCTTTACTCTCCCTTGTTTGTCAATCTCTTGATCTGAAGCACTCATATAAAGTTTTCTCAAATAGTTTCTAGCCACTGTATCTGTATTGGGTAAATTTTTTAGTTTTTTAATATAATTATCCCATTCTTCAACAGAGTAAATACACAAGCAATTATCAATTCCTTCTGCAACAACACAAATACGCCCCAAGTCTTCTCTGAACTTAGCGGGAATAACTATTCTCGATTTTTCATCTATTAAGTTTTCGTATTTTCCGATGAGCAATAGACTTCTCCTTATTTCACTTTCTACCCTATTCTACCACTTTATGTATTTTTTGCAATAAAAATAGTGTTTTTTTGTTATATGCCTACCACATTACTCCTTCCAAACGACATTGTTTAAAGGATAAAAAGAAAAAATTCAACATATAGTATCTTGAATTTTTACAAACACTATATATGTCATAGCAGTTAAACCTTACTATTTACAATATAATTATTTAATATACTCACAATATCTTGTGTGCTTTGGCAATTTTATAGTATAATGTTTTATGATTAGTAAGTTATATTTATACAAAATATAACAATTCCAATTTTCAACATATCCAACAATCAAGTAGGGAGAATATATATGAGTAACAGGAGCAAAAAAACAAAAAATAAAATATTTATTTTAGCACTACTTTTTACAGTTTTGCTTGCATTAATAATTTATTTGTCCATATCAGGAATCTTTTTAAAGCAAAATCAATCGGGAAGTACGGTAATTGAACCGGAAATCACACCAGAATATCTAATGACGGAATATGCAGATATGCTAGAGAATCAGGGTGCTGTTATTACGATAACAACCTTAACAAAATTTTCAGAAGGAAACGAAGCAGGATACTATGAAACTGTACTTAATGGAAAAGAAGTGGTCGAAAGCCCAGACGAACCAGGTGGATATTATCTAGCAAATACTAACACTGCTCTTCCTGTAATTATTGACCCCTCTACAAGAATAGTTATGGGCGATGATAAAGCTTCCCAAGTTATGACAACAGAAGAATTCGTCTCGCTTCAAGGCGCATCAACTCCATCAGATAATACAACCGATGACGAATTAAGCGAAGAGGAATTAAAAGAGAGAGAAGATAATTCAGTTCTTTTGGAGAGAAACTTCAAAGTTTACACAATAGGAACACAAACAGTATTAATTATTCCATTTATATATGAAAAAGAAGGAGATTCAAATGTTTAATTCTATACCCGACCCTGTTGCTTTCTCCTTATTTGGTTATGATGTTAGATGGTATGGAGTACTTATATCTTTTGGAATATTAGTTGCGATGGCACTTATATACTTCCGTGCTCCTAAGTATAATATAAAGAAGGAGTATACATTAGACATGTTCTTATGTGCTATTCCTTTCGGGATAATAGGTGCACGTTTTTATTATGTAATCTTTAGTTGGGAAAATTATTCAGATGATTTGTTTCAGATTTTCATGATTAGTGAAGGTGGTTTGGCGATTCATGGCGCTCTTATATTAGGTGGTTTAGCATTATTTTTGCTCTGCAGATACAGAAAAATCCATTTTTTTTCATGTTTAGATCTTTTTGCTCCTGCTGTTGTGCTAGCACAATCAATAGGCAGATGGGGAAATTACTTCAATATGGAAGCTCACGGTGGCCCTACCGATCTACCTTGGGCAATTTTAATTAATGGCGAATGGGTTCACCCTACTTTCTTATACGAATCTATATGGTGTTTTGTATTATTTGTCTTTCTAATCATCTACGAAAACAAACGTAAATTTACGGGCCAAATTTTCTTGCTATATTGTATGCTTTATTCACTTGAGAGATTTTTTGTGGAAGGCTTAAGGACTGATAGTTTAATGCTAGGCCCCTTCAGGCAAGCACAAATTTTTAGTTTGTCTATAATAATTTTTTCTCTTCTAATGTATGTGTATTTATATAAAAAACAAATTAAAACACAAAATGAAAACCAAGATAATTTCACCTCAAAACAATAAATTACCGTCACAATTATGTCGAATAGCAAAGCAAATATGACATATTATTAAGCATATATAGGAAAGAAGAAAAGGAGAACACATCATGAAATTAGGTATCGTAGGCCTTCCAAACGTAGGTAAAAGTACATTGTTTAACGCAATAACGGAAGCAGGAGCTGAAGCCGCAAATTACCCTTTTTGCACTATCGAACCAAATGTTGGAGTAGTTGCAGTTCCAGACGAACGATTAAATGTCTTACAAAATATGTATAACTCAAAAAAATTGATACCTACCGCAATTGAATTTTTCGATATAGCTGGATTAGTAAAAGGTGCTTCCAAAGGCGAAGGACTTGGAAACAAGTTTTTAGGACATATTAGAGAAGTTTCAGCAATTGTACATGTAGTTAGATGCTTTGTTGATGAAAATGTAATACATGTAGATGGAAAAGTCGACCCTATTTCTGACATTGAAATAATAAATATGGAATTAGTGCTATCTGATCTCGAACTCATTGAACGACGAATTCAAAGAACAAAGAAAAACTTAAAAGGCGACAAATCATTACAAAGGGAATTAGAGATACTAGAATCACTTGTAATTTCATTAGGAGAAGGAAATTCTGCACGTACACTGGACTTGAACGAAGAGGAAACTTCATTTGTGAAAACATTAGATTTGCTTTCTTACAAACCTGTAATATATGCAGCAAATGTTTCTGAAAGCGAAGCATCTGATTGGAGTAAAAATTTACATGTGCAAAAGGTAGAAGATTTAGCAAAAAAAGAAGGATCGGATGTTATTGTTATTTGTGGCAAAATTGAAGCCGAATTGTCTACATTAGAAGTAGATGAAAAAGAAATGTTTCTTGATGAATTGGGGATAAAAGAATCTGGTTTAAATAAACTAATAAAGGCTTCCTACCACCTATTAGATCTTATTTCCTTCTTAACAGCGGGTCCTCAAGAAGTAAGGGCATGGACAATTAAAAGAGGAACCAAAGCCCCTGGTGCTGCCGGTAAAATCCACACTGATTTTGAAAAGGGATTTATTAGAGCCGAATCTATAGCCTTTGATAAATTAGTAGAATGTGGAGGCAATTTAACAAATGCAAAAGAACAAGGACTTGTGCGTTCAGAGGGAAAAGAATATATTGTAAAAGATGGTGATGTTATTCATTTCTTATTTAATGTATAAAGAAGGAGTTTGATATTTATGAACGATTTAAACAAATATATTGATCATACATTACTACGTGCAGATGCAAAAACAGCCGAAATACAGAAATTATGTTTTGAGGCTATGGAACATGAATTTTACTCTGTGTGTGTCAACACATCTTTTGTTGCTTTAGCAAAATCAACTTTAACAAAAAGTAATGTGAAAATTGCAGCAACTGTTGGTTTCCCATTAGGTGCCTCTAGCACAGATAGTAAAGCATTCGAAGCAGACAAAGCATTTAGAGATGGTGCTGACGAAATAGACATGGTTATGAATATCGGAGCCTTCAAGGAAAATGATTTCGAATTCGTTGCCCAGGATATCGCCACAGTCGTAGCAATATCAAAAAATCACAATGGAATTGTAAAAGTCATCATAGAAACCTGCCTTCTTACAAAAGATGAAATTGCAAAAGCAAGCGAACTTGTAGTTTCATGTGGTGCTGATTTCGTAAAAACTTCTACAGGCTTTAGTACTGGTGGTGCAACAGTAGAGGATGTTGAAATTATGACATCTGTTGTAGGAGAACGCGGAAAAATAAAAGCATCTGGTGGAATAAGAACAAAAGAAAATGCAATAAATATGATAAATGCAGGCGCAACAAGATTAGGTTGCAGCAATAGTATTGCAATAATTACTGAATAAGCTTTATAATTTTACGAAAAAAGGAGAAACTTATGAAATTAACATCATTAACAAAATCAGGAGGTTGAGCTGCCAAAATTGGTCCTGGGACCTTGGCACAAGTTTTGTGTCACCTACCAAAATTTGAAGACCCAAATCTACTTGTAGGATTTGAAACAAGTGATGATGGAGCAGTTTACAAAATAAATGACGAAACAGCCATGATACAAACCGTGGATCTTTTTCCACCTGTAGTTGATGACCCTTATTCTTTCGGTCAAATTGCAGCGGCGAATGCTCTTAGCGATATTTATGCAATGGGAGGCGAACCAAAAATTTGCATGAATATTTTTGCATTTCCAGAAGACTTACCAAAGTCGCACATTCAAGGTATACTTGAAGGTGGTTATGACAAAGTAAAGGAAGCTAACGCAATAATTGCTGGAGGGCATACACTAAAAGACGAAGAACCAAAATATGGATTATCTGTAACAGGTTTTGCCCATCCAGACAAAATATGGACAAATAACAATGCAAAAGAAGGTGATATATTAATCCTAACCAAACCTATTGGCAGTGGTATTTTAAATTCCGCAAATAAAATGGGATTACTAACAACCGAGACTTCAAAGAAACTAGAGTCACACATGAAATCCCTTAATAAATCTGCTTTTGAGATAATCAGGAAATACAACATTCATAGTTGTACAGATATTACGGGATTTGGTTTACTAGGACATGCTTACGAAATGGCTTCAGGAAGCAATGTTTCTCTTGAATTTGATTATAACAGAATACCTATTATGGAAGGTGTTGTTGAAATGGTTCAAAAAGAAATTATTCCAGGTGGGGCATATAACAACAGAAAATATCTTGAAAATTTTATTGAAATTTCAAATATCATACCCGCAAATTTATCTCATATTCTATATGATCCTCAAACATCTGGCGGATTACTGTTTTCACTTTCTGAAAATGATGCCGAAAATATACTTAAAGATTTAAAAACCGTTATTCCACATTGTGAAATAATTGGAAACGTAACTGCAAAAAAAAGCAAAGATATCTTTATAATATAATTTTTTAGACAACCTAACTAATTAGACAACTGCATAAAAAAGCGTGGAATCAAATTATCAAATTCCACGCTTTTTATATAACATCTATATTTATATTAATCAGTCATTAATGGCAATCCCAATTGATCCACCCAAATATTTTGGCATTCATATGTGATTGCTATCTCCCCTGTACCAGTATTAATATGAAATCCAAAATCAGTGCTACTATTTGCTAGTTTTGACTGTGCATCATCGATGAAATATTGGTAGTGATCGTTATAACCCGGATACTGAGTCCCTTCAACAGCATATAAGCTATCCGAGATGAACTTATCAATCCAGTAAAGAGCTTCTTTATCCGTAACATTGCTCACCCCCGTATTATCTCCATGTTTCCATAGTGGCGAACTAATAACTGGTGCTCTAACAAGGATTGACCCATCTTTTGAGTGCTTTCCATTTGTGCTCCAAGCTATTTCTATAACTTTGCCATATGGTATCCTTACTTCAGAAGTATTGATGGCATAAATCGCTGTTCTCATCACACTTGAAGCTTGCTGCATATCTGCCGATTGCTTTGTTTCTTCAATATATCCTGTTATTGACGGAATTGCAATAGCCGCCAAGATAGCTAAAATAGCAATCACAACAATAACTTCAATTAATGTAAACCCTCTTTTTCTTGATCTTTTCATTTCCTCTATTCCTATATATTTTTTAGCACTCTTATATAAATAGACTCCTAAGTATATCTACATTGTTTTTTTCATCCACCCATTCAGCAAAAACACTATTCATCCAATATCCATTATACTAGATTAAATTATAATTACAAGTCGAAAAGATTCCGTTATACTATTATTTTGTTCTCTTGTAATATACATATGACATAACGATTGGAAACAATGCAGCTATCAATAATGCTCCAACAAACAATATTATTGTGATTTCATTTTTAGGTAATATTCCAGAAGCTATTATTAAAATCCCTCCTATGACAAATGATACCCCTCCAATTCTATGCGTTTTATCCCATACTTCCTCACTCGAAAGTGTCCATGGTGTTTTTATTCCAAAAGTGAAGTTCTGTTTTGCTTTTGGTAAATAGTTGCCTATAAAAACAAGCAATGATCCAACCAGTATTGGAACAATTGTTTCCATATTCAACGCAAAATCTCCCAAACCCGACGAAATCATCAGATAAAAAATCACATTCATAAATATTACCATGACGATTTTAAAACCATCATAAAATCCAGTAAATTTTTTGTAATTTTCCCCTTTTGGGTCTATCTTTGGAATGATATAAAATAGCCCTGATATTGCCATCGGCAAAATTGCAATTATCAACAACTCTATTTTCGACCCATATCTATCCACTTCTCCTTCAAAATTAAAATGCATTGGCACTTTATCAGGCAACACATTATACAGTGCCAAAAAAACAATTATAGGTGAAATACTAAATATCAACAATATGATGCTGCTTAATTTTTTTTTCTTCATTTTATCTTCCTTTCAAATTCTCTATCCAAACTAAAATCTCATCGAGAACCGATGTGCTTAATTCATAGTATATCTGCTTTCCTCTTTTGTCATCAATCACAAGGTTAGACTTTTTCAAAACAGACAAATGATGAGAAATAGTTGCACCTGTCATATCAAATTTTTCACATATTTCTCCTGCTGTTAATGGTTTTTCTTTTAGAAGACCTAAGATATCTCTTCTAGTTTGATCTCCCAACGCCTTCATCGTTTCTTGAAATGGCATTCTACCCCCTTTCCGTCTTCATTTAGACATCCATCTAAATATACTTTACTGCAAAACATCCATTATGTCAAGAAAATTCGAAATGTTTTATAGGCTTTTATCAATCTAAAATCAAAAATTCCACCTGATTAAAAAATCCGATGGAATTATTTTTATATATTGTTTTAGATTTTATATTTTACATTTCTGGATCTAGTCCAATTTCATCAAACCAAACATAAGGGTCGCCTTCCTTCCAAGTAGCCGAACTTACTCTACTTGTGTAAAACTTGAATTCTCCAGTTGATGAATTTATCGAAAATTTGAAATCACATTCTTCTGCTGCATTTGAAGCTGGCAGACCTAGGTAGAAATTTCTTCTTCCTGGATTCCATGTTCCTCCAGATGTCACTTCCGATCCTAACATTGTTTCTCCTATAAACTGAGTTAAATTATACTCGTACTCCCTAGATGGCAAGTTTTCTGCATTCCCTGCACTAGATGCATCCCACGAACTATCCACAAATAATCCACCTTGTTCATCCTCACTACCTGTTTCCCATACAACATAAATTGTTGTGTTTGGAGGAACATCATTGCTTGGCAAAAGAATTCCTGCCATTGTCGTACGCATAACATGCGAAGCCACCATCAAATCTTTTGTTTGATTCGCCTTCTCGATATACCCAGTAATGCTAGGGATCGTTATAGCAGCAAGAATAGCAAGTATTGCTAGCACCACTATAATTTCTATAAGCGTGAATCCTCTATTTCTATTTCTACTATTCACATTCATTTTTTCACTTATTGCTGTAAATATCAACATTTCCTTTCTTGTAATTTATCAGTTCTATATTATATGTATAAATTGAATTTGTCAAATAATAATTTAGAATAATTATTTAAGGCAGTATCATATCAAATTATATATTCACAAGTACTGAAGCGACTACAACAATAATTGCAAATAATATTGTGAAAAAACACACAATAATGTCTTTGGTTTTAATACTCCTAAGATATAAAGATAATAGTCTAATCGCACAGTCAGAAACAAAAACAATAGTTAATGCAATCAAATTAAAAATCAAACTAGAAACTGTAAAGTCAAACAAGATTGTTTTGATTATGCTAAAAGAAATCATCATCCACAACAAAAGCCTCAGCAGAAATAAAACATCGCATATTATTAACTGCATCACATCACTTATTTTTTCAGTGTCTTTGTGAAGGTTATATTTTTTCGGAAACACAAGCATGCTTAAAGTGTACTTTAGGCTTTTTAATTTATATATGTTCTTTTTTACATTCTTTATATTTTCATCAACTCCCATTTCCATCCATTTTTCTTTTTTTCTTGCTTCTATTTCAAAGTGTGAATTCACTATACTCTCAATTAATTCCTCTCTATCTATAGTTGTTTTTTCAAGCGTCTTCTTATTTTTACTATTATTTGTTGTAGGCGATTTTTCTTCTTTATCGCTTGATATTTCAATATTTTTATTTATATTAGAACTTTTGCTTAAATCCTTTTTCATTCAAAATCCTTCCATCAAATCGTATATTTTATTAACATTACAATTATACACCTTTAAATTCAAAAATCAAATATTATTATATGGAATTTTGTTCTGCCCATAATTATGCACTTTAAAATCAATTGAGATTTCACACTGTTGTTTTAGAGAAATTAACGATCCCCGAACAATATATCATAATAATCATATTTGAAAATCAGCTCTGAAATCAAAAAACGTTGTTCAACTTCCTTATTAACACTATCAATATATCCTTGCGGAATTTCGCTATCAACAAGCGGAATAACTGTATTTGTATCGCTAATATACATACATTTTTCTGTTATCCAATTCCTGTTTTTAAATATGACTAAACTTTCACTACCTCCAAATACATCTCTACCCGCAAATAATCTCGAATCATACTCTAATCCCAATAAATTTGAAACCGTAGGAATCAAATCAACTGTTGAGGTGTATTTATCCACATTTACAGGTTCTTCCATAGAAGCTGACCAAATTATTACTTCATTTCTATATAGCTCAAACTCCGGATCTATTTCATGTCCCAGGAATTCATTGAATAAAGAGTAATCGTTTCCATCTCCAACAAGGCCATAAGGGTAATGATCAGCAGACAATACAATCAATGTATTGTCAAGTTGCCCTGCTTTTTCAAGCTCATCTATAAGGTACTTCATTGATTTTTCAACTTCATAGTTACAAGCCAAATATGCCTTGCAACTTTCCGAATAGTCTAAATTTGCAACTACATCTTGATTCGCCCTAGCTTGATTATTCCCACCAAATGTATAATTTAAATGCCCACTAATCGTCAAATAATATGCATGGAAATTTTCTTCGTTTATCCACTCATGTACACTGTTCTGAAACATTTCTAAGTCAGATGCTGGCCAAACGTTTTCCACCTCTAACCCATTGCCTACTCCCTGATAATGATATCCCATATTGGGGTGCGAATAGTTTCTATCATAATATGAGTATGTATGATTGTGGTACGCTTTTGTTGTATATCCCAATCTTTCAAATTGTCTTCCCATCGTAAAGTACATGTTATTTTCTCTTATTCCCGTTTCACTGAAAGTCCAAATCCCAGAAACAGGGAGAAGTCCTGTAAGATATGTATACTCGCCATCTGAAGTTGAAACGTCCCATATGGGATTATAATAATTACTGAAATTAAAGCCTTCATTTTTCATCATATATAAAGTTGGCGTCAATTCTTCACTTATAACATATTCTGAAAATCCTTCAGCACAAATATAAATAAGATTGTATCCTTCGAACATTCCTGTATATTCATTTTTCATCGTTGGTTTTTCTTGTAGAACATATTGATTAATTGACTCGAGAACTTCATCATCGCTTTTCTCAATTAATTCTTCTAAATTCATTTCCATGATATTGTATTTTTCTTTATCAGAATAGTCTCTTTCATGGTTGCTAGTTTCAAGTAATGCAATTGGTTTACCAAAAATAGAAAATTTCAAATCTAGTCTCTCTGCTGTAAATAGTCCTAGCTTTTCGGCAGCAATATTCATATTAAAATTTTTGAAATAAACTTTGTTTGAACTATTGTTGCTTTCTCCAGACAAAAATAAAGTTCCTATACAAATGAGATGTAACATTAGAATAACCACAATATAAATCGGAACCTCTTTTAACTTTAAATCGACACTAAACAAAGAATTTCTAAGTATCAAAACAATTACGATAGGTGCGAATGCAAGAATTATCAAAAAAACAGATTCTGCCATCGCATCAAACATAGCGTCTTTAAAACCCCATGCCTGCTTTATCCCTCCTGAAAATATTGAATTTACAACCATCATTGTCTCAAATATATTTGTGTAAACAATTTGAACACATGTAATAAATGATAATGAAATTGCAATGATATAAAACAGTATTTTTTTAGCAATTCCTTTAAGCAAATTTACTACAGTAGAAAAAAACAATGCCATTGGGATAGAAAAAAGAATAGAGTATATTATCCCCTCATTAATAGATTTAGTATAAGAAAATCGAAATAAAGCTTCCAAATACAAAATCAAAAATAAGAAAAATAGAAACTCTTTATTCGAAAAAATGTTTTTCATTTTATTGAAAAGTAATTTTTTACGGTCTACAGATTTCTCTTCATCAGCTACCTCTTGAATAAATTCATCTTCTTTGTCTTTCTTCTCATTTTCATCTATTAATGCAACATCTTCAGAGAAGTCATCTTTATTTTTAATTTTTAAATCATCTTTTTTCATTCTGCCCTCAAATTACTTTCTTATGCATCATATACAAGCCATACTTATATTATACAAATTCATTTTTTATTTTTTTTGAAAACTCATCTTGTTTTGGGTAGTTATCTTTGTTCATGTTTTTTTCAAAACTCTCAACTGTAGCCTTTTGTGTTTTGCTAAGCTTCGTTGGAATTTCAACATTTACTTTGACATACAAGTCTCCTTTTCGGCCATTTCTAGGATCAACCAAACCTTTATCTTTTATTCTAAATACCGTACCACTTTGTGTCCCTGATGGAATTTTATAAGATATCTTTTCCCCTACTGTTGGTATCGTTATTTTATCTCCCAACGTTGCTTGCATAAAGTTTATTGGCATCTCCAAATATAAATCAGGCCCTGACCTTTTGAAAACAGTGTCATTTTTAACATCAATTACAATATATAAGTCTCCTGCTGGCCCTCCTTTTTTTCCTGGCAGTCCTTGTCCTTTTATTGGTACGACCGAATCAACATCAACACCTGCAGGAATTTTTACTTTAAGCGTAACTTCTTTTTTTACTTCTCCTGAACCATTACATTTTTTGCATATTTTTTCTATTATTTCCCCACTGCCATTGCATTCACGACAAGGTGCAGTGCTTTGAAATGCCCCAAAAGGCGTCTTTTGAACTGTACGAACTTCTCCTGTTCCTCCACATGCAGAACACTTCGATTTTGCTGTTCCATTTTCAGCTCCTGTTCCATTACAATCATCACATTCAACATTTTTTTTCATTTTTATTGTTTTTTCAACTCCAAAAGCAGCTTCTTTGAATGTAATAACCAACCTTTGTTGTAAATCTCTTCCTTTTGATGGTCCATTTTTTCTTTGCTGGCTATATCCACCTCTACTATTTCCACCACCAAAAATATTGCCGAAAATATCAAAGATATCATCAAATCCTCCGGCTCCTCCAAAACCAGCTCCTCCGAAGCCAGCATTTGGATCAACTCCTGCATGCCCAAATTTATCATATTTATTCTTTTTTTCAGCATCACTAAGTATGCTATATGCTTCATTTACTTCTTTAAATGATTCCTCTGCTGATTTATCTCCAGGATTCTTGTCTGGATGATATTGCATAGCTTTTTTTCTATATGCTGATTTAATTTCTTGCTCTGATGAGCCTTTATTTATTCCAAGAACTTCATAATAATCTCTTTTATCTGCCATTTCTGTTCCTTTACTAATTGTATGATATAATTACATTAAACATAGTAAGACAAGGGACAATACCCTTGCCTCGCTATGTTCGCTTTTTTTTAGATACTATATTAAGTATTATACTTTATATAGAACAATATTTTTCACCAGCTTATTTTTTTTCTGTATTATTGTTTTCTTCTTCATCAACAACTTCAAATTCAGCATCTACTACACCGTCATCTTCTGGGGTTTGTGATTGAGCTCCCATATTTCCTTCTGAATTTTCTTGTCCCGCTTGAGCTTTCTGGTACATCTTTGCAGATATGGTATGGAATTTTTCTGTCAACGCATCTGTTTTTTCTTTGATTTCCTCAATTGTTCCATTCTCCATAACTTTTTCCAAATCTTCTTTAGCTGATGTTATGTCATTCTTTTCTTCATCTGAAAGACTTCCTTCAATTTCTTTCAAGTTCTTTTCAGTTTCATATATCAAAGTTTCAGCTTGATTTCTTGTTTCTACTTCTTCTTTTCTTTTCTTGTCTTCTTCTGCAAACTGTTCCGCTTCTTTAATTTTTGCTTCTACTTCATCATCCGAAAGTTTCGTAGAAGATGTAATTGTGATGCTTTGTTCCTTGCCAGTACCCATGTCTTTTGCATATACATTTACAATACCATTCGCATCAATATCAAATGTTACTTCAATTTGTGGAACACCACGCGGTGCTGGAGGAATTCCTGATAATTGGAACCTTCCAAGTGTGATATTTCCTGCCGCCATATCTCTTTCACCTTGAAGTACATGGATATCTACTGCTGTTTGATTATCAGCTGCCGTAGAGAAAATCTGACTTTTCTTTGTAGGTATTGTAGTATTTCTTTCTATCAACCTAGTTGCAACTGCTCCCAAAGTCTCAATTGATAACGAAAGCGGTGTAACGTCCAGTAATAGAACATCTTTTACCTCACCAGTAAGAACTCCTGCTTGAATAGCTGCTCCTATCGCAACGCATTCATCTGGATTTATTCCTTTAAATGGTTCTTTCCCTGTAACTTTCTTTACAGCTTCTTGTACAGCTGGAATTCTCGTAGATCCCCCAACTAATAAAACTTTTGATATATCACTATTAGTAACTCCAGCATCTGACATAGCTTTTTTTAATGGCTCCATTGTCTTATCAACCAAAGTAGCTGTTAATTGTTCAAATTTTGCTCGTGTTATATCCATATTCAAGTGAAGTGGTCCCGCATCCGAAACAGATATAAATGGCAAGTTGATATTAGTTGATTGTGCACTTGATAATTCTTTTTTCGCCTTCTCTGCTGCTTCTTTTAGCCTTTGAAGTGCCATTTTATCAGTTCTTAAATCTACTCCGTTTTCTTTTGCGAAAGTATCTGCCAAATACTTTAACAATAGTTCATCAAAGTCATCTCCACCTAATTTGTTATTTCCATTAGTTGCAAGTACTTCAAAAACTCCATCCCCTAGCTCTAATATTGAAACATCGAATGTTCCTCCACCTAAATCATAAACTAATATTTTGTGATGTTCTGTTTCTTTATCCAATCCATATGCAAGCGCTGCAGCTGTTGGTTCATTTATAATTCTTTTTACATCTAATCCTGCAATTTTTCCCGCATCTTTTGTTGCTTGCTTTTGGCTATCAGTAAAATATGCCGGAACCGTAATTACAGCTTCTGTCACTTTCTCTCCTAAATAGCTTTCTGCATCAGCTTTAAGCTTTGCAAGTGTCATTGCCGAAATGTCTTGCGGTGTATAATTTTTACCATCTACTGATACTTTATGCTCTGTTCCCATATGTCTTTTTATAGATGCAAATGTTCTCTCAGGGTTAGTTACAGCTTGTCTTTTTGCTGTTTCTCCAACTAGCCTCTCTCCTGCCTTTGTAAATCCTATTATTGAAGGTGTTGTTCTCATTCCTTCTGCATTAGTAATTACTACAGGTTCTCCACCTTCTAATACAGATACACATGAATTTGTTGTACCTAAGTCAATTCCTATTACTTTTCCCATTTTTCTTTCTCCTTTATTTTATATTATTTTAAACTATATTATTGGTTTCATTTTCCCACCTTTACCATAGATGGTCTAATTACTTTCCCCTTTAATGTATAACCATTTTGCAAAACTTCTATTACCTTGTCTTTTTTCTGCTCTTCAACGTCCTCCATCATAACTGCATTATGATAATTTGGATCAAAATCAGCATTTAGAGCCTTTATCTCTTCGACTCCAAATTCTATCATGACCGAATTTAGTTGTGTTAGTATCATTTTCATACCTTGGTAAAATTTATCATCTTCGTTTTGCTCATGAGATAATGCCCTTTCAAAATTGTCAGCAACCTCTAAAAGTTTTATCACTATTTTTTCATTTGCATATGCATGAATATCCGATTTTTCTTTTTCCACTCTTCTCTTGTAATTTTGAAAATCTGCCATAAGCCTTAAATAATTTGCCTCATCAGCTTCTTCTATATTTATCGAAGAGTTATTGTTTTCTTCAGAGTTTTCTTTTTCTTCTGTTCCCTCTGTTTCTTCATCACGTTCCAGTTTTTTATCTTGATCAATATCTTCTTTATTATTGTTTTCGTCTTTTTTTTCCTTTTTTGTATGCTTATCTTTGCTATTGCCGTCTTTTTCTTCTTTTGTGTTTATTTCCTCATTTGTTTCATTTGCTGCTTTTTCAGTGCTTTTTTCTTTATCACTTTGCTTCATCTTCGCCTCCTTCATCTTTATCTATGCAATATGCTTTACTAATATTATCTGTCAAATATTTTACTACAGATGTAATCTCTCCATATTCCATTCTTGTAGGTCCAATTACTCCTAATTTGCCTACTAGCTTACCATCTATATGATAAGTTGCTGTTATTACACTGCAATCTTTCATGCCATCTTCTGAGTTTTCATCCCCTATTGTAATTATTATTCCATCATCTCTTTCTTGGAGTTTTCTAGTAAAATCATCTTTTTTATTGAACATTTCCATAAACATTCTGGCTTTGTCAATATCACTATACTCTGGAAGTGCAAAAATATTTGTGAGTCCATCCATATATAAATTTGTATCCAACATACTTTCTAATATTTTCACAAAATTAGGAACTATATTTTCTGTCAATCTACTGAAGGCAGGCAAATCTTCTGCTAATGTATTAATAATATCTGTAGTTAAGGCTTCTCCTAATGTTTTTCCTTTAAATGTATAAGTCATTGACTTTGATATAACATTAAGCGCTTCTTCTGTATATGGCACTGTAATTGTTAATGCTGTGTTTGATACTTTGCCACTTTCCGCAACTATCATAAGAATTATCGACCTATCATCTACCGGAAGTAATTTGATATATTTTAGCCTGTCTAAATCTGCCTTTGGTGTAATTGCAAACGATGTAAGCTGAGTAATCTCTGACAAAAGCTTCGCAGCATGCTCTACTGTCTTATCCAACTCTCGTACATTAGAGTATAACCTATCAGCTATTTCAACTTTCATTTCAGAAGTAAGCTCATGTGCACTCATCATTTCATCCACATAAAATCTGTATGCTTTTCTAGAAGGAACTCTTCCAGCCGAAGTATGAGGGTGAGTCAAAAATCCCATTTCTTCTAAGTCGGACATTTCATTTCTTATTGTTGCTGGGCTAATCCCAAGTTCATATCTTTTTGATAATGTCCTTGATCCCACGGGTTCAGCAGTCTTTACAAAATCTCCTATTATAGCTTGTAAGATTTTCATTTTTCTTTCTGTTAACTGCATATGTGTCTCTCCTTTTTTTCGATTTGTTAGCACTCATCCTTATTGAGTGCTAACTATAGTATACCCTTTTTTGATAGTTAGTCAATACATTTTTGAAATTTATTATTATTTTTTTCAAATGTGTACCTTTTGAACGAAGTACATATTTTTCAATTCAATTTTCAACAAATTTATAAAATAATAGACATTTTTAAAATATACAAGTATCTAGATTATATCTTGATATTTATGGTATAATTTTTTATGCTTCTTTTATATAAAACAAATAAGCAAAACTACAATGATCTACAAATACATAATTCTTATGATTATTTCGGAGGAAAATAAATGGCAAATCTTAAAACAAGAAATGAAATAAACGATAATTTCAAATGGAACATTGAAAAAATGTTTTCTGATCAGAAAAATTGGGAAGATGATCTTTCTAAAGCATTATCCCTTAGCGAGAATTTTATTAAATTCTCTGGAAACATACTCTCCTCCTCTAGCACTTTACTTGACTCTTTAGAAATGAAAGATTTGATTTGGAGGCTTTTAGAAAAAGTTTTTGTATACGCAAGGATGAAAAAAGACGAAGACAATACAAACGAATTATATCAAAGTATGTGTGACAAAGCTAATGTTGCAATTTCAACTGTAAGCACAAACACATCTTTCTTTATTCCTGAAATATTAGAAAACAACATCGATTTAGTAAAAGAATACATTTCTAAAGACCCCCTACTAAAAACATACGAATTTTATTTGCTTAATTTATTTAGAGAAAAGGATCACGTTTTATCCAAATCCGAGGAAGCATTAGTCGCAAATTTTAGTCAAATTTTTTCTTCAACAAATGATATATTTACAATGCTAAATAATGGCGATATACAATTTGGAACTATTAAAGACGAAGAAGACACTACTGTAACTCTCACACATGGCAATTATATAAAATATATGGAGTCAACTAACAGAGATGTACGAAAAGCCGCTTATACAGCAATGTACGCCTCATATAAAGCCCTTATAAATACAATAGCAACTACATATAATTATAACACTAAGACAGACGTCGTGTTGGCAAAAATAAGGAAATATCCCTCCGCGTTGGAGGCTTCTCTTTCTTCTGATAATATACAAAAAGAAGTATATACAAATTTGATCTCTCAGGTGAATGAAGCGCTTCCTAGCCTTCATAAGTATATGGAAACAAGAAAAAGGCTCTTACACTTAGATGAACTTAAAATGCACGACATCTATGTCCCGCTTATCACTTTACCAAAAAAAGAATTTCTCTTCAATGATGCCGTGTCAATAATGATCGACTCACTTTCACCTTTAGGTGACGAATACACCTCAATTGCAAAAAAAGGTGTCGAATCAGGTTGGATTGATATTTATGAAAATAAAGGAAAAACAAGTGGTGCATACAGCTTTGGAAGCTATGATAGCATGCCTTATATTTTGCTCAATTACACGAACACTTTAAAAGATGTATTCACACTTGTTCACGAAATGGGTCATTCGATGCATTCATTCTATACAAGAAAAGCACAACCTTTTATATATGGTGGACACTCTATTTTCACAGCAGAGGTTGCCTCTACTGTGAACGAAAAGCTTCTATTATCTCATTTAACAAAGGAATGCAATGATATAGAGATGAAAAAATATCTTTTGAATTTCCATATAGAGGAATTCAGAACTACACTTTTTAGACAAACAATGTTTGCGGAATTTGAATTAATAACGCACGAAACATTGGAAACCGGTGGCACATTAACTGCCGACAGCATGTGTTCAGAGTATAATAGTTTAAACAAAAAATATTTTGGTGATCCTCTAAGCGAAGATGAATATATCAAATATGAATGGTCCCGAATTCCACATTTTTATAGAGCGTTCTATGTATACAAATACGCCACAGGATTTTCTGCCGCAACAGCAATTTCACACAAAATATTAACTGAAGGAGGAATTGCACAAAAAAATTACATTGAATTCTTAAAAAGCGGTGAAAGCGGACACCCAATAGACTTGCTAGAAATTGCAGGTGTAAATATGTCTACGAAAAAACCCGTTTCAGATGCAATGAATGTTTTTAAATTATTAGTTGATGAATTTGATGAAATTACAAGATAAACAAATATTTGCAATAAAAATAGTGTTCTTCAAACAATCAAGTTATAAGATCACTTTATTGTAATACTACTATTCAAAAAGAACATAGTACAGGAGTAAAAGATGAATAAAAAAATATTTATATGTTCAAACAAAACCGATTTATCTTTGACAGCTTTTACGCAGCTAAAGACAAAATTGACAATAGCTGGATTTACCATAATTGAAGAATTTGATAATGAGGTGGATTTGCTTATTTCAATAGGTGGTGATGGCGCAACTATAAACGCACTGCATAAGTACAATTTCCCCTCCGTTCCAATAATTGGCGTAAACACTGGAACACTAGGTTTTTTTCAGGAAATAAACCCTGAGCAGCTTGATGAATTTATAGAGAATTATATAGAAAACAAGTACAGATTACAACCTATGTCAACTGTAAAAGCTACTATAGAAACTGAAACTGGCACTTTCACATGCAAAGGACTGAATGAAATAGTAATTGGAGGATGTAACCCGAACATCGTACATCTGAATATTTCCATAGACAATACCTTTATAGAGAAGTTTAGTGGCGATGGAATTATTATAGCCACTCCAGCCGGAAGTACAGCGTACAGTTACTCACTTGGAGGGGCTATCGTCGACCCAAGACTAAAGCTATTACAGATTACACCTGTCGCACCAATGAACACAACCGCATATCGCTCATTCACATCAAGCCTACTTCTTCCACCAAATTTACCAATATACATTAGACCAGAAAGGAACAGAAATAAATTCATCTCAGTTACCGCAGATGGTTTTGAGAAAGAATTCTGTAATGCAAAAGAAATCAAAGTGGAATTTGCTAAGGAAGTTGTGAATCTGTTAAGATTTGAATCATATGAGTTTTGGAATAAAGTTAAAAGTAAATTTTTATAAGCAACAATTTAAAATTGGAGAAAACAAGCTATGAACGAATTCACTTATATTGTTACACAATCAGATATAGACGAAGAGATAGCCATAAAAGATATTCTGAGAAAAAGGTTTGATTTTTCAACTCGCTTAAGAAACAAAATAAAAAGAAATTCTTCTGTAACCATTAACGACAAACCAGCAATTTTTTGGTCTACGCCAAAAGTTGGAGATATAATAAAAGTTTCCTTGCCTGAAGACAAAAGCAATTTCGAGCCCGAAAACATCCCTTTAGATATACTGATGGAAGATGACCATATTTTAATTATTAACAAAGCAAATGGAATAGTGGCGCATCCTACAAAGGGACAACCTAACCACACATTATCTAATGCCGTAGCGTATTACTTTCAAAAAACAGAACAAAATTTTAAAATTCGTTTCATTAACCGAATAGATATGGACACATCTGGAATAATAATGCTATCAAAAAATGCATATGCACAAGATATCATTACTAAGGAAATGAGTACGGGAAATGTAAAAAAAAGGTATTTAGCACTTGCTCATGGAACCCTTCCTGAAAAATCAGGAACAATTAATCTTCCCATAGGAAGACCTTCTGAAGAAAGCGTGGCAAGAAGTGTAATGAAAGAAGGACAAAAATCTATTACTCATTATTCTGTTTTAGATACATATAAAAATGATAGATTTTCTCTTTTATCTTTAGCTCTCGAAACAGGGAGAACTCATCAAATTCGTGTTCACTTATCACATATTGGAAACCCTATTGTTGGAGATCATCTATACGGCGGAGACTTTCCAGCGCTTATCGACAGGCAAGCCTTACACGCTGAATATATTTCTTTCACACACCCCATTTCAAAGAAAAAAATAGAATTAAGTGCTCCTCTTCCAAAAGATATTCAATTAGCAATTCAAAAACTTTCTACTTAGTTTCTCAGTTAATAAAATAAAAAACACCATATTGATATTATATGGTGTTTTGTTTTTATATGCTTATTCTTCTACTACAGATTTTCCATCGTAAAAATTACAATTAGGACAAACTCTATGCGGAAGCTTAGGCTCATGACACTGAGAGCAAGTTGATATTCCTGGCACAGCCATCTTCATATTTGGAGCTCTTCTTTTGTCTCTCCTAGCTTTTGATATTTTTCGTTTAGGTACTGCCATTGTCTACACCTCCTTCTTAAGTAATATCCGTTCAACACAGCTATTACAGTATACTCTTATTCCACTCTTTTGTCAATAAATTAAACAAATATTTATTTATTGTAATTATTTCAAGAAAATTTATTTACTTTCCCACAATTTCCATTGTATCTCTCGCAATAACAAGTTCTTCATTTGTTGGAATAAGGAATATTTTTACTTTTGAATCATCAGTTGATATAAGAGTTTCTTTTCCTCTTACTTTATTTCTCTCCGAGTCAAGAACAATTCCCATATTTTCTAAGTTACTGCAAATCATTTCTCTCATGCCTATTCCATTTTCTCCTACCCCCGCAGTAAATACTATTGCATCCACACCATTCATTTGAGCCATATAATTTCCAATGTAACCTTTTACTTTGTGTGCATATACATCTAAAGCTAATTGTGCTCTTTCGTTTCCTTCTTCCGCAGCTGACTCAATGTCTCTAAAGTCACTTGATACTCCCGAAATTCCAAGTACTCCAGATTTCTTATTCAGCATGTTATTCACATCTGAAGAATTCATTTTTTCTTTGTCCATTAAAAAAGTTGCAATTGCAGTATCTATATCACCTGCTCTAGTCCCCATAGCAAGCCCTTCAAGCGGAGTAAATCCCATAGAGGTATCAACGCATACTCCTTTATCAACAGCCGCAACAGATGCTCCATTCCCTAAGTGGCATGTAATCACTTTAACTTCTTTTTTATCTTTACCAAGCATATCTGCAGCTCTCTCCGAAACATAAAAATGGCTAGTTCCATGGAAGCCGTATCTTCTTACTCCATATTTTTCATAATATTCGTAAGGAATAGCGTATATATATGCTTCTTGAGGCATAGTCTGATGAAATGCTGTATCAAAAACTCCTACCATTGGTGTTTTTGGCATTAACGCTTTACATGCTTCTATACCTAAAAGATTAGGTGGATTATGAAGTGGCGCAAGCTCAATACACTCTTTCAATGCTACTTCTACATCATCTGTGATCAAAACAGAGCTAGCATATTTTTCACCAGCATGTACAACTCTATGCCCTACTGCAGCAATCTCGTCCATAGAAGAAACAACTCCTTGTTCAGGATTTACAATTGTTTCTAATACGTGTCCAATCGCATCTTTATGGTCCTTCATTGGCGTTTCCAATTTCCATTTATCCATTCCATTCTTTTCATTAATTAGAACACTTCCTTCAATGCCTATTCTCTCTACTAATCCTTTTGTTAATGCTGTTTCAGTAGTCATATCAATCACTTGATATTTAAGAGATGAGCTACCACAATTAATAACTAATATTTTCATTCTTACCTCCAAATTTTTATTATAGATTAATTTTATTATTTCAAAACAGTTATATGTTTTAAGTCTAGTTAGAACTTATATTTCTACTCCTACAACAACCAACCTTCCTTCATCTTCATGATATGCACAAGTTGACAACGAAATAAGTTGTTGTGGATACTCTGGTTTTTCGCCAATGATATATACTGAATTCTCCCAGAGTCCATCAATATATTCTCTATATGCGCTCTCTGTTTCAATATCATCATATTCATAGTATAGGAAATCTTCTCTCGTTTTCACTTGCGTTTGTAAAACCGCTATCACTTTATAGTTTTTCTTTCCTTCAGCTGTCTCAAACTCAAATGTAGGATTTTCTTCTAAGAATTCTCTATTTAAATATTTTTCCAAATTATTAAGCATAACTCCAGATTGCATATTATGGCCATGTAGCAACCAGTTAGCTGTAGGTTGGTGAACATTACTTTTTTCACTCAAAAACAAAGAACCTGATTTTGAGTATTCCTTTTCAAAATTTTTATACAGATAGTACTCTGGACTATCTGGAGTCCACATTACTGGATAGTCAATATTTGTGTTTGAAATTTTTAACCATCCAATAACATCAGGGTTTTGTTCTTGTAGCTCTTTTACGCTTACTTTTTCTTCTGCAATTTCTTGGAAATTATGTTCTTGTGATAAATCGGTTACATATTTCCATATTATAATTCCGGATGAAACACAAAAGACAACAGAGAAAAGTATTAAAACAGCTTTTTCAAGAAGAGAGAATTTTTTCCTTTTCTTTTTTTCTTTTTTATGATTCTTTTTTGCTGTTTGAAATTCTACTTTACTTATTTCGACTTCCAATCTCCCTTCTTCGTTTGTTATATTTTCTTCTATAGTTTTGTTCTTTTTTTTCATTTTTTACCTTTCATTAGATTGTTATTATATTTGTTTGAAGTATGGTTTCATAACATAGTCGGAAAAATCATACATGTTTTTCCCTGAAAGCATATTGTATATATCACTTGCTGTAGTTTCTATATACTCTTTCTCCATCCCTCTATTAATGTTGTTATATATAGGTATCGTCGTCGAATTATGCTTTTTCATGTACTTTAAAACTTCTCTGCCTTTACAATTAAACGCCAGTACTCTAGTATACATATTATTTTGAGCTCTTGTGTATGAATCTTTTGTGATTCCCAAAAGATTTTGCATCAAAACACGATTTATTCTTGTATAAGTATACCTCTTGCTTTTTAAATTTTCCACCAATTCTTCTAGTGAATCGCTTTTTCTAACACATTCTAATAATTTGTTTTCTATTCCTTCTGATATAGCATATGTTTTCTCAAGATCTTTTTTTTCTTTCGTGGCAATCGAATATTTAATCAAACTGTACAGTATTGGATTATCACTGTATAGCAAATGTTCTTTTTCTTTTACAATATTATCAATTGATTTCTCGCCCAGATAATTTTTAAGTTCGTCAAAGTCTCTTTGAAACAACATTTTTCTTATTTTCGTAGCACTTTCTATGTGCCCCGTCCCTTCTCTAACTATTGATAAAGGTTTTATTTTAGAATTTAATTTTTTGATCCATTTAATATATTCTATTGCTAGTATGTTGTTTGGTTCTAGTAATACTTTTTCATCAATAGAGTATATAGCACTCAATGCAATTTGCCTACTTTTGGGGAATGAATTTCCTAGTTTAAGATTTTTTTTAATTTCGACTTTGAAATCATCTGTTTCATTTGCCAACAGTTCCCCTATTTGAATTAGGTAGCTCTCTTTCTTCGACTCACATCCAAATGATAAATAGTCTACAACCCCTAACGAATCAAGTATCTTGATTCCACCTTCTGCAAATTGCTCAGCACTATTACAGGCAAAATTCACTGGCATTTCCAAGCACAAGTCTACACCCTCATCTATTGCCATTTTTGCTCTTGTCCATTTATCTAAGCATGCAGCTTCTCCCCTTTGCGTAAAATTGCCACTTATTATAGCTATTACAATATCTGCATTGCACTTTTCTTTTGTTTTATTGATATGGTATATATGTCCATTATGTATTGGATTATATTCTGCAATTATTCCTGCAACTATCATATTCACATAAACTCCTAGACAGATTTTTCCTTCTCTTCTATACCTTCTTCAACCGCGTATAACATATCTGCAATTTCATCTCTATTATTTGCCAATACATTATTTACTTCTTCAAATGTTGTTCCCAAATGTTCCACCATTTCAACAAAGAAATTCTTGTTAATAAAATCAAGCCTCATTTGCGATTCTAGTAAAACTTTATCAATATACATATATGTATCTAATTTTAAATTTTTTGTATTTTCTTCAGTTTGCCTTGTAATTTCAGCTGATCTTCTTTGAACTTCAAGCAAGATTTGGTGTTCGCTAACTAGTTCCTCTGCTCTTCTTTCTGCTTCTGATACTACTTCTTCATACTGTTTTTTTGCATCACTCAATATATTTTCCTTTTGTTTGTTTACCCATTGTGCTTGATGTACCTCATCTGGTAATGCCGCATCTATTTCTTTGACAATTTGAAGCACAACATTAGGATCGACCATTATCTTTCCTGTCAGAGGGACTCCTCCAGCTGTATCTACAACTTCTCTTAATTCTTCTAACAATTCAAATATTTTCATTACTTTACACCTCCACAAAGCAAACTATTTTTATATTTTGTTTTCTTATCCATTTCAACAATAATATTCTCTGGAACTAAGTTACCAACGTCTCCCCCTAATGAATGTACTTGTTTAGCCATACTCGAACTTACAAACGAGAATGATGGATCGGTCATTAAGAATACAGTTTCAACGTCACTTTTATATAGACGTGCATTCATTTGTGCCATTTGAATTTCGTAATCAAAATCGTTATTCCCTCTCAGACCCCTTATTACCATTGTGAAATTGTTATTGTTTACATATTCAGCCAACAAACCACTGAATGAGTCTACTGTAACATTTCCAAATTTTTCAGTTGCTTTTACTATCATTTCGCGCCTTTCTTCAATAGTAAAAGTTGTTGTTTTATCTGGGTTTTGAATCACACCAACTACCAAATGATCACATATTTTCGCTGCTCTAGTTAGAATGTCCAAATGTCCGTTTGTCAATGGGTCAAACGATCCTGCATATAAAGCTCTCCGCATTTTATTCCTCACATATTTTATACAAACTTATATTTATTATACCATACTTTTTTTGCTTAAACATATGGAATTTGCCTATTTTTTCACCTAAAATCGTATCTTTCGAATGCTCAACAACTACTACCCCCTCTGCTGCTAAAACTTTAGTTTCAGACAATATCTCAATAACATTTTCGTGGACATTTAAATGATAAGGTGGATCAACTAAAATTAAATCACATAAGTTTTCTTCTCTCTTTATCTTGTCTATCGCTTTAGAGTAATCACAATGAAATATTTTTGCATTTTTGTAGCTTCCTTCGCATATATTTACGTTTTCTTTTATCAGGCGTATACTTTCTCCATTATTGTCTGAAAAGTATACTAGTTTTGCATTTCTACTTAACGCTTCAAGGCCTAAGTTTCCTGTTCCTGCAAATAAATCAGCAACCACTGCATCCTCTATGCATACGTAGTTTTCAACCGAACTGAATATAGCCTCTTTCACTTTATCGGTTGTAGGTCTTACTTTATTATCTTTTGGAGCGTTTAATCTTTTCCCTTTATATTTTCCAGTTATTATCCTCACTGTCCTTCTCCTATTCGTGTTATGTTACTATATTTTTCCTATAAATGAAATTTCTTCTCCGAAAATTTTTTCTACATTCTTTTTTATATGTGAATTTTTTTCATCCAGCAACATAGGGTCATTTCCTAAAATATCAACCGTTGCCTTTTGGCATTTTTCTAATAATTTCATATTTTTTGCAATCTCATATATTCTGTTCCCCTCAAATCCATGTTGCATTGTGCCAAAAATATCTCCTACTCCTCTAAGTTCTAAATCTTTTTCCGAAATATAAAATCCATCTGTAGATTCAAGCATTGTGTTTATTCTTTCTTCACCTACAGTTGTGATATTATCATATATCAAAATACAGTATGATTGTTCGCTCCCTCTTCCAACTCTTCCTCGTAACTGATGTAATTGTGATAGCCCAAACCTATTTGCACTTTCAATTATCATCAAAGTTGCGTTTGGAACATTTATCCCTACCTCAATTACAATGGTTGATATCAACACATCTATTTCTCCTGCAACGAAAGAATCCATAATTTGTTTTTTTTCTTCATCTTTCATTCCTCCATGCAAAAATTTACATTTGAAATTATTTCTCGAATCATTTAACTCTTCATAAATTTCTGCTACTGACGCAGCATCTATCTCTTCTGAATTTTCAATCAAAGGAGCAACGATATATATTTGCCTTCCTTTTTCTATTTCTTTTTTCATAAAATCATAAGCAATTTCTTTTTTTGTGCTATGCAACTTCTTTGTAATAATTGGTTTTCGATTTATTGGCATTGCATCAATAATCGAAATATCTAGATCTCCATATAAAATCACTCCTAATGTTCTTGGAATTGGCGTCGCCGTCATCACAAGAATATTAGGACATTCCTCTCCACCTTTTTTGCTCAAGAGCGCTCTTTGTGTAACTCCAAATCTATGCTGTTCATCTGTGATAACAAGCCCCAAATCTTTGAACACTACATTATGTTCAATAAGCGCATGCGTTCCAATCAGAAGATCTATTTCTCCCGTTCTAATTCCTTCTAATATTTCTGCTTTTTCTTTTTTATTAATGCTTCCTGTCAAAAGTCGTACATTTATGTTTTCTTTATCAAACCTCTTTTTAATTGTTCCATAATGTTGTCTTGCTAATATTTCTGTGGGCGCCATTAGAACTGCTTGCAAATTCGATTTAATAGTTTTATATATAGATATTTCAGCCACAATAGTTTTTCCAGAACCAACATCTCCTTGAAGCAATCGATTCATAGGCTCTTTTTTTTCCAAATCATCACATATTTCTTTTATTACTTTTTTTTGCGATTCTGTCAAAGCAAAAGGTATTTTTTTTTCGTAATCACCTATGCTTGCATTTGCCTCTTTACCTTTTTTTCTTTTAAAATCTTGATTTTTAATTATATTTACACCAATTTGAAAAGAAAGTAGTTCTTCAAAATTCATTCTAAACAAAGACTCTTTTAGTTTCTGCATAGATGCAGGAAAGTGAATGTTATTCAGCGCATAATCCAGCGAACACAGGTTGTTTTTTTTAAGCATCTCTTCAGGCAATGTTTCTTCAATATGGCCTGTTTCATCTATAGCATTTTTCATTATTCTTCTAAGTTCCTGCTGCCCCATTCCTTTTGTCAATGAATAGGTCGGAACAAGGCCCTTTTGAACATTAGTATATTCTGGAGAAATCATTTGATTCTTTTTTACTTGCCCCCAAAACAAGCACTCATCTCCAGGTTTCAATGTGTTCGCAATATAATTTGCATTAAAAAAAACGGCTACTATTTCCCCTGAAGGATCGCCAATTTTTATTTTTAGTACAGAGTTCACTTTAGAATATTTTTTTGTACTGCTTTTTATTGTGCTCAGAATTTTCCCTTCAACTAAATACTTACCATCTTCACAAATGTCTTTTATTTTTGTTATTTTACCTCTATCTTCGTATGTTCTTGGAAAATAGTACAATAGTTCCTCAATAGTATTAATATTCATTTTTCTAAGAATTGCTTCTTTTTTTTCTCCTATTCCATTTAATTCTTTTACTTTTCTTTTCATACATTTCACCAAATCATTTTTATAGGTGCAGATTATTGCTCTATTTCTATTTTACAAGTGGTAGCTTCGTGTTTTTTTGAATGTTTAATGTAATTGACGAGCTTTCTCTCCCTGTCAAAACAATCAAAGACTTATCTATCCTTGCAATAATTTCATTCGTTATATCATTTGGAGAATACCCACCTCTTATAAGCAAATAGAGTTCAACACATATACCATCATCAACACATGTGATTTCCACATGATTTGTTTCAGCAATATCAATACCTCTCCCCCATCTAGCAGGTTTCCACGAGCTATCTGTGAAAATGATTTTATTTCCAACATCGCCTATTGCTTTAAGTACGACTTTTTTTATTACTTTCTCAGTTATTACTATCTTCCCTACCTCTTTTTGAATTATATAGTTTTCCATACTCTCCTCATTTTCAGACTCACGTTTTCCTCACTACAGTCTATTCTAACAGAAAATCATCAGTATTATACAATTAAAAAATAAAAAACCCAGTCTTATATGACCGGGTCTATCTGTCAATTAAATAGCACGAGTAACTTTATTTGATCTAATGCATCTAGTACATACTTTTGCTCTTTTTACTCTGCCTTCTTCATCAGACACTCTAATACTTTGGATATTAGGATTCCATTTTCTTCTTGTATGTCTGTTTGAGTGAGAGACATTGTTTCCAGAAACTTGACCCTTACCGCAGACTTCGCATTTATTTGCCATTTGCGAACCTCCTTCGTCTAAATATTATATTTCTTTTACAGTAATTACTGCATTATTTCTTCGTCTACATGCCGTAACAAGCTATAGTATACCATAAAATACTAATTGATTTCAAGTGTTTTTATTAAAAAAGATTTATTTTGTTTAGTAGAAATTGTTTTATAACAATCCCTATCAAATACATAATTCTTTTACTCAAAACAATAGCGACCCCCAAACGTCAAATACAATTATCTAACGAAAGAGGGTCGAAATTATTATATGATATGCAAATTATAGAAGCGCATTTATCGAGTCAACTGATTCTTTTGCATCTCCAAGTAACATATCCGAGTTTTCATTAAAGAACAGCGGGTTTTGAACTCCTGCATATCCTGCTCCCATAGATCTCTTAAATATGATAACTTTTCCAGCTTCCCAAACTCTTAAAACAGGCATTCCTGCTATTGGTGAATCTGGCTCAGTCTCAGCTGCTGGGTTAACTGTATCGTTAGCACCTATTACTAAAACTACATCAACTTCGCCTAAGTCATCATTTATCTCATCCATTTCAAGAACATTGTCGTAAGGAACTTTTGCTTCTGCTAATAAAACGTTCATATGTCCTGGCATACGTCCTGCAACTGGATGGATAGCAAATTTCACATCAACACCTTTTGCAATAAGTTTTCTTGTAAGTTCAGCAACTGGGAATTGAGCTTGCGCAACTGCCATTCCATATCCTGGAGTAATTACTACTGAGCTAGATTCTGATAAAAGCTGTGCAACTTCATCAATTGAAACTTCAGTATGAGTTCCGTAGTCGCGCTCTTCTCCACCTCCAGATGGTGCAGCGTCTCCACCAAAACCTCCTAAGATTACGGAAACAAACGATCTGTTCATACCTTGGCACATTATATAAGATAAGTATGCACCAGAAGACCCTACTAACGCACCAGTTATTATCAAAAGATCATTTCCTAAAGTGAAACCTGCCATAGCAGCGGCCCATCCAGAATATGAATTAAGCATCGATACAACTACAGGCATATCTCCACCACCTATAGCTAACACCAAATGCGCGCCCAAGATTAAAGATAATACAGTTAATATCGCTATTGGAAGAATACCTTCCTCCACACCACGTGTATTAATTAACCATGCGATCAACCCAAGTGATGCTAAAATAATAACCAAGTTAATAATGTTTCTTCCTGGTAAAGTTAAAGGGCTACCTGAAATTTTTGCAGAAAGTTTCAAATAAGCTACAATAGAACCTGTAAGTGTAATTGCTCCGATGAAAATAGCAAGCCCTACTTCACCCATATGAAAAGCATTTTCTGGTGAATCTTCGCCTGGATGAAGGATGAACGAATTAATTCCAACCATAACTGCCGCCGCTCCAACAAATGAGTGAAGCATAGCAACTAATTCTGGCATTCCTGTCATTAAAACTTTTTTTGCTTTCCAAATTCCAATTACAGCACCAACTCCAAGCGAAGCGGCAATTAGTACAGTTGAAATAACTGCATTATCTAGATTTATTACAATCGCCGAAATTATCGTTGTAGCCAAAGCTATAACCATACCTATGATACCAAAGGTATTTCCACGTAAAGCTGTTTTGTTTTTTGAAAGACCCGCAAGTGCTAAAATAAACAATAGCGCCGCTAGTATATAAGCAACTGATTGAAGTCTTGTCGTAACATCTACAATTAGTTCAGTGTTACTTATAAAATTAAATTTTGTTGTATATATCATTTGTCAGAACTCCTTTCGAACATACTTAGCATACGCTGTGTAACGAGGAATCCCCCGAAAATATTTATACTTGCAATAACCATAGCAATAACCGAAAGAACAACCACAACAATATTGCTTGATCCAATCAAAAGTATTGCCCCTAGTATAATGATTCCCGAAATAGCATTTGTAACTGACATAAGTGGTGTATGTAGCGCGTGCGTTACATTTGTAATAACATAAAATCCTACTACAATCGCAAGTTCAAATACAATAAAATGTCCTGTCATATCTGCTGGTGCAGCTACTATTAACGCTATACCTATAAGCGCTATGATAACTTTCCACCAATGTTTTTGGAATGCATTTTTTTCTTTAACTGGCTCTTTTTTTGCTTCGTCTTCTTTTTTCTGTGTTGGAGCTGCAGCCGAAACTTTTACTGGCGGTGGTGGCCACATTCCTTCTCCATTAAGGGTAACAGTTACACCACGTACAATTTCATCTTCTTGATCCAACACAACATTTCCATCTTTTCCTGGAGTAGTTAATTTGAAGAAATTAACTACGTTTTGTCCATAAAGTTGTGATGCTTGTCCTGGAAGTCTTCCTGGCAAATCATTATATCCAATAATAACAACACCATTTTCTGTCGTGAAAATTTCACCTGGTTTTGTAAGTTCACAATTACTTCCAAGTTCATTAGCACCAATATCTACAATTACAGAACCTGGTTTCATTTTTGCCACTGCTTCTTTTGTTATCAAAAGTGGCGAAGGGCGACCTGGAATCTGTGCAGTAGTGATTACGATATCATTCTTTGCAGCTTGCTCTGTATATACTTCAATAACAAGTTTTTGTTGTTCGTCAGACATCTCTTTTGCATAACCGTCCGCAGATTCTTGTTTAACAGGAATTTCTACAAATGTTCCTCCTAAAGACTCTACTTGATCTGCAACTTCAGCTCTTACATCTGTTGCTGAAACTATGGCTCCCATAGAATTTGCTGTGCCTATAGCAGAAAGTCCTGCTACGCCCACACCTATAATATACACTTTTGCTGGAGGAACTTTACCTGCTGCCGTAACTTGCCCTGTAAATAATCTTCCAAACGCGCTTGCAGCTTCTATTACAGCTCGATAACCTCCTATATTTGCCATTGATGATCTCACATCTAACGCTTGTGCTCTTGATATTCTTGGGACTGCATCCATAGCAAGTGCTGTAATTCCCATATTTTTAAACTCATCAATCAAGTGTGCATTTCCTCCTGGATTTATTCTTGAAATAAGAATAGCACCTTTCTTAATTAATTTAAGTTCGTCTGCTGGCGGCGTATCTAAGCAAACAACAATATCAGCTCCCCATGCTTTTTCTCTCGAAACAAGAGAAGCACCTGCCGCTTCATATTGGTCGTCATAGTAGCTAGCAGCAACTCCTGCATTTTTTTCAACACAAACTTCGTATCCAAGCTTTATAAGCTTAGCTACTGTATCTGGCGAAGATGCGACAAGAGATTGCCCTACAAAAGGTTCTTTTGGAATACCTATTAGCATATTTTCTCCTTTCAAATTATAATTTCATATTTGTTTCATGAGTTTTCAGAAACAAATGTGCTATGCAAAAACTAATTTGCATATATAATAATAACATAACTATATCTTGATATTATCATATTCAAATTAAGTATTCAAGTGAATTTCTTTAATTCTACTATAATTGAGAATGTGCGATTTTTCTAAATCTTCTATACAATAAGGCTGTTGCATACACAACAGCCTTATAAATCAACCTTGCAACAATTGCGCAGATTATTCTATATCCAAATCAATGGTTTCATCAATGTTTTCGCCAACATATTTTCCATTTTTTTTTCTTTGCCTTACACATTCTGACAACAAGTATTCAATCTGCCCATTGACTGACCTGAAATCATCTTCTGCCCAGGAAGCAACTTGTGCGTATAATTTAGAAGAAAGTCTTAATGGAATTTGTTTCTTTGTTTGGTTATCCATTAGTACAGTGATCCAGAATTCACAATTGGTTGGGCATCTTTATTCCCACAAAGAACTACAAGTAAGTTGGATACCATTGCTGCTTTACGTTCCTCATCCAAGTGTACAGTATCGGTTTCTCCTAGTTTTTGTAGTGCTGTTTCAACAATTCCTACAGCTCCTTCAACAATCAATTTCCTTGCTTCAACAATAGCTCCCGCCTGTTGCCTTTGCAACATTGCTGCTGCTATTTCAGGTGCATATGCAAGATATGTAATTCTAGCTTCTATGATTTCTAATCCAGCTTGAGTTACTCTCTTTTGTATTTCTTCTTTTATTCGATTTGCTACTTCATCACTTGAACTTCTTAAAGAACCTTCATCAGGCGTGCCATCCCCTGTTGTATCTACATTCATTGAAATATCATACGGGTATATCTTTACAATATTTCTAAGTGCCGCATCACATTGCAAAGATAAAAACTCTTTATAGTTATCAACAGTAAATACCGCTTTTGCTGTATCCTTAACTCGCCATATAACCGCAATACTAATTTCAATAGGATTACCTAAACAATCATTAACTTTTTGCTTGTTATTACTTAATGTCATATCTTTTAGTGGGATTATTTTACTAACTCCAATCGATACTGCTCCCTTAGAACGCTCTGCATTCCCTAATGCAATCAGTTTTGCAGCTTTACTATCTCCTGAAACATCCCCGCTTTGACGCAATTCCGTTTCTCCTGCTGGATTAAACGCAACACTAAATGGATTCACAAAGTAAAATCCATCTTCTCTAATTGTACCTGTATACTTTCCAAATAATGTTAACACTAACGCTTCTTGCGGTTTTAATACTTTCAATCCCAAAAATATTATCCATCCCAAGATTAGATAGATTATCGAGATCACTGCTATAGTCACCCCTACAAATGATGGAATAATATAACTTTCAACAGCTATAATTGATAGAATCATAGCTGGGATGGCCAAAACATAGCCTAGAATTCCCAAAATCAAAACCGGCATACCTTTACTTGCCTTTAATACTTTTTCTTCCATAAAATTTCTCCTTTCATATCTTTAATATATCAAAATGATATCACATAGATATTTCAATGTCAATAAAAAAATCTATAAATTTATAGATTTTTTTTTAAGACAACTTTTTCAATCTCTTCAATTATAGTAATTAATTCTTTTCCTTCACAGTCAATTGTTATATCTGCGTATTTTTCATATAAATTGATTCTATTTTTATATAGATTTTGTAAATCTTCACCTTCTCTCATCGCGACACCTCTACGTGAAAAATCACCTAATCTTTTCTTTATTGCGTCAAAGCTAAGTTTAAGGTATATCACTATAGATTCATTTTTAAATTTTCTCATTGCCCTGTCACAGTAGCAAACACTTCCTCCTGTAGCAATTATTGTGTTAGTGAAGTTGAATTCGTAGTTCACTTCATCTTCTATTTTTAGAAATTCTTCTATCCCTCTATTTTTTATAATATCTTCTAATAATATTCCTGTTTTTTCTTGAATAATAATGTCAGAATCAATAAAACAAGCTCCTAGTCTTTTTGCCAGTACAACCCCAACCGAACTTTTTCCTACCCCTGGCATACCTATAAGGACGATATTCTTTTCAATCATAACTCTCCGTTCCCAAAATATATTCACTCCCAAATTTCCCATATCTTCGGTTCATATCCTACTGTTGATTTTTTTCCATTTCGAACAATCGGCGTTTTTATCAAATGCTGATTTTCTAAAATTGTTCTATCTTTGTCTTCTAAGGAAATATATTCCACAAGAGCTAATGTTTCCTTATCTTTTGAATTGTTATCAATTAAATGTTCTGATCCACCTACTCCTGTTTTTATGCTATTGAACTCTCCTTTTGAAAGATCTTTTTCATTCAAGTTGACGAATTGAAAAGGTATTTTTCTTTCTTTAAAATATCTTTGTGCTTTTTTTGTATCAAAGCATTTTGTTCTTCCAAATATTTGTATGTTCATGTTACTTTCTTCCTTCTTAACTATTACATTTTATTTAAATGGAGCAACCTTCGTTGCTCCTATATATTATCAACTAAGAAGTTAAACATCTTATTTTGAAACTGCAATACTCTCTACTATCTCCAAAACATCTTCATCAGTAAGAGAAATTTCTCCGTCCCCTGGGTTCATAAACAATGAAACTTGAAATTTATGATCACCATCTTCCACCCAAAGCAATGCCATATCGTATCCTAAAGATTCCCCTGTAAATCCATTCCATGTATAGTTATCCAAAGCCAACTCATCAATATCTTGTGGCCCATCATAAAACTCTTTTGTAAAGGACGGATCTAGCATAGTTCTTTCTTCGCCATAATACATGATAGTTATTGCGGGTTTAGTAAACATATCCCACTCTTCCTCTCCTCCTTTAACTAGAACAAATGAATTGGGGTCATAATCTCCCTCATAATCATCAAATGTATCTGCTACTGGAAAAGCTTTCCATCCACTAGGGACTGTTCCATTAACATTCCCCGCATCAAATGTTTCCCCACTACCACTACTGCATCCTAGCAAAACAGCCATAGAAAAAATAATTGTGAAAATAACCAGAAATATTTTTTTCATAAATTTCTCTCCCTTCAACTATATATATTGGAATTGCTATTTTATTATCGAATGAATTATTCCATTTTTAGTAAGAATCGTATCTTGAACATTAACATTTCTTCTCTAAATCAGATTTCAGAAAACAATTATCCTCCTAAATATGCTTTTTTTACTGCTTCATTATTTAACAATTCGTCAGCTTTTCCTTCTAGAACAATGTTACCCGTTTCTAAAACATATCCTCTATCTGAAATAGACAGCGCCTTACTCGCATTTTGTTCTACAAGAAGTATTGTAATACCACTCTCATTAAGTTCTTTAATTATGCTAAATATCTCCTTTACAAATATTGGCGAAAGTCCCATTGAAGGTTCATCCAAAATCATCATTTTAGGATTAGACATAATTGCTCTACCAATTGCAAGCATCTGTTGTTCTCCACCAGACAAAGTTCCAGCAATTTGTTTTTTCCTTTCTTCTAACCTCGGAAACCTTTTGAATACATTTTCTAGATTCTGAAGTATTTCATTATTGTCTTTTCTTGTATATGCTCCCATTTCTAGATTCTCTTTAACTGTCATACTTGCAAAAACTCTTCTACCTTCTGGAACATGGGCAATACCCATTTTTAATATTTTATGAGAAGGAATCGACAATATATTCTTGTTTTCAAAAGAAATATTCCCACTTCGTATTGGTAACATTCCAGAAATCGCCTGGAGAGTTGTAGTTTTCCCTGCACCGTTAGCACCAATTAACGACACAATTTCTCCTTCGTTAACTGTTAGAGAAATATTTTTTATTGCGTGTATAACACCATAATATACATTTATATCATTAACTTTTAACACAATTTCCTCCTATTCCTCTCCCAAGTAAATTCTAATAACATTAGGGTCATTAATAACTGTCTCTGGGTCTCCTTGCGATACTGTTTCGCCATAATCTAACACCATTATTTTTTCACAAATTCCTGTAACAAGGCGCATATCATGTTCTATTAGTAGTACTGCAATATTAAATTCCTTACGAATAAACTTAATAGTATCCATAAGTTCTTGTGTTTCCGTACCGTTCATCCCCGCTGCTGGCTCATCTAAAAGCAATACTTTTGGATTAGTTGCCAAAGCTCTAGCGATTTCAAGCTTTCTCTGTTTTCCATAAGGTAGGTTTCCTGCCGCATAATCTCTATACTCTTCTAGTTCAAACACAGCAAGTAGCTCTAATGCTTTTCTTTCAATTTCCTTTTCTTCTCTCCAATATCTTGGCAACCTTAACATTGATTCTATTAAGGTTGTTTTCATTTGTTGATTAAATGCTATTTTTACATTGTCAATAACTGTTAAATTTTTGAAAAGTCTAATGTTTTGAAAAGTTCTTGCCAATCCAAGTTTAACTCTTTGACAAGCTGATTTCCCAACAATATCACCTCCTTCTAGCTCTATTTTTCCTTCTGTAGGTTTATAGACTCCAGTCAATAAGTTGAATACTGTCGTTTTGCCAGCACCATTAGGTCCAATTAAGCCCATAAGGTCGTTATCATGGAGTTCCAAATTGAATCCAGAAACAGCTTTTAGTCCACCAAATGAGATTCCCAAATCTGTTGTTTTCAATATTATTCCCATGCCTAACCTCTCTTCCCTGATTTTTTATTTCTTCGCCAATTCTCAATTGTTTCTTTTTTTGTTAATACATATTTTTTTGCATCTCTTGGTAATGTCACTAGCGAAATTTCGTAACGTCCAAAAATTCCTGTAGGCTTAAATATCATCATCAATATTAGAATGCCAGAATATGCAAGCATACGATACGCTTCAACTTCTCTAAGAATTTCTGGCAATGCCGTCAACAACACCGCAGCGATAATAGAGCCCGTAAAGCTACCCATTCCACCTAATACAACCATTACCAATATTTCAATCGATCGCATAAATCCAAAGTTGCTTGCTCCCAATATGCCTATATAATGCGCAAACATTCCCCCAGCTACTCCAGCAAAAAAAGCCGCGATAACAAATGCCATAGTTTTATAATAGCTAGTTTTAATCCCTGCCGCTTCTGCCGCAATTTCGTCTTCACGTATAGAAATAATTGCTCTTCCATGCCTTGATCTACCTAGTGTAAACATGAAGAATATCACTAAAACTGTTATCCAAAATACAATTGGAAATGTAGACATTTTTGAAATATCTCTAAGCCCTTGGGCTCCACCTGTTATACTTAAAAATTCAATAATTACACGGATTATCTCTCCAAATGCCAAAGTAATTATTGCTAAATAATCGCCTCTAAGCCTTAACACGGGCAATCCGATAATTAGTCCTACGAATCCTGCCATTATTCCACCGATTATTAATGCAATAAAGTATAGCATAAGTGTCGGTTCTTCAGACGTTTTCGTTACTAATGCTGCTGTGTATGCTCCTATCGACATAAACCCCGCATGACCTAGTGCAATTTGCCCCAATACGCCTGTTGTCAAGTTTAGACTTACTGCTAAAATCACATTTATACATATAATGATAAGTATCCCCGTAATATAATGGTTAATATGACCTGTCATCATAAGTCCTTGCAACAAAATAAAAAGTCCAATAACTGAGATAGCATTAACAAGATATGCCATCTTTATATTCGATGGTCTATTGATGATTGCAACATTCTTTCTTTCTTTTTTAATCTTCATCACAGCCACCTACACTTTCTCTCTGGTATTTTTTCCCAAAATACCAGATGGTTTAAAGACTAGTACAAGTACCAAAACTGCAAAAACTACTGCATCTGCCAATTGAGACGATATATAGGTCTTTGTTAAACTTTCAATAATACCTATCATCAAACCTCCAATCATTGCCCCTGGAATAATTCCAATTCCACCTAATACCGCTGCTACAAAAGCCTTAAGCCCTAACATTGTTCCCATCGTTATTTCAATCAGTGGATATGAAATCCCATAAAAGATGGCTCCAACTGCCGCAAGACCCGATCCAATCGCAAATGTCATTCCTATTGTATGATTCACATTTATCCCCATAAGCTGTGCTGCACCAATATCCTCTGATGCTGCGCGCATGGCCTTGCCCAACTTAAATTTCTGGACAAAAACTTGCAAAAGAATCATTATTATTACACTAATCACAATTGTAATTACACTTCCAAAACTCACATATATTGATCCTATCTCTATAGGCTCTACTTCAAAAAGTGGCGGGAAAGGTTTTGGATTCGGACTATATATAAGCATAAATGCATTTTGTAAAAACAAACTAACACCAATTGCCGTTATTAAAGACGATAACCTAGGTGAGTTTCTAAGAGGCCTGTATGCTATTCTTTCTGTTGCCATCCCTAAAAGAGCACAGAACACAATAGAAACTATCGCGCAAAGCCAAAGTGGCATGTTCATTTGTATCAAAAAAGGTATGGATGATAACGCTATATATCCCCCCACCATTATTAACTCACCATGCGCAAAATTTATTAGCTTTACAATTCCATATACCATCGTATATCCCAATGCAATCAATGCATATATACTTCCAACTTGTAAGCCATTTATCATTTGTTGCAAAAACAACTCCATATTGTCACTTCCTTTTTCACCATAAGACAACAATAACCGCAGTACATAGAATACTGCGGAAATTGATAATCGATATTATTAAGTTCTTCTATTCTGGCAATACGCTACTGTCAAATGTGTGCTTTCCTCCAAGTATTTTTATTATAGCAGCACTCTTGATAGGGTCTCCATTTTCGTCAAATTTTACACTACCTGTAGCTCCTACATAATCAGTGGCAGCAAGAGCTGCAATAATTGCATCAGCATCAGTTGAACCAGCATTATCAATAGCGTTTGCTAATATATATGCAGTATCATATCCAAGTGCTGCAAATTGATTTGGTGTTTCACCATATTTTTCTTCATAAGCAGCTACAAATGCTTGTGTTTTTTCACTAGTGTCATCAACTGAATAATTGCTGCAGAAGTAAGTTCCTTCAACAACATCCGCAGATGTTACTGTTTCTAATACTCCATCCCATCCATCTCCACCAATTAGCTGTGCATCACAACCAACTTCTTGAGCTTGAGCAGCAATCAACGCAACTTTAGTATAGTATTCTGGCAAGAACAATACGTCAGGGTTGTTTTGATTAATCGCAGTTAATTGAGCTTTGAAATCAACGTCTTCATTTCCATATCCTTCATAGTTTGTAACTTCCATACCAAGTTCTTCAGATTTTTCTTTAAATGCTAATGCCATACCTTGAGAATAATCATCACTCGTATTATACATAATAGCAACTGATTCAGCTCCCAAATTTTCTTTTGCAAACACAGCCATTGTTTTTCCTTGGAATGGATCTATAAAGCAAGTACGGAACACATTGTCTCCTGTCAATGTTACATCAGCAGTTGATGCTGTTGCCGTTATCATTGGAAGGTTAACTGCTGCCGCTTCTGTCGCTACAGCTAGAGTTGGTTTACTAGTTACATCACCTAACAATGCAACTACTCCATCGCCCATAAGTTTATTGAATCCATTTATTGCTTCAGTCGTATCACCTTTTTCGTCATATACAATAAATTCAATTTGTTTACCATCTAAGATTCCTCCCGCAGCATTGATTTCTTCAAATGCCATTTCAGCACCTTGTTTTGTTGCAATACCATATACTGCCACATCACCTGTAAGAGGAGCTAGTCCGCCAATTTTTACTGTATCATCATCTGATGATCCACCACAACCTGCTAATGCAGTTGTCATAACCATTAAGATAACTAATACCATTATAAGTTTCTTTTTCATTTCGTATTATTTCCTTTCATTATATGATTTAATTTAAGTCTTAATATCTCTTATATAATACCATATTTTTTATAAAACACAATATTTTTTTTTTGTTTTTGTTGAATTGTACAAAATAAATGTAATTTGAGCAACAAAAGAGTTGGATTTTTATTTCACAGCAAAAGGCACAAATTTAGCAAGTATATTTTATGCCTATCTATAGTTCCATCATATATTCGTCAAAAGTGATTCCTCTTTCATGAATTTCCGTCGCTACATCTACCCCTAAGTATCTCAAGTGCCATGGTTCATATTTATAACCTGTGATATCTGTTTTGCCTTCAGGGTATCTGACAATAAATCCATATTTATGGGCATTTTCTTCTAGCCATATCCCTTCTTTCATGTCACCCATTGCTTGGTCTAACGTAAACCCAAGATTTGCCGTTGAAACATCAAATGTAAGTCCTGTTTGATGTTCACTAGTTCCTGGTCTTGCACTAGATTTTTCTGCCCATTCAATTCCTCTAGTAGCAGTATAGCGATCAAAAAGTTCTTCCTGAAGATCATAATCCCTATACGCAGATACAATAAAGTAATCTATCCCATCTTTTTTCGCATCATCATATAGTTTTTTATATTCTTCCAAAACATTTTCTTTCAACACACCACTTCCATAAGATCCAAGATCCACCAAATTATTAGGCACATACGTTCTTGCAAGTTTTCCTTTTGTTTTACTCAAATATAACAAAAAATTGTCAGTATCTTCTGGAACGCCTACTAATCTTTCATCTTCAACCATTACAACCTCTATTTCTTTTTCGGACTTGTTTCCATATATATCAGTTGCTTCTGCCTTAACCGAATATGTTCCTAACTGGTTTGCAATATAATCAGTTTCAATTTTTACTGTATACTCACTCATGTCTTTAATGTAAAAAAATTCTCTCCAAACACTTTCTGTGTATTCTTCTCCAAGCATAACATTTACATTATCAGCCATTATTAATGGTGCAGTTGTATCAACAATATGAACATCTATAGAAGCAGTAAGATTCTCATATTCAAGGTACAGCTTATAGACTCCCACTTTATCAAAATTAATTTCCGAGGGATTTAGTTTTACGCCATCCAGATGTTCAGCAGAGCTTCCTTCTGACAGCAATTCCTGAATTTCTGGAAATGACTCTTTGCTACCGATTTCAAATGTTATGCCCTGGCTTTTATATTTTTCGTTGACATCTATTTTGGGCAAAAAACTTAAAGCAATTATAGTGAGTACAGTTATACACACTATCAACGACATTATAATTACAGTTGATTTTCTTCTAAAAATATTTTTATTGAATTTCAAGATTTCTTCTTCCTCTTGATTATCGTCCTCTACTTTTTTACTATTATGAATATTCTCATCTTCTACTTGATTGATATCCTCTATTTTTTCATTATTTTGAAAGTTTTCATCTTTCACTTGATTTTCATCCATTATTCCACCTCAAATACAATATATTGTTTTGTTTTTTCCTTCTTTATTATTATAACATTATATATATTATGTGAAAACAATAGTGACAACAGAATAAATAATATAATATTATATTATTTATGATATACTGGAATAGATTAAAAGCAACTTTGGTAATACTAAAAACTAACCAAACCCCCTCAATTTGCTTGAAAAATTACATTTTATAATTCGAAAGGAGAATTTTATGGAAAAACAAAAAAAAATCTCTAAAGTCATTATTGTTGCCCCTATAATAATTATTATTATTACTATTTTGGGAATTATAGCATATCAACAATATATCAGCAATACGGCCCCACCTGAAAAACTCAATTGGGAACTTATTCTTTTATCTGAAGAAATACCACATATACAAAGTGACACAGCTCAGATAATTGAAAATACCGAAGAAGCTTTACAAATAAAAATTATAGGAATTTCCAAAGAAGAAATGTTGAATTATATAGATTTTTGCAAAGAAAAACGTCTTGAAATGGATCCATTTGATGATAAAACATATTGGGGACAAAGCCAGCAATATGGCGGATCGATGGAAATAACTTATATACAAAAGGATGAAGTGATGTATATAAAATACACAGCTCTCCCAAAAGTAAATTGGGATCAACTCAAACTAGGTGAGTATCTACCTATAATCGAAAGTAGACGTATTGCTGTTTACGAGCAAGAATACCTACTATCATTATCGATATACCAAGCAACAAGCAAGCAGTATGATGATTATATTCAAGAATGTATAGAATATGGATACAATATTGATACATATAACGATCAAGATTACTTTACTTCATATAATCAAAATAATTATAGTATTACTGTTTACTACAACAATTTTGAATCTTCAATAGATATAAGTTTATCAGCACCACCTGAATTCAAAGAAATTAAATGGCCAGATACTGACATTTCAAATCTCCTCCCCGTTCCCAAATCAAATGAAGGTATAATTAATTTGAATAGTGAAATTATGTTGAATATTTCTATAGGAAAAACTACGCAAAGCGACTATGATGCATATGTCGAAGCATGCATTGATAAAGGTTTTAATGTTCGCCCTGAAAATATAGATAGATATACTTATGCTGCTGAAAACAACGAAGGATACTATCTTAGTATTCAATATGACGAAAGAATTAGCTCTATGACTATTGACATTATGCATCCAGACAATATAGAAATAGTCTACCATTAAAATTGCCACAATCAACACATAAAATAAAAACCCGACCTGAGTCGGGTTTTTATTTTATAAATATATTGTCGTCACGCACTTGACTTCACATTCATTCCTCTGATCTTAAGTACCTTGTGAATAGTGGAAAATCCTACGCAACTTGTTTCGGCAATGAGACTTCGACAAATATATTCTCAAAAATAAAATAACCGACCTAAGTCGGTTATTTCGTGAACTGGCAGCGTCCTACTTTCCCGGGCAGTCGCCCACCGAGTATCATCGGCGCTA
>CAYJEX010000009.1:0-60297 GCA_964369465.1 uncultured Oscillospiraceae bacterium
AAATGCCCCACCATTCTCCGAAATGGTGGGGCATTAATAATCTAAATATTTCTCTATACTATCCAACTCCTTATTTCTTGCCTCTGATAAGCCTAGTTATCTGGATTAAGAATGTTGGAATAAATGCTAGTCCCACAATGTAAGATAAGTTGATAGAGGTTAATGGCTCAACCAAGAATAATCCGTGGAAGATTGGAATTAGCAATACTGCAAATAATAGAAGTGTTCCAGCTATAAATGCATATATTGATGATGGATTATTTTTGAATCCTAGTGCAAATATAGAAGCTTCTCCTCTACAGTTAAATCCGTGGAATAATCTCGCTAATGACAATGTTGCAAAAGCCATAGTTGCAGCGGTAGCTGGATTGGTTTCCAAACCAATATAGTAAGCGCACATAGTAACGATAGCAATTAATACGCCTTGCAAGCCTATTGATTTGATTAGAGCTCTATCTAAGATAGATTGGTTAGGATCTCGAGGTTTGTTGTTAAGCAAATTGTCACGAGATGGTTCCATGCCTATCGCTATTGCAGGTAAACTATCTGTCAAAAGGTTAATAAACAATAAATGGACTGCTTCAAAAGGTGCTGCTAAGCCAACAATTGCTGCATAAACAACTGCCAAAACACCAGCAGTATTTCCAGAAAGAAGGAATCCAATTACATTTTTGATATTTGCATAAACTGCACGTCCGTTCGCAACAGCGCCAATAATCGTTGCAAAGTTATCGTCTGCCAGTATCATAGCGGCTGCGTCTTTACTTACTTCTGTTCCTGTAATTCCCATTGCAACTCCAATGTCTGCTCGCTTTAACGCTGGAGCATCGTTTACCCCGTCGCCAGTCATAGAAACAATATTGCCTCTTTTTTGCCATGCGTCTACAATCCTTATTTTGTGTTCAGGGGAAACTCTGGCATATACAGAAACGAGAGGAAGTATCTCGTCAAGTTCGTCATCTGAAAGCTGATTAAGTTCTACTCCAGTTAAAGACTTATCTCCTTCTTCAAAGATTCCGATTTCTCTAGCTATTGCAGTAGCAGTTACTTTATGGTCTCCTGTTATCATAATTGTGTTGATACCTGCTCTTTTTGCATTTGCAACAGCTTCTTTTGCTTCAGGTCTTGGAGGATCTATCATAGCTACTAATCCAACAAAAATAAAATCGTCTTCGTCTTCAAACACTAGTTGGTTAGGCATTTCATCAAATACTTTACACCCGAATGCCAAAACTCTAAGGCCGTTTTCTGAAAAAGCAACATTTGTCTTTTCGATTTCGGCACGAAGCTCATCTGTCATAGGAGCAACACCGGCGGAAGTTCTAACTTGAGTAGCGCGAGCAAGTAGAACATCTATAGCGCCTTTAGTAAGCATAACAGGTTTATCACCTAATTCATGCAATGTGCTCATTAGTTTTCTGTCAGAGTCAAAAGCTAACTCGGAAAGTCTAGGATGTTTTGCCCTAAAAGTAACTTCATCTATGCCCATGTTATCGCCTATGTGAACAAGTGCGATTTCGGTAGGATCACCGATTTCTTCTCCTGTAGATCTGTCTGTAGTTGCGTCACTACTTAATAGTGCGATATGTAGGAATAAGTTTTGAACATCAATGTCTATGTCCAAGGTAGTATCATCTAATATTTTTCCATCTATATATAATTTTTGAACAGTCATTTTGTTTTGTGTTAATGTACCTGTTTTGTCTGAACAAACAACAGAGACAGAGCCTAAACTTTCTACTGCCTTTAGTTCTTTAATTATGGCTTTTTCTTTAGCCATTTTCTGTGTTCCTATTGCTAAGACTATAGTAACGATTGAAGAAAGTGCTTCAGGTATTGCGGCAACAGCAAGTGCTACAGCAAACATCAGAGAATCAATTACTGGCATTCCCGTACGGAAAACAGAAAGAGCAAATACAATCACACATACTATTAGTATACCGGCAGCCAATTTCTTCGAAAAATTATCAAGACTAATTTGAAGCGGAGTCTTTCTTTGTTTTGTTTGGTTCATCAAGGCCGCAATTTTGCCTAGTTGTGTATCCATTCCAGTTCCAGTAATAACTGCCAATGCACGTCCGTAAGTAACTAGTGAGCCAGAGAAAACCATGTTTTTTCTATCGCCGACAGTAATTTCTTCTCCTGGGATAGAGTCTGAAATTTTTTCGACACTTTCGGATTCGCCCGTTAATGCAGCTTCATCTACTTTTAAAGAAAAATTATCAATTATTCTTCCATCAGCAACGATTAAGTCACCAGCTTCAAGTAATATTATATCGCCCGGAACTAGTTCTTTAGAAGCAACTTCAACTAGAGCGTCATTTCTAAAAACTTTTGCAGACGGACTAGACATTGCTTTTAAACTTTCTAACGATTTCTCTGCTCTTACATATTGAACAGTACCAAGAATAGCATTTAAAAGTAACACTGCAAATATTACAATTGTACTTTCTCCTTTGCCAGATATCATAGATATAACAGCGGCAATACAGAGAATAAGCACAAGCAGGTCTTTGAACTGCATACAGAATATTTTAAAAATACTGTCTTTAGATTCTTCGATTAAGCTGTTAGAGCCATATTCGTCTATTCTTTTTTTTGCCTCTTCAGGGGACAGACCTTTTCTGCTTGTTTCGTATATTTCAAATACTTCATCGCTAGATTTGGTCCAAAATTTGATGTTTTTTAAATCCAAAATAAATTCCTCCTTAATAAAAAAGCTTTTCTGCAAGTCAAGGCCGCACAGAAAAGTCTTGTTGTATCATAGACTGCATACACATCAAGCCCATAACGTTGGAAAGGTTGATGTACAGCGAAAATTACTTCCTTTTTACACATTGAATTATACCCATTTATCGTTAAAGTGTCAAGGCTATAGAGCGTGTGTGAACATGCAAAATTTGTTCGAAATATGTCTGAACATCATGTGAAACATGTGTAAAAACGCGTTTCCATTGTGTAAAGTAAGTAAACTATTCGCTGTGTAGGGTAAATAAATTTTCATTAGTCACTTTGAAAATCGTCAAGAATGAAATATTCGCTTATGACGAACTCCCATAGATTAAAGACTCCAATTATGAGTTAGGATTGGAAACTGTTTTTGTTTTTAAGTTACCAATTTTATTGCTTCTCTCATTTAAAATATCTTCTATTTCTCCAAGTGCGATATTTCTCTCTGCGAGCAAAGTTAATAAATGAAAGATCAAATCACAAACTTCCTCTTTCAATTCTACAGTATTGTTTTGAGATAAATTATTGTCTAATGCTGGGGAAGAAGATATAGTAGAATTTTTAGCTGCGATAATAGTTTCAGAACATTCTTCTCCAAGTTTTTTTAAAATTTTATCTAATCCCGATTCAAACAAATAAGAAGTGTAGGATCCTTCTGTAGGATTTTCTTTTCTGTCAAGTATGACACTATATAGATTTTCAATTGACTTCATGATTATTCTCCTAAAATAATTTTGGTGATATATTGTTTGTCTGCCGACCCGCATGGCGACTTGTCTATAAATAGGTAGACAGGCAGGCGAGCACATTAACCTCTTGGATTTTGTGAAAAATGTTATCTCGAAATTTCCAAAGCTTCGGCCAAAGTTAATTTTCCAGAATAAAGCGATTTGCCACAAATGGCACCATATATATTCATATCTCTCAATTTTTTTATATCTTCTGGTCCAGAGACTCCTCCGCTTGCAATGAGTTTAAGTTCAGGCAAGAAAAGTTTTAGTTGTTTTAGATGTTCGAGATTTACGCCAGTTAGTGTTCCATCTCTTCCAATATCTGTGTATGTTATTGTTTCAACGCCAAAAGATGACATCATAGAGGCGAGGACAGTATAGTCAATGGTGCTTTTTTTTGTCCATCCTTCTACAGCTACGTATCCATCTTTTGCATCTATTCCCACTATGATTTTTTCGCCGAAGGAAGAGACGGCTTGTTTTACAATGTTTGGATTTTTCACAGCTACAGATCCCAACACAACTTGAGAAACTCCTACACTTAACCACTCATTTACATGATCTAATGTCCTAATCCCTCCGCCTAAGTCAACTTTCAAATTTGTATTTTTGATTATATCTTTAATAACTGATACGTTGATTGGATGACCGGCTTTTGCTCCGTCTAAATCTACAACATGAAGATATTTTGCGCCTTGTGATTCGAAAGATTTTGCGGCTGCAAGAGGACTTTCGTACACTTCATGTGCAGTTTCATATTCGCCTTTAACTAATCTAACACATTTGCCATCAATAATGTCTATTGCAGGGAAAATAATCATCGTTTATTTTGCACAATATGTTTCTACTAACTTTTGTGCTCTCCTTTCTAATTGTAGTGGTTCAGAAAATGCAATATAGGAAGCTTGTTTTGTTTCTATTTACAATAATACGTAATAAGCTTTATTTACATAATTTAATAAAGTTACTTAACATTTTTAGACCCACCGCGGAACTCTTTTCTGGATGGTATTGGGCACCGTACACGTAGCCTTTTGAAACTAGAGCAGGTAATTTTTCACCATATTCTGTATAATAGACAACGTCTTCAGGGAGAGCGTTTGCTTTATATGAATGGACAAAATATACGTAAGGGCTGTCTTCGATACCATTTGTCAAAGCACATTCTTTGTTTTTTTTAAGACTATTCCATCCCATATGTGGGATTTTCAGTCCGTTTGAATTTATTTTTGTTACGCTTCCATTTAAAAGGCCTAAACCTTTTGTAATATCAAACTCATGGCTTTCTTCAAATAGCATTTGCATACCTAAACAAATTCCTAGTAAAGGTTTTTTTTGGGTAGATGAAAGAAGAGTTTCAATTAGGCCGCTCTCTTCAAGGTTTTGCATGGACTGTTTAAAAGCTCCAACACCAGGAAGGATTAATCCAGAAGCATTTTCTAATTCAGCTTTGTTTTTAGTTACTACAACATCAGCACCTAAAAAATCCAAGGCGTTTTTCACTGAAAATAAATTTCCTGCTCCGTAATCTATTAATGCTATCATTTTTTCTCCTTTAAAATACATAATTCACATCAAAACGTTTTTTGCATTGGTAGTGAAAAGGAAAGCTCAAGAGTATTTTAGTCTACTATATTGAAAAAACAAGATGAAGAACCAGTGTGGCATGCGTTTCCTGTTTGTTCAACTTTAAGTAGGAGTGTATCTAAGTCGCAATCGGCGAGGATAGATATTATTTTTTGCGTGTGTCCACTTGTTTCTCCTTTGTGCCAAAGTGCATTTCTAGATCTGGAGTAAAAGTAGGTATATCCTGTTTCTAATGATTTAGTAAGACTCTCCAAATTCATATATGCTAACATCAAAACTTCGTTTGTGTTTGCGTCTTGAATGATTGCTGGGATTAAATCACTTTTTTTAAAAAGAAAATCAAGGGATATACTAGAGTCAGCAATATTTAAATCACTATACTTTTTGTTTAAGTGAATTTTGCCATTTGTTATTCCTCTTCCGTTATTTTCAGAAGCAGATTTTTCTTTAATTACTGAGTTTGATAATCGAACACTTATATTTTTTGATAAGAGGTGATTTTTAACTTCTCCTATTTCTAATTCTCTATAGTGAAAAAGCGAGGCGGCTAATGCTGCATCTGCGTTGGTTTGTTCGAAAACTTCTGAAAAGTCATCTAAGTTGCCACAACCACCCGAAGCAATTACAGGAATTGAAACAGCGTTGCATATAGCGTTTGTCATTTCAATGTCAAATCCAGTTTTGGTTCCATCTGCATCTATTGAATTGAGGAGTATTTCGCCTGCGCCTAACTGTTCTGCTTCTATTGCCCATGAAATCGCTTCTTTTTCTGTAAGAACATTTCCGCCATTTGTGGTTACAACATACTTTCCGTCGCTATCTCTTTTTGCATCTATAGCAACAACAACACATTGGCTTCCAAATTTCTCGGCTGCATCTTTAATAAGCTGAGGGTTTTTAACTGCTGCTGAGTTTACAGAAATTTTGTCTGCGCCTGCACGAAGTAGAGAGGCAAAATCTTCTACAGTTCTGATTCCGCCGCCAACGGTAAGTGGAACAAAGACTTTCTGTGCTACTCTTTTTACCATTTCGACAGTAGTGCCTCGGTTGTCATTTGTTGCATTAATATCTAGAAACGTAATTTCATCAGCACCTTGGTTGTTGTACATTATGGCGCACTCTACAGGATCTCCAACGTCTTTGATGTCTTCAAAATTTATTCCTTTTACAACCCGTCCGTTCGCGATATCAAGGCAGGGTATAATCCTTTTTGTTAGTGCCATAGTAATCTCCTATTTGAATATTAGTAATGTATATTTCAAATAATATATAAACGTATATATTATATCTAGCGATAAGTAATTCTAATGTAAATCGCGTTAAGGTACTTGTGCGATTAGTCCATGCTGGGGTTATAAAGAACCTTTAGTAGTGAGAAGTCCAGTGCCTTCGTCTTTTGCAGCTATTCTTAGTGCGTGTGCAAAAGCTTTGAAAAGTGCTTCGCATTTATGATGGTCATTTTCACCGTAAAGACACTTTAGGTGAAGTGTAATGAGACTAGTTGATGCAAAAGCTTTGAAAAACTCTGCAATAGAGTCGCTTTCTAATTCGCCAATATTTTTCCACATATAATCAGCGCTATAAACACAGTATGGCCTTCCTGAAATATCTATAGAACAAAACGCAAGGGCTTCATCCATAGGGCAGTAGAATGAACCAAATCTGGCAATTCCGACTTTATCACCTATGGCATCTTTGAATGCAGTGCCTAAAACTAGGCCAATGTCTTCGACAGTGTGGTGATCGTCAACTTCTAAATCGCCAACACAAAGAATTGATCCTCCAAAGCCCGAATGCTTGAAAAATGCTGTTAGCATATGATCGAAAAACCCAATTCCCGTAGATATCTCTCCGACTTCTGGATTATCTAAATTTAACGTGATTTGTATGTTAGTTTCCTTTGTGGTTCGCTTAGCTTCGCTTTTTCTCATTTTACTTTCTCCTTTTCAAACTTTACTTAATAACACCTATTTCTTGCATTGCATTTAAAAAGGCTGTGTTCTCGTCTTCTGTTCCAACAGTTATCCTTAAATAATCTCCGAATGGCTTTATTGCTACTCCTTTGCTTAGAAGCATATTGCTTATTTCGGTGCTATTTTGTGCTTTTGCAAACAGGAAATTACCTGAAGGAGCATTTATATCAAAGTAAGGTATTAATGCATCATACAATCTTTTTCTTTCTGATTTGATGGAATTGATTCGATTTTCGATTATTTTTTTGTTGCTATATATTATATTTCCAAGCAATTGAGTTAAACCGTTTACATTGTAAGGAGATTTCACTTTTTTTAGAAGGTCAATATAATAATTATTGCTAATAAAAAAGCCTAGGCGTGCATTCGCAAAACCAATTCCTTTAGAAGCTGTCTTTAGTATTATTAGGTTGTTGTATTCGCTATAATATGGTATAAAGCTTTCCTCGCCAAAATCCATATAAGCTTCATCTAAGACAATGAGAGCCTCTGTTGAATTTAGAATGTTGTGTATTTCATCTGTTGTGATCCCATGCGAAGTTGGATTGCAGGGATTTGAGAAAAGCACTATAGAGGGATCATGCTCTTTGATTGAGTTAATAATAAAATCGCCATTAAAATCTGTTATGCAGTCGGGTTTTTTGACAATAACTAGATTTATTCCTGCCAAATCAGCATAAAAGTTGTACATCGAAAAATCAGGGGCAAAAATCAACAACTTTTGATTTCCCACCATGTTTGAAATTATAATTGAAAGAAGCTCATCAGAACCATTTCCTAATACAATATGATTGGGATCTATGTTATAGTATTCGCCAAAACTTACACATACATCTTTTGCAGAGGGATCAGGGTATCGGTTAAAGTCAAAATCAGCTAGAGCGTTTTTAAACTCATCTAAAATTTTCTCTGGAATAGGGAAGCATCCTTCATTTGCGTCCATTCTTACGGCTGGATGATATGTCGCTGCGTGGTATGGTTTAAGTTGTGATAAATTATCAGGTGTTATATATTTCATAGTATACTCTCTCGTTTCGTATGGTTATAATTTAATAATATTTTTTGAAAAAAGTTACGGGTTTCATTCGGAGATGACTTTATTTAATTTGTCTATAATTTTATCTATCTCATCTTTTCTTAATTTTAAACTTGCTTTGTTAACTATTAATCTTGTGGATATTTCACATATTGTTGCTTTTACCTCCAGATTGTTTTCTTTCAATGTTGTTCCTGTTTCGACAAGGTCTACTATAGCGTCTGCAAGACCTAGTAATGGTGCAAGTTCTACGCTTCCATCTATTTTGATTAAATCTACATCAAATCCTTCTTTTTTGAAAAATTTTCTTGTGACATTTGGGAACTTTGATGCAACCTTTTTGATATTATCGCTATATAGATTTGTTTCAGTTTTTGCAGCAACACAAAATGAGCACTTGCCTGTTTTCAAATCTAACAACTCATAACAATCGGCATTTGCTTCTAAAATAGAATCGTAGCCAACGATTCCTAAATCACAGACACCATTTTCTATGTAAGTTATTACGTCGTTTGATTTTGCTAAAACTACTTCAATGTTGTTTCCAACAGGTATTATTAACTTTCTTCCCTTGTTTTGCAGTTCGTCAGTGGAAAGGCCTATCTTAGAAAACAACTCCAATGCTTTTTTTTCTATTCTTCCTTTTGTTAAAGCAATTCTTAGAGTAGGATATTGTGAAGTTTCACTTTCTGTTTTTGGAAGTAAATCCACATTAACTCCAAAACCTATTGCTGTTTTTGTCATTCCAAACATTGAATATAAGCTGTCGTATCGCCCCCCTTTGACTAAGGCTTCCCCAACTGAATTGACATAACCCGAAAAAAACACTCCAGTATAGTAAGGCTTTGTGCCGAGTTCTCCTAAATCAATTATTATCCTAATGTCGTCCATGTTGTTAGATGCTTCTTTCAGGAAATTGTAAATTTGTGCAAAATAAATCATTTCCTTTTCAGCTGGTGTATTTGCAAAAATCTCTGCAGCTTTATCCATTATTTCCTCGCCTCCAAATAATGATGGGAGCGCTAGAAGTGCTTCCTTGCATTGGTTGTCCGAAATATGTGATAGTGCCTCTTTAAGCAAAGTAATTCTTTTTTCTGAAATTAAAATTCGTAGGTGTTCTTTTTCCGACCCTGTAATTGATAATGCTTGACATAACACATCGAAAAAAGCAACATATCCTATTTCAAACCGTGATAAAGCAAATCCTTTTAATAGGGAGAGTGTTTCCAAGGCAAGTGTTAGAGTTTCTTTGTCACCTTCTATAGTAGGAGAGCCTATAAGCTCTATTCCTGTTTGAATAACTTCGTCTGCTTTTCCCGAGTGTTTTTCGTTAACTTTAAAAGTTTTTTGGTTATAAAATAGTTTAATTGGCTCTGGATGATTTTTTAAGTTTGTACTAACCATTCGCGCGATAGGTATGGTGCTATCGGGGCGAACTACTAAAACATTTCCTTTTGTGTCAAATGTTTTGTACATTTCGTTAGGGCTAAGGAAAGATTTGTTGTCAGAAAATAAGGACATGTATTCTAAGGAAGGGGTCATTACTTCCCTATAACCACTATTTGAAAATAGTTTATTTAATTTTTGTTCAATACTTCTAAGAAATTCTGCTTCTTCAAAAAGTATATCTTTTGTACCACTTGGCGTAAGTTTTTGATTAATGGGCATTTGTTGCTCCTTTTGTATAATGTTGATGCGTATTATATGGTTGAACTGCAAATTTCTTAGTTAAATTATAACATAATAGTAAGGCAATCCCAAACCTTTACTTTACCAGTTTAACGCACTAAAGGATAGAATGTCAATAGAAGAATTAAATATTCCATTTTTAAATAGAAAAAAATAAATGATGTTTTGACCAATTATTACATTAAAGAGGCTAATTATTACATTTAAGCTTTTTTGCAAAAAAATTAAGGTATAATTCTAGCAAAAAGTTAGACAGAAAATTGTGCAAAAAAGAAGATCTGTATATTTTAGGCGAAAAAAATAGGGCAGAATATTATGTATATGAGGTAATAAAACCATTAGATGTAGATGTAAGGGAGGGAAAAACAGCTGACTGGTTTGGTCAGCCTGGAGGAGGAACGCAATATAAAACGGGAGTTCCTATAGATGAATTGTTAGGAGTGTATTTAAGAAGAATTTTTTGAAATAGAGGGGAGATAACCATTGAATATTGAAGAAAAAAAAATAGCTTTAGAAGAAATTAAAATTGTACTATCAAAAATAATTGAAGAAAAGAAACTTGAAGTCGAATATTTTGAAACGCTGTATTTTTCAGAAAAAGGGGATATAGTTCCAAATGGAATAACTATAACGGTCGAAGAATTTGAAGATGTTGTATACATTGTGACATTTACAAAAAACAATAAGGTTACTGAGGAAATATGTACACATACTACATCGGAAATAATATATTTCTTGCTTGAAAAAACAAGATGCATAAAAGAAAAACTCAAAAGCCTAGATGAAATAACGGAGATACTAAATAGATATTTTAACATTTTAAATTTGGAAACCGGGGACAAGTGCTCGCCAAGGATTACAAAAGAAAGAGTTTATCCATCGCCACACACATCAATAGGAATAGAGAAAGACCTCTATATTATTAACATTGTTAGATATGGGCGTTTTAGAAAGAGAATAAAAAGTAGCAGCCTTAGTGATATACTTTTTGAACTAGCTAACTCTGAGTCTGCTCCGTTGGGGGTTGAATATATGTGGAAAAATCACTGGAAAAATGAAGATATAGATATAATATATTGGGAAAGATGGCAAGAGTTACTGGGCAGAATAGACTATAGTTATTACAAGCGAAGAAAGAGAGAAAATGATTTTTGGGGCATCCCTGAAGATTTATACGGATACAATAGTCCATCTATAATAAAAAAAAGCATCTCAGAAACCCTAGCTGAAGGAATAATAATTGATGAGAAGAAAGTAAGGGAACTATACGAAAAAAGGCAGTTGATAAGGGAAAAATTAGTAAATAAATTAGGACATTTGTCAAATATAGGACCATTTCAGAAAATAAGAATAGATAGTAACATAGAATTTATAGATAGAGCGTTTGTATATGATACCTTCAATTTGTTGATAAAATTCGGAGAAAAATCTACTATTGAAACTTTGATAGAGCTTGATGATGAAGTAAGTGTAACCTTAAATACGAGAACGAAACTTAATAGTAAAGAAGACTATGATATGTATGTGGAAAAGCTAGATGAAGAACTAGGGCTAAGGCTTACAGATGAGTTTTTGGAGACTAGAGAAGATGTTAGAAAAAAAAGGACAATAAGAAAACACTGGAAAATGAGGAGCTATTGGCTAAAAGAAAAAGAATTAGAAAAAACCGGAAAGAAACTTATGCCTGTAGGCGGCTTGGAAAAAAGCCAGTATGTTCAAAAGATCTTAGATAGTTGCAAGGAAAATATGAAAAGTGGGTTTGGATTAAAGGAAGACCAAATAATAGTGAAGGAGGTAGTGTATAAACTGCCATATAACCCACTAGATCCAAAAGAAAAAGTACAGGGAAAATACATGGAAAACATAAAACAACCAGGATTTAGTATTGTAGGAAATTCCTTATACAATTATTTTAATATAGAAATCCAAAGCTATTTTGACGATTTAAAAGTAATAGCAAATGGAGATATAGTGCTTGCGAAAGTTGAAAGTTATGAAAGTTTTGAGGGTGGAATAAGGCAGTTTGATAGTGGCAAAGTATATAAAAAAATAATGAAGGAAGTAAGGAATAGAATTCCCAAAAAGTTTTTGGAAGAATATGAAAAGAATGGATATCAAATGCCAATGAAGATGGGTGAGATTACAAAACAAGAAAAAGTAAAAGGAAAACATAAGGGGAAAATAGAAGAAGGAAACTTAAAGAACATAACGGAATTAATGTGCAAAAAGATGAAAAAACAATTTCGAAAGGGAACTGTACAGTTAATACAAATAGATAATATAGATGAAGATAAAAGGGTAATTGATATAAAATTTGTAGGATATGAATGGGGAGTATATAATTTAAGGTATGAAAAAGGCAAAATATGGTGTTATATAAAAGGTGACAAAATTCAAATGGATGTGGAAAAGAGGGCAAAGAGGAATCCGTTTGAATATTATATGGAAGAAGATGCGAAATACTACCCTATAGAAAAAACCATGCTTTCCATAAGTAATCCTAATGCCCTATGGTCAGAAACAAACTTTGACAGATACTTTGAAGAGCTAAGCGAAAATATAAAACTTAGAATACCAGATAAATTTCTTGAATCTAGAGGCTGGAAGAGGGAAGGTTTTCCGAGCTAGTAAAAATGAAACTAGGGACAGTTTAGATTTAGGGGACAAATATAGGGGAAGAAATTAAATGGAAAGTGAAATTGTGGTGAGATTGCAAAAAATAAAAACAAACTGCTTTACAATTTAAAGAAAGTAGTGTAAAATAATTGGGTGTCTTGTTTAATGTAGGCATGATGGGAAACGGAGGAAACTCTTGGGACCCAACTAAAAAATTTATTTTAGAAGCTATCGACCAAAATGTGTAAAACATATTTCAGTAGATAGGGCCGAAAAAGTTTTAGTAAAAAGCTATACGATGATCGTTGGCATTAGAAGTATTGAAACTTAGTAGGTGGAAAGGGAGAAAAAAATGAAGTCATTCGTAGCAAAACCTCATGAGGTAGTGCGCAAATGGTATGTAGTTGATGCTGAGGGTAAAACTCTTGGTAGAATGGCTACAGAAATTGCAACTGTACTCAGAGGTAAACACAAACCAATCTATACTCCTCATGTTGATTGTGGCGACTATGTGATCGTTATCAATGCGGAGAAAGTAGAAGTAACAGGGAAAAAATTCAAAGAAAAAGTTTACAAAAGTCATTCAGGATATCCAGGTGGACTGAAAGAAATAACATTTGACAAACTTCAAGCAAAAAAACCTGAGGAAATTGTTAGACATGCAGTTAAAGGCATGCTTCCAAAAGGAAGACTTGGCAGACAAATGTATAAGAAGTTAAAAGTTTATGCTGGACCAGAGCACAATCATAAAGCTCAAAAACCAGAAGTATTATAGGAAGGGAGGAATTTAAAATGGCAAATAAAGTGCAATATTTTGGAACAGGCAGAAGAAAATCATCAGTTGCTAGAGTTAGATTAATCCCTGGCAAAGGAAATATAACAGTAAATAAAAAACCGCTTGATGAATATTTAGCGATGGAAATTGTTAAAAGAGAAGTAAAAAGACCGTTTGAAATTGCAGGTTGTGTTGGTAAATATGATGTGGTTGCAACGGTAGAGGGTGGCGGATATACAGGACAAGCGGGAGCTTTAAGACATGGTATATCAAGAGCATTGGTAGAAGCAGATGCAGATAGCTATAAAAAGGCTTTGAAAGACGCAGGATTTCTAACTAGAGATTCGAGAATGAAAGAAAGATATAAGTACGGATTAAAAAAAGCAAGAAAAGCAAGCCAATTCTCAAAACGTTAATTATCAAAATCCCTTGGAAAGTCTCCGAGGGATTTTTTGAAAAGAATATAATTTTTTGAAATGTGAAATGAGTGGGAAAATGAAAGAAAAGAATGAAAGAGACCCCAAATATTTAGCTAGACAAGAAAAAAAAGAAAAAAATAAAGAAGAAAGAAAAAATATAAAAAAAGAAAAGAGTAAAGTTGTTAAAGTAATTTATACCATATTAAGACTTCTTGTCATTGGTGTGCTTATTCGCTCGGCGATGACTCAAAATTGGAATAATGTAGGAATATGTGTTTTGGCGCTTCTTCTCTTTCTAGCTCCTTCGATATTAGAAAAAAGACTTAAAATCGTTCTTCCAAGCCTTTTAGAAATAATTATATTGTTTTTTATCTTCGCAGCACAAATATTAGGAGAAGTAGATGAGTTTTATCTTCTTTTTGATTCTTGGGACGATATGCTTCATACAATAAATGGGTTCTTGGCCGCAGCTATCGGATTTGCATTAATAGATATGCTTAACAAAAATGAAAAAATCAAGTTTTCAATGACGCCTTTTTTTACAGCTAGCTTTGCTTTTTGTTTTTCTATGACAGTAGCTGTAATGTGGGAGTTTTTCGAATATGCTATGGATGTATGGTTTGGAAACGATATGCAGAAAGACACATGGATTGACACGGTGAATTCAGTGGCACTTAATGAGGCAGGCGAAAACGTTCCTGTTCTAATCGAAATTAACCAAGTGACATTAAATGATGAAATTGTATGGGGTAAATATTTAGATATAGGGCTACATGATACAATGCACGACATGTGGGTTAATTTTATCGGGGCAATAGCATTTTCATTTTTAGGGTATGTATATATAAAAAATAGAGGAAAGGGTTTTGCAAGTAAATTTATTCCGAAATTAAGGAAAGAAAAAAATAGTGGGGAGATGTAAGGAAAGATGAGAAAAATATTAAGCTTTTTTATTAATAGAATAGTGTTTTTTCTGATTCCATTTTTGCTACAGTTTTCGATTATCGTTGCGTTAGTATTTTTGCTAGAAAAATATATTGTGATTGTGTATTTTGTCATGCTGATGTTGGCACTTATTCTTGTAGTTTACGTGATAAGTAATGACGATAATCCGGCATATAAAATTGGATGGATTGTAATAATGCTTTTGGTTCCCATTTTTGGAGCCTTTTTATATTTGCTCTATGGTGGGAAAGGACTTCCAGAAGTATTATTAAAGAAAAAAGACAAAATAGAAAAAGAGACTTTAGGATTACTTGAAAATAAGGAAGATGTAGTAGAAGACGTAAGGCGTAAAGATAGAATGAGCGGAGGCCATTCAAAATATCTGGGCCTAGAAGGATTTCCTACATATAAAAATACAGATGTTCAATTTTTGTCTTCGGGGGAAGAAAAATTCCAAGTATTACTTGAAGATCTAAAAGCAGCAGAACATCATATATTTATGCAGTATTTCATAATAAGAGATGGGCAAATATGGCAATCTATTCTGAATGTTTTAGAGGAAAAGGCTAAGGCTGGAGTAGATGTTAGAGTTCTCTATGACGATATAGGGTGTATTTTGACAATCCCTCCTCAATACTTTAAGGAGATTAGAAAAAGGGGGATAAAATGCCATGTTCTAAACCCACTTAGAATATATAAAAATTATACTTTGCTTCAAAACAATAGAGATCACAGAAAAATATGTGTAATTGATGGGCACATAGGATACGCGGGTGGAATAAATTTAGGGGATGAATATGCAAATATTAATTCGCCTTATGGGAAATGGAAGGATTGTGCAATTAGAATGGATGGGCAAGCTGTATGGAGTTTGACTGTTAGTTTCTTGAAAAGCTGGGCACTATACGATGTAGAACCACAAGAATATGAAAAGTTTAGACCTGAGAATTTTGAGGGTAAAGGGAAAATAGCAAAAGGATACGTGACGCCATATGATGATTCACCATTAGATTATGATAATGTTGGTGAAAATGTATATCTTAACATGATAAATTCTGCAACAGAGGAAGTTTATATTACTACACCATACCTTATCATCCCAAATGAACTTCTTACATCACTTGCGTTGGCGGCAAGAAGGGGAGTAGATGTTAGAATAATAACGCCAAACATTCCAGACAAAAAAAATGCGTTTCTACTCACGCAGTCTTACTATAAAAACCTAGTAAAAGCTGGAGTGAAGATATATCAGTATATTCCTGGATTTATTCATTCGAAATTATTTATCACAGATAAAATTCAGGCGGTATGTGGTACAATTAATTTGGATTTTAGAAGTTTGTATCTACATTTTGAAAATGCTGTGTGGATGTATAAATGTAATGCGATACAAGATATGAGAGATGATTACTTAGAAACATTGAAGGAGTGTCGAGAGATTACAATTTCAGAAATAAAATCCTGGCCATGGCACAAAAAAGTTTGGCAAGCAATACTTAGAATATTTGCTCCAATGTTTTAAACAAGAGAGGTGACAATGAAAGGAAAAATAGGCGGAGAACTTACGTTACTCTTGGTTGCTTTTATCTGGGGAACGTCGTTCGTAGCACAAAGAACGGGAATGGAACACATAGGCCCATTCACATTTAACGGAATAAGAATGATAATTGGTGTTTTGTTTTTGATACCAATAATTGTATTTATTGATAAAAGAGAAAAGAGATTGTTAAAGGAGAATGGTGAAGAAAATAATAGAGAAAAATCATTAGAAGCAAAAATTGTTGAGAGAAGGAATCTTGTTGCGGGTGGAATTTACTGTGGTGTAGTAATTTTTTTTGCAAGTACTATTCAGCAAATGGGACTAATATATACAACGGCGGGAAAGGGTGGATTTATTACAGCTTTATATATTGTATTTGTTCCAGTTATGGGACTTCTTATTGGGAAAAAAGTTCATACGAAGATTTGGGGATGCGTTCTCCTTGCTGTTGTAGGACTATATCTTTTGTCAATTACTGAAGATTTCTCTGTAAATATAGGAGATGTTTTGGTTCTCGGAAGTGCATTTGGATTTGCTATTCATATTTTAGTTATTGATCATTATACAAGCAAAGTGAATGGCGTAAAGTTATCGGCAGTTCAATTTTTAGTTGCTGGAATAATTTCTATTCCGTGCATGCTTATTTTTGAAGAAATTACAAAAGAAGGGCTTAGAGAAGCTGCATTTCCAATGCTGTACGTAGGAATTTTTTCGTGTGGTGTTGCTTATACATTACAAATTATTGCGCAGAAAAAGGTTGAGCCTACTATGACTTGTTTGATACTATCGCTGGAATCTGTTATTGCCGTAATAGCAGGAATAATTCTACTCGATGAAACAGTTAATTCAAGAGAAATAATAGGATGTGTGTTGATGTTTACTGCAATAATTATTGCACAACTTCCAACTAAAGAAGAAAGAAGGGTGAAAAATGAATAATATTACTAGAGAAAAAGCACTGGAATTGTTTTTGAAATATAATGATGACGAATTTCATATTAGGCATGCTCTTACAGTGGCAGGAGTAATGAAATACTACGCCGTTGAACTAGGATACGATGAAGAAAAAGATTTTTGGGAAATTGTAGGGCTTCTACATGATATAGATTTTGGATTATACCCAGAGGAACATTGCAAAAAAGCTCCTGAACTTTTGGCGGAAATAGATGCAAGTGAAGAAATGGTTAGAGCGATAGTTTCTCATGCATATGGGCTTTGTACTGATGTAAAACCTGAAAAAGAGATGGAAAAAGTATTATTTGCATCTGATGAATTAACGGGTTTGATCTGGGCGTATTCTTTGATGAGACCTTCAAAAAGTACAAAAGATTTAGAAGTGAAATCTTTGAAAAAGAAATTTAAAGATTTAAAGTTTGCGGCGGGTTGTGATAGAGAGGTTATAAAAAAAGGAGCAGAAGAATTAGGCTGGGAAATGGATAAACTTTTTGAAATGACAATTCTTGCGATGCAATCTTGTGAAGACGAAGTAAATATGTATTTTGAATAAAATTTGTTACTTCGAAATACATATATAAAATGGAAAATATAAAATGAGTGAATTTCAAAACAAAATAAAAAAACTAGAAGACAGGTTATCCTTATATAATAATGATACTGTGGTTGTGGCATTTTCAGGTGGAGCAGACAGTACTTTTCTCCTTGCGATAGCGAATGAAATATTAGATGATGTTATGGCAGTTACAGTAGCAGGGCCCAATTTCCCGAGGAAAGAATTAGAAGAATCTATAGAATTTTGTGAAAAAATGAGTATCCCTCATCTGACTGTAAACTTGGAAGAAGAAATTATGAATGCCATCAAAGACAATGATAGAGAAAGATGTTATCACTGTAAGTTCGTGATATTTGAACATTTGAAGGAAAATGTTGGCTTGAATGTGATCGAAGGAAGTAATGTTGATGATCTCTTAGATTATAGGCCTGGGAGAAAGGCGTTGGTGGAGTTGGGAATAGCTTCTCCTTTGGAAGAGGCAGGATTTACGAAAGAAGATGTTAGATCAGGACTAAGGGCAATGAATATTTCCGTTTGGAATAAACCTCAATTTGCCTGTTTGGCCTCAAGAATACCCACAGGAGAGGAGATTACCTTAGAGAAATTAAGCCAGATTGAAAAATGTGAAAATCACCTCAAAAACATGGGATTTAAACAAGTAAGAGTTAGACACTTAGGGCAAACTGCAAAAATCGAAGTTGATAAGCAAGAGGTAGACAGATTATTTGATGAAAATCTCAGAAGCCAATTAGACCGTAAAATAAAAGAGGAAGGGTTCAAAGAGGTTGTAATCGATTGGGAAGGATATAAGATGGGAAACATGAATAAAGGTGAAATATGAGTTCCTATATTAAGCTCCAAAATGGAAGCGATATTAGAGGAATAGCACTTTCGGGTGTAGAGGGAGAAATTCCTAATTTGTGCAAAGAGGATGCAGAGAAAATTGCAAAAGGATTTTTGGCGTGGCTTTGTGAATATGCGGGGAAAGACCCAAATGAAATTGTGATTTCGATAGGAAGAGACCCTAGATTGTCGGGAAAGACTCTTTTGGATGGCTTTGTAAAAGGGCTTAAACCATATGGAGTTGTAGTTTATGATTGTGGATTAGCATCGACACCTGCGATGTTTATGTCTACAAAATTTGAGCAGTATAGCTGTGATGCGGCGGTTATGATTACAGCGAGTCACCTTCCATATAACAGAAATGGATTCAAGTTTTTTACTGAGGATGGGGGACTAAATAAAACTGAAATAAAAGAAATATTAAAAAACGCGGAGATAAGCGATGACTTCTTTTCTGCTTATAATAACATCGAACATGATGTTGTTGAAAAAAAATTAATGGATGATTATTCGAAACATCTTAGAAGGATAATTGTTGATGGCATATTTCGGGAGGAAAAAAGGGACTTAGATTATGATGCCGAAAAGCCTTTATTGGGAATGAATATAGTTGTTGATGCTGGAAACGGAGCAGGAGGATTTTACGCAAAATCTGTTCTCGCGCCACTTGGAGCAGATGTATCTAACAGCCAATTTTTAACGCCAGATGGAACGTTTCCAAATCATCCACCAAACCCAGAAAACAAAGAAGCGATGGAATCAATTTGTACAAAAGTTATTTCTTCAAAGGCTGACCTAGGCATAATATTTGACACAGATGTGGATAGGTCTGCGGCGGTAGATCGTAAAGGAAGGCCTATTGGAAGGAATGAAATAGTAGCGCTTGCAGCGGCATTAGTTTCGGAAGAATGTCCTGAAACAACAGTTGTTACTGATAGCATAACTAGCGACCAACTCACAAAATTTATTGAAGAGGAATTAGGGCTTAAGCATTTGCGATATAAAAGGGGATATAAAAATGTTATTGATAAAGCTATCGAGTTAAATGAAGAAGGTGTTGATTCTAGGCTTGCAATTGAAACGTCCGGACATGCTGCATTTAAAGAAAATTATTTTTTAGATGATGGTGCATATTTGGCAACAAAAATAGTTATTGAAGCAGCAAAACTTTCGAAGTTGGACAAAGGAATCGATACTTTGATTGAGGGGTTAGAAAGGCCTGAAGAGTCTGTAGAATACAGAATAAAAATAAATAGAGATGAATTTGCTGAATATGCAAAAGAACTTTTTGACGATATTCTAGATTGGGCGATAAGAGAAGAGGGCGTAGCGGTTGTAAGCCCGAATTTTGAAGGTGTAAGAATTAATTTTGACAAAAATAATGGAAATGGATGGTGTTTAATTAGAATGTCATTGCATGATCCACTGTTGCCTCTAAATGTAGAATCAAATGAAAAGGATGGTTGTAAAAAGATAATATCCAAACTGAAACCAATTTTGGAAGAATATAAAGATTTAGAAACAGGGCTTCTCTAGCCCTGTTTTTTAAAAATCGGTTTATATTTTTTCGGGATTATTTGGAGTTACATATATAGTTTTATTGTCTGTAAATGTAACCATCCCAGGTTTGCCGCTACTTAATTTTTTAATGTATTTCACGTAAGTGTAATCTACAGGTACGTTTTCAGAAGTAGAAGCTTTGCTGAAATATGCAGCAATTTGTGCTGTTTCAATTATATCTTTTTCAGACGGAATCTCACCATCTAGCTTGAGGATGACGTGTGAGCCAGGAATATCTTTTGTATGAAACCATAAATCTTTTCTGCCTGCAACAGTAAAAGTTATATGCTCGTTTTCTTTATTATTTTTACCAACAAAGATATCTTTTCTGGAAGAAGTCATAAATTTATAAGGCGAAAACTTTTGTTTCTTTTTAGTGTTTGATTTTGCTTTTACAGTTCGTAAAAGCTGGTTTTCTACCATTTCTTCTTTGATCAAAGCGATTTCATCTGGAGATTTAGTCATCTCTAGGAATGCAAGTACGCTATCTAAATACTTCAATTCTTCTATAGCTTTTTGTAGTTGTTTGCTTTTTTCTTCTACGGCTTTTCTTGCTTTTGTATATCTTTTAAAATAAGATTGTGCATTTTTTGATGGTGATATTTTAATGTCTAAAGGGATAATAACTTTGGAGTTGTCGTAATAATTTACAACCTCTACTTCTTTATCTCCTGCTTTGAATAGGTGTAAATTTGCCATAAGCAATTCTCCGTATACACGAAGATGCTCTGAATCGATAGCGATTTCTATTTCGTTTGCAAGTTTCCCTTTTTTCGATGAGGTTTTTCTGATCTGAGATTTAATATTACGTGTTAATCCCATAATCTCTTGATCCAGCTTGTTGGAAGAAGTTCTAGATAAATAATAATAATCCAAAGCCTCACTTATGTTTGAAAACTCTTTTTTTGAGAGGGCATTATATATGTCCAAGTTAACAATATGAAAATCTTTAGGGGACATATCAGAGTTTAACCAAACAGTGGGATTGTAATTTTCAGAATCAATATTTGTGCAATACTCAGCCAATTTTTCTAAAGAATGCTGTTCAGAAGATAATTGCACTGCAATAGCTTTTGAAATTCCTTGAAAGTATGAGAAAAGAAATTTATCGTCAAAGAAAGAAGGGTCATCATTTTTTGTTGAAGGAATTTCAAATTTGTTTAGCAGATTTGAAATATTTTCTTCAAAACTAGCTTTTGGAGTTTTGGCCAATAGAAAATTTTTGTAAGATACTTTGTCTTTTGTTGGAGGGTATTCATATGGCTGTCCGGGCAGAATAATTCTATCTGTAGTAGAATCTAAGGAGCTTCTCTTGATACTATCTAACACTTTTCCCTCTGAGAATTCTGTAAGGTTTAGGCAATCTTGAACAAGCAAAATATTGCTATATCTTCCCATTAATTCGACAATAATTTTTTTTGACGAGATTTCTCCAAGCTCATCCAGTCCTTCTGTTGAAATTTCTAGAACCCTTTCAGATTCGTATTGAGAAACAGAAAGAATTCGATTTCCTTGTAAATGTTTTCTGAATAGCATGCAAAGTGCAGATGGAGTAGTGGGGTTTTCGTAATTTGTGCTTGTGAAATAAACTCCCGGATGGTCGCTATTGCAAGACAATAGAAGTTTTCTATTCCCTAAGGGAGTTTTTATTGATAATACAAGTAAATACTTATCAGGTTGATGTATTTTATCTATACGACAACCTGTGAGTGATGTGTTTAATTCTTTTGAAAGTGCGTGAATCACTAGTCCATCTAATGCCATGAAACCTCCTAAATATGATATAATAATATAGTATCATAAAAACAAGTTGTGAGTTAGTAAATATTGTAAATAATATAAAATACGGAGATGAAAGAAATGATAAGAAGCATGACGGGATACGGCAAGGGATATTACTCTGATGAGAAAAGGAATGTTACGGTTGAAATTAAATCTGTTAACCATAGGTATTTAGACATGAACGTAAAAATGTCTAGAAAGTACGGATTTGCTGAAGAATATATAAAAAGTATTTTGAAAGGATTCGTATCAAGAGGGAAAATAGATATTTCTATTCAAGTTGATAATATTGCAGAGGGTGAGACGGAAGTTTCGCTTAATTCTGCATTGGCTATAGAATATGTAAAAGCATTGGATTTGTTAAAACAGTCAGTTACAGAGTATTACGGTGAAGCTGAAATGAGAAGGCGAGAAGAAAGCGATTCTATTTTCTTAGCAAATTTTTCGGGAATGATGGGGCAGAAGCAAGCTGTATCGGTGAATGAGATAAAGTTAGAGCATATTGCAGGACTGCCAGAAGTTATCACTACGTTGCCTAGTCAAATTAATGAGGAGGAAATAAAGAAGGCAATTAAAGTTTCGCTAGAAAGTGCTGCCAAAGCGTTGATCGAAATGAGTTCTATTGAAGGGGAGAACCTTGCAAAAGATATTAAAGAAAGAACAAAGAGAATAGCCGAGTGGACAGAGGATATAAACTTAAAATCGGATGGATTAATTGAAGTTTATAGGGAAAAACTATTAAAAAGAATAGAAAACATTTTGGAGGGGCATGTAGAAATCCCAGAAGAAAGAATAGCAATTGAAGCAGCAATTGTTGCAGATAAATCAAATGTGATGGAAGAAATAGTTAGGCTGAGAAGCCATCTTGATCAAATTAATAATATACTAGAAAATGCGGAAAAGGAAAAAGGAAAAAAAATAGATTTTATTGTTCAAGAACTTAATAGAGAAACTAATACAATAGGGTCAAAAACAAACGAATTAGAAGTTACAAATATAATTATTGAAATGAAGAGTGAAATAGAAAAAATAAGAGAACAAATTCAAAATATTCAGTAGGCAGTTTATAGAAGACAGGAGAGAATGATGAACAATAAGCAATTGGAAAAAACAATAAAAGAAACATACGATGGTTTGCAATTAAATAATTTTGGTACGCTTGGGCATAAAGAGGAGAAGTTATTCGAAGAACCTATTGTTGGCGTAGTTAGTGGAGCAGATGATTACTATAAGTTTTTGAAAGAACATATTGGGGATTTTCATTGGTCTCCAAAAGAAGTGCTGGGTCTAAAATATAATACAGATGATATTAAAAATGAAAATATAAGGATAATATCAATGGTTTTTCCTCAAACAGAAAAGACAAGATTGGCACAAAGAAAAGCTATTGAATTTCCATCAGATAATTGGTTAGTCTCAAGGGGAGAATGGGAGCCAATGATGAAAGAGTTTAGTGGAAAATTGATAAGTTGTTTAGAAAGTAAAGGTTATAAGGCTGTCTCAATTGATCTTCAGCCAGAGTTCCAGCGAGAAGTATCCAAAAATTTAGGAATTTCATCTAGATGGTCGCATAGACATACGGCTTATGCTGCAGGTTTAGCAACGTTCAGCTTGACAGATGCACTTATAACGGAAAAAGGAATGGCAGTTAGGCTTTCTACTACAGTATTGGAGATTAGACCTGATGATGATATAGTGCCGACGTGTACGAAAGAAACAAGACCAGGCCACTATGATTGGTGCCTTCATTATAAAAGTGGAACTTGTGGAGCGTGCATAAAACGATGTCCATGCGATGCTATTACAAAAAATGGTCATGATAAGGAACTGTGTTCTCGATATGAAGATGCTTGCATGCCAAACTGGCCAAAACATATAGATAAAGGGAATTATATATTTGGGTGTGGTTTGTGTCAGGCAAAAACACCTTGCGAATATAAGAAACCATAATCTTGAGGGCGAGATGCCCTCTTTCTTTTTGAAAAATAATTCGAAATCAAAATCATAAAAATATAAGACAATTTAAAAAAAATAAGGTAATATATAAGTGTGAGTTACTCAAACTGTTGTGTTCAAACTACAAAAGAAAGCGAGAGTTTAATGTCAAAAAAAAACAATATAATAAGAATTTATGTTGAAAAAAAAAGTGAATATGCTTTTGAAGAAGAGAGAATTTTTGAAGAACTGAAAAAAACATTTAATGTTACTGGATTGAAAAACGTTAGAATATTTAATAGGTATGATATTGATGGTGTAGATCATACCACATTTGAAAAAGTGAAATGTGGGATTTTTTCGGAAAACCCTATTGATGATGTTTTTGAAGAAAAAATGCCAAAAGAAGTAGTGTCAAACAAAACAGGAAATATATGGGAAAATCTTATTATTCCATTAGAATATTTGCCTGGACAATATGATCAGAGAGCAGATTCGGCGATGCAGTGTATTAAACTTGTTAATCCCGAAATCGATTCTATTGTAAAATACACAAAAATAATATTTCTAGCAGGAATGATAGAAGACGAACATATAAAATCAATCAAGGAATATTTTATTAATCCAGTTGATTCTCAAGAAGCAAAGATGGGGAAACCAACAACGCTAGAAATGGAAACCTTGCCTCTTCAAGACATAAAAATATGGGAAGGATTTATTAATAAAACAGATAAAGAATTAAAGGCCTTTAGAGAAAGGCAAGGATTCGCTATGAGTGATGAGGATATTAAACATGTCCTCAATTATTTTTTGATGGAAGAAAAAAGAAATCCAACAGAAACAGAGCTTAGAGTTATTGACACATATTGGTCTGATCACTGTAGGCATACAACATTCAATGCCGAAATAGTTGAAATGGAATTTGACAATGAAAAATATTCAGATATTGTAAATAATGCTTTTCAAGAATATTTGTCTGTTCGAAAAAAAGTGTATGACGAAGTGCCAAAACCTATTTCGCTTATGGATGTGGCAACTATAGGGGCGAAATATTTAAAGAAAGAGAAAAAGGTATCTGATATAGATGAGTCAGAAGAAATAAACGCGTGTAGCATTAAAATTAAAGCTGAGATAGATGGTAAAGAAGAGGATTGGTTGATAATGTTCAAAAATGAAACACATAATCATCCAACGGAAATAGAACCATTTGGTGGAGCGGCAACGTGTCTAGGTGGAGCGATAAGAGATCCATTATCGGGAAGGGCGTATGTATATCAGGCGATGAGAGTTACTGGGGCAGGAGATCCTACAAAATCAATTTCAGAAACAGTAAAGGGGAAGTTGCCGCAATCAAAAATATGTAAAGAAGCTACAAAAGGGTATAGTTCTTATGGGAATCAAATTGGACTGGCAACGGGACTAGTTGATGAAATATATCATGAAGGGTACGTTGCGAAAAGAATGGAAGTAGGGGCTGTAATGGCAGCCGTGCCATCTTCGCATGTTAATAGGGTACGTCCTGAAGAGGGCGATATTGTTGTTCTGCTAGGTGGAAGAACAGGTAGAGATGGAGTTGGAGGAGCGACAGGATCATCAAAAGAACATACGGAAGGATCGATTTTGGAATGTTCTGCGGAAGTTCAAAAGGGGAATCCTCCAGTAGAGAGAAACCTTCAAAGGATGTTCAGAAGGAAAGAGGTTTCTGTTCTTATAAAAAGATGTAATGATTTTGGAGCGGGTGGTGTTTCTGTGGCGGTAGGCGAACTTGCAGATAGCTTGCATATTTATCTTGATAAAGTGCCCAAGAAGTATGATGGACTTACAGGAACGGAACTAGCAATTTCTGAATCACAAGAAAGAATGGCAATAGTTATAGATGAAAAAAACAAAGATTTGATCTATAAGTATGCTAATGAAGAAAATATAGAAGCTACGGAAATTGCTAAAATTACAGATTCTGGTCGAATGGTAATGGAGTGGAGAGGGAAGGAAATATTTAATATTTCCAGAAAATTTTTAGATTCTAATGGAGCAAGGCAAACTGCAAAGGTAAAAATTGAACAGCAAAAATTTCATGAAGATAAATATCAAGAATTTATAAAATGTAATAACGAAACAGTTTTAGAGAAGAGCAATAAAATTGAGAAAAGTAATGTTAGTTCACAGGAAAGTTCTATTTTTGAGATTCTCAGTGATATTAATTGTTGTAGTAAAAGAGGGCTTATCGAAAATTTCGATAGCACAATAGGTGCTGGAACTGTAGTTATGCCATTAGGTGGGGAAAATCAACTTACTCCAGCGATTGGAATGGTTGCAAAACTCCCTTTAATTTCAGGAAAAACTGATAATGTGACGATAATGACGTATGGGTTTGACCCGTATTTGTCAGAGATTAGCCCATTTCATGGAGGTTACTATGCTGTTATTGACTCAGTAACAAAAATTGTAGCATTAGGAGGGAAATATAAAGAGGCTAGGCTTTCTCTTCAAAATTATTTTGAAAAACTAGGGGAAGATCCTGCAAAGTGGGGAAAACCAATGGCAGCACAATTAGGAGCGTTAAAAGCACAAATAGCGTTAGAAACGCCTGCTATTGGAGGTAAAGATAGTATGTCAGGGACTTTTAATGATATTAATGTTCCTCCTACACTTATTTCTTTTGCTGTTGCAACTGGAAAAGGAAGTAATACAGTCACTAACGAATTCAAAAAACCAGATAGTAAGATAATTATGGTATCGCCAACAAAAGGGGAAGATGGACTACTCGACTTGGAAGAGTATAAAAAGTTGATGACAAAAGTTTCCAACATGATAGAAAAAGAACAAGTATTGGCAAGTAACACCATCTCTTATGGGGGGATAGCTTGTGCTATTGTAAAAATGTCTGCTGGAAATAATATCGGCGCAAAAATTAACGACATTCCTTTTGAAAAAATGATAGACCCAGAATATGGAAGTTTGATTTTAGAAATTTCTAAAGAATTGAAAATCGATAGTATTTTTGAAAAGAGTGAGTATATAGAAGTAGGAAAAACCACAAAAGAAGAAAAGATCTTCTTCTTTGAAAATGGAGAAATAAAGGAATACAGGATAGATGATCTTGTCAAAATATGGAGCGAAAAATTAAAAGATATATATCCAACAGATGTTAATTTCTCTTCTAAGAATAAAGAAAATAGTGTTGAAAAAATAAATGAGACTAAAAAATCTTTATTGGAAGCAAATGTGAATATTAGAACGGTAAAACCGAAAATAATTATACCTACATTTCCAGGTACAAACTGCGAAATAGATACAATGAGAGCGTTTGAAGCAGCAGGTGGAGATGCAAGAATAGAAATAATTAAGAATTTGTCTACAGAAACGTTATTGCGATCAATTGAGTCGCTATCTAACAGAATAAATGAAAGCCAAATTATTATGTTACCAGGAGGATTTAGTGGTGGCGATGAACCTGATGGTTCTGCGAAATTTATCACTGCTATTTTTAATAACGAAATGATAAGAGAGGCTACGATTAATTTGTTGGATAGAGGAGGGTTGATCCTTGGAATCTGCAATGGATTTCAAGCGTTAATAAAACTTGGGCTTTTGACAGAAGGTAAAATAACATTACAGAATGAAAATTCTCCTACTCTAACACATAATAAAATAGGTAGGCATATGTCAAAGCTTGTGAGGACGCGGATTGTAAATAATCATTCACCTTGGTTGCGAAAAGTAAATATAGAAGACATTCATACTGTGGCTATCTCACATGGCGAAGGGAGATTTGTTGCTAATCCAGATGTGATAAACTCTTTGATTTCTAAAGGACAAATCGCAACCCAATACGTTGATTTGAAGGGCAATCCGTCTATGGATATAGATGTCAATCCAAATTATTCGACGATGGCAATTGAAGGAATAACTTCAGAAGATGGAAGAATATTTGGGAAAATGGGTCATTCAGAAAGAATTGGTGACAATCTTTACAAAAATATACCAGGGAATTACGATCAACAAATTTTCAAAAGCGGGATAGAGTTTTTGAGGAAGTAAATATAAGAATTTTAAATACGAAATAATGAATCGAAAATAAGAAAAGGAGAAAACGATGAAAGTAGCTATAGTAATGGGGAGCAAGTCGGACTACCCTGTAGTAGAAAAAACAAATATGTTATTAGAAAAGTTTGGGGTGGAAACAGAAGTAAGAATTATTTCTGCCCATCGTACACCAAAAGTTGCAGAAGATTTTGCAACAACAGCTGAAGAAAGAGGGGTAGAGGTAATTGTTGCAGCAGCAGGGAAAGCTGCACACTTGGCAGGAGTATTGGCATCTCTTACGCCATTACCTGTAATAGGAATTCCTATGAAATCAAGTACTATGGATGGCCTAGATTCTTTGTTATCTGTCGTTCAAATGCCTAAGGGAGTTCCAGTTGCAACTGTTGCGATAGATGGGGCAGAAAATGCTGCAATATTAGCAATACAGATACTTAGCATAAAATACCCTGAAATGAGAAATAAAATAAAGGAGTACAAGGAGAATATGGCAAAGGAAGTTATTGCTATAGATGCAGAATTTAGAAAATAAATATAGTTCATTTGTATTTTAAAGAAAGGGAAAATATGAAAAAATTAGAAATGATGTATGAAGGAAAAGCAAAAAAAGTATTTAAGACGGATGACCCTAAATTACTCATTGTAGATTATAAAGATGATGCAACTGCTTTTAATGGTGAAAAAAAAGGACAGATTTCTGGCAAGGGAGTTGTAAATAATGTGATGTCTAATATTATTTTTCAGGAGTTAGAGAAATCTGGAGTTCCAACTCACTTTGTAGAACAACTATCTGAAAGAGAAACTGTAGTAAAGGCAGTAAAAATAATGCCTTTAGAAGTGATTGTTAGAAATGTTAGTGCAGGATCGTTTGCAAAACGGTATGGAGTTGATGAAGGCATAGTTTTTGACGAACCTTCCTTTGAATTCTCATATAAAAATGATGATCTAGGGGATCCGCTTATGTGTGAAACGCATGCTATAGCGTTAAAACTAGTCACTTTAGAGGAAATTGAAATAATTAGAAATTACACAATGAAAGTTAATGAAATATTAAAAGGATATTTTCTAGAAAAGGGGCTAAAACTTATAGACTTTAAAATAGAGTTTGGCAAGCACGATGGAAAAATAATTTTGGCAGATGAAATAAGCCCAGATACTTGTAGGTTATGGGATGTAGTAACGAATGAAAAAATGGACAAAGATAGATTTAGAAGAGACTTAGGTAATGTTGAGCAAACATATCAAGATGTACTTGAAAGAATCAAAAAGTAAGAAGCAAAAGGTAAAAGAAAATAGAGAGAGGCAACTATGAGTAGAGGAATAACATATAAAGACGCAGGAGTAGACACAAAAGAGGGTGAGCGTGCAGTTGGGTTGATGAAATCGCATGTAAAAAAAACATTTACACCGGCCGTTCTCACAGGTTTAGGTAGCTTTGGCGGCTTGTTTAAACCAGATATTTCAGGTATGAAAGAACCAGTTTTGGTGTCAGGAGCCGATGGTGTTGGAACGAAACTAAAAATAGCGTTCGCACTTGATAAGCATGATACTGTAGGGATTGATTGCGTGGCAATGTGTGTAAATGATATTTTGTGTCAAGGTGCTACTCCATTATTTTTCTTGGATTATATTGCGACAGGGAAAGTTACAGCAGAGAAAATAGAGCAAATTATAAAAGGGATTTCTGAAGGATGCATTCAAGGTCAATCGGCACTTCTTGGCGGAGAAACAGCAGAAATGCCGGGTTTTTATAATGACGGTGAATATGACATGGCGGGCTTTGCTGTAGGGATAGTTGATAGAGAAAAAATAATTACAGGAAAAGAAATAAAAGCGGGGGAGAAAATAATCGCACTTCTTTCTAGCGGGATTCATAGTAATGGATATTCGCTTGTAAGAAAAATTTTTCTTGAAGAAGAGAAAGAGCAAATTCTAGAGAAGCATATTGAAGAGTTGGGAATGACTTTAGGTGAAGCTCTTCTTGAACCTACTCGTATCTATGCTAAACAATGCAAGGCACTATTTAATAAGGAAAATATAAATATTAGTGGAATAGTTCATGTAACAGGTGGTGGGTTTTATGAAAATATACCTAGAATTCTTCCACAAGGAATCGCTGTAAAAATTAATACGCAAGGTATTCCGCGAAATAAAATATTTGACATTATTCAAAAGAAGGGCAATGTCTCGATGAAGGAAATGTATTCGACATTTAACATGGGCGTAGGAATGTTGATGGTAATGGATGAAATTTCTGCGAAAAATGCACTAGATGCTATGGAGGAAATAGGAGAAAAAGCATATATAATAGGTGAGACTTTTGCAATAAACGAAAGTGTTACAAATAGAGAAGAAATTGTAAGCTTGGATATTGACGATTTAGTATAAAGACAATAGAATCTGTTACGAATAGGAGCAAAAATGACAAAAGGAAAAATAGGGATTACTGTTTTGATTTCTGGCGGTGGGACAAACTTGCAAGCAATAATAGATGCAATTGAAAGTGGATCACTTAAAACGGTGAAGATCGACCATGTGATATCTAGCAATGAAAATGCATATGGAAATTCTAGAGCAATAAAACATAATATCCCATTATCAATTATTAAAAACCCTGATGAGATTTTAAGTGAGCTAAGAAAAACCAAGTCTGAACTTCTTGTGTTGGCAGGTTATTTAAAAGTTCTTCCTCCTTTATTTATAGAAGAGTATGAAGGCAAAATAATAAATATCCACCCGTCTCTTATTCCAAAACACTGTGGCAAAGGATTTTATGGAATGAAGGTACATGAATCTGTAATAGAGTCAGGAGATAAAATTACAGGTGCAACTGTTCATTTTGTAGATAAAGGAGTAGATACAGGTGAAATAATATTACAGAGAGAAGTTTTTGTGTTGGAAAACGATACAGCAGAAATTTTGGCAAAGAGAGTCTTGAAAATAGAGCATGAAATTCTTATTGAAGCAATAGAAAGGGTGGCAATTTAATGGGAGGAATATTTGGAGTTGTATCGAAAAATGACTGTGTGATGGATATATTTTTTGGAACGGATTATCACTCGCATCTAGGAACAAAAAATGCAGGGATGTGTATTTTAGAAAAAGAAGGATTTAACAGAGCTATTCATAGCATAAGCAATTCGCCTTTTCGTACTAAATTTGAGAGTGAATTAGAAAGTATGCAAGGTAATTGGGGGATTGGAGCAATTAGCGATGGAGACCCTCAGCCTCTTACAGCTAGAAGCCATCAAGGGAACTATGCTATTACTACTGTAGGAAGAATAAATAACAAAGAAGAAATCATGAATGAGCTTCTTCGAGGTGATCATGGACATTTTATGACTATGTCACATGGAAAAATTAATAACACAGAGCTTGTAGCGGCGCTTGTTTCTACTGGAAGAAATATTAAAGAGGGGATAAAAATAGCACAAGATAAAGTAGAAGGTTCGCTAACGATGCTTGTTTTAACAGAAGAGGGTCTTTATGCTGCAAGAGACAAATATGGAAGGACGCCGCTTATTATTGGAGAAAAAGACGGAGAGAGTTTTTGTGCGGCTTCAGAGTCTTTTGCATTTATAAATATAGGATATAAATACAAACGAGAATTAAAACCTGGAGAGATAGCGCTTATTACTTCGGAGGGAGATAAAACGATAAGAGAGCCAGGCGAGAAGATGCGTATTTGCACATTTTTATGGACATATTTTGGATATACAACATCAATATATGAAGGCAAAAATGTTGAGTATGTGAGAAATAATAATGGGGCACTTTTAGCACAATCAGATAAAGATAGAGGGACGTTTCCAGAAGTTGATTACGTTGCAGGAGTACCAGATAGTGGAGTTGCCCATGCACTTGGATACTCTAATGGATCAAAGATACCTTATGCTAGACCTTTGATAAAATACACGCCTACGTGGCCGCGGAGCTTTATGCCTCAGGTTCAAAAGGCAAGAAATTTGATTGCTAAAATGAAACTGATTCCTGTATTTAAACTTATTGATGGAAAGAAGTTTATTCTTGTAGATGATTCTATTGTGAGAGGAACTCAAATGTCAGAAACAGTAGATTTTTTACATGAAAACGGAGCTAAAGAAATTCATGTTCGCTCTGCTTGTCCACCTATTATGTATGGATGCAAGTATTTGAATTTTTCTCGGAGTGTGAGCGATATGGACTTAATAACCAGAAGAGTAATTGTAGAACTGGAAGGTCTATTTATACAAAAAGAAAACGAAGAAATTTTGCCGAATGCGGGTAAGAAAAATAGACGAGGGATTGGAATAGATGACTGTGTGAATGTTGAAATACCACAGGAAGTCCTAGATAAATATTGTGATTACAGTACTAATGAATACAAAAATATGGTAGAACGAATAAAAGAAATTTTGAGATTTGACAGTTTAGGATTTCAAAGACTAGAAGATGTAAAAGAAGCGGTTGGAATTGATAGTTGTAAATTATGTACTTACTGCTGGGACGGAAAAGAGTAAGGCGAAAAGAAGTATAGAGGAGAGGCTTATATGAGGGCTTTGATTAGTGTATCGGACAAAACTGGAATAGTAGAATTTGCAAAGAAATTGGAAGAATTAGGAGTTGAAATAATTTCGACAGGTGGAACATTTAATGCATTGAAAGAAGAAGGAATAAATGTTCAAAGTGTTTCGGATGTAACAGGATTTCCTGAATGTTTAGATGGTAGAGTTAAAACTCTTCATCCAAATGTGCACGGAGGTATTTTGGCGAGAAGAGATATGGAAACGCATATGCAGCAAATAAAGGACCTTAAAATTACACCTATAGATATTGTGGCAATAAACCTTTATCCATTCAAGGAAACGATAAAAAAAACAGGAACTACTATGGAAGATGCTATAGAAAATATTGATATAGGGGGACCTGCTATGCTAAGGTCATCGGCAAAAAATCATAAAGATGTTACTGTGGTTTGCGAACCTACAGATTATGATGTTGTGATTGATCAGATTAAAGCCAAAGGACATGTGGATGACGAATTGAAATACAAACTTGCACTCAAAGTGTTTAGACATACATCAGCATATGATTGTATGATTGCTCAATACTTGGCAGATCAAATAGAACCCGAGTTTCCTGATAGTATAACTATGACATATGAAAAAATCCAAGACTTGAGATATGGCGAAAATTCTCATCAAAACGCTGCACTTTATAAGGAGGTAATACCTTATAAAGGTGCTTTGGTTAATGCTGTACAGCTTCACGGTAAAGAATTGTCATATAATAACATTAATGATGCAAACGGTGCGATAGAAACATTAAAGGAATTTGACGAGCCTACTGTGGTTGCTGTTAAGCATGCAAATCCTTGTGGAGTAGGAACGGATGAAAAATTAGTGTGTGCATATAAGAAAGCTCATGATTGTGATCCGATTTCAATATTTGGAGGAATTGTTGCGGCTAACAAGGAAGTAGATATAGATACTGCAATTGAAATAAACAAAATATTTGTTGAGATATTAATTGCGCCAAGTTTTTCAGAAGAAGCTATGAAAATGTTAAAAAAGAAAGAAAACATTAGGATACTTCAACTTGAAGATATAATGGGTAAACCAAAAGGGAAAAGATTGGATCTCAAAAAAGTAAGTGGGGGAATTTTAATTCAAGACGCAGATGATTCGTTGATTGATAATGATAAATTGAAATGTGTGACATTGGCAAATGTTGTAGACTCACAGATGAAAGACTTAGAGTTAGCTCTAAAAGTTGTAAAACATACTAAGTCTAATGGAATTGTGTTTGCAAAAAATGGAATGACCATTGCAATCGCACCAGGGCAAACAAATAGAATTTGGGCAGTAGAAAATTGCATCAAACAAGCTAACTTTGAACTTGAGGGATGTGTTATGGCATCAGACGCGTTTTTTCCTTTCAGCGACTGCGTAGAAACTGCAGCAAAAGCGGGAATAAAAGCTATAATACAGCCAGGAGGATCAATCAGAGATCAAGAATCCATAGACAAAGCAAATGAACTAGGAGTCGCAATGGTATTTAGTGGATTGAGACATTTTTATCATTAAAAAATGAGAAGATTGTGTTTTGTTCAAGGTAAATTTTGATAAGAGAAATTGAAGAGGTGGGAATTGAAAGTATTAGTAATTGGAAGCGGAGGAAGGGAACACGCAATAATATGGAAGCTGAGAGAGTCTTCTAAAATTTCCAAGATATATTGTGCTCCAGGTAATGGGGGGATTTCACAGCTTTGCGAGTGCGTTGAAATTGAATCCGAAAATATTGATGAGTTGGTGAAATTCTCGAAAAAAAATAAAATAGATTTCGTTGTGGTTGGGCCAGAAGTTCCGCTTGCAATGGGTATTACAGATAGAATGGTAGAAGCAAATATTAAAGTTTTTGGGCCAAACAAAAAGTGTTCTCAACTAGAAGCAAGCAAAAGCTTTACTAAAACATTTTTAAAAAAACACAATATACCAACTGCAAAATACAAGGAATATACATGTATAGATGAATTAAAAAAAGACATTGGCATTTTTGGATATCCTATGGTATTGAAAGCTGATGGATTGGCAGCAGGTAAAGGAGTTGTTTTGGCAAAGAATTATGACGAAGCATATAAAACGATAGAGGAAATGATGGGAGAAAAAGTCTTTGGATCTGCCGGAGAGAAAATAGTTGTTGAAGAGTGTCTTGTGGGAACAGAAGCTTCAGTTCTATGTTTTGTAGATGAAAATACAATCGTGCCTATGGAATCGGCGCAAGATTATAAAAGAATTTTCGATAAGGATGAAGGACCAAATACAGGCGGGATGGGCACATATTCTCCTAATAGACTTTTTGATGAAAAACTGAAAAAGCAAATTAAGGAAAGAATTCTAGACCCAACATTATCAGGATTTCAAAAAGATGGACTTGATTTTAGAGGTGTTCTGTTTGTGGGAATAATGATTGAAGAAGATGGCCCAAAAGTTATAGAGTTTAATAACCGTTTTGGAGATCCAGAGACACAGTCTGTTTTGCCTAGATTGAAAACAGATTTGTTTGAGATAATGTTAGCTGTTTCAGAAAATCGTTTATCTGAAATGCAGATAAGTTGGGAAGATAATCATACGGTTTGTGTAGTTTTGGCGTCTGAAGGATATCCATCAACATACGCTAAGGGTGATTATATAGAGGGGATTGAATATGTTGCTGATGCAGGATTAAATTATGAAGAAGTTGGAGAAATCGTTTTTCATGCTGGAACAAAGGTTGAAAATAAAACAGATGGTAGTGCGATAATAAGTAATGAAGAGGTAATGAAAGAATCTGAAAATATTTGTGATATGAGCTTTGTGACATCAGGAGGAAGAGTTCTGGGTGTTACGGCTAGAGGAAAGACACATGAAGAAGCGTGTAAAAATGCTTACAATGCAGTATCAAATATAAAATTTAGAGGAATGCAGTATAGAAATGATATTGGCGAGTGATTGTATGCAAGCGATAACCTATTTCATTTTCGAAATAGGTTTGTGATTAATTAATGCTTGATTTTAATAAGTGTTAAAGACTCAGATGATAATATTTATCTCCTATAAATATTGAAATATAAATATTTAAATGGTAAAATATACTGGTATATTAGTAGTGTTGTTCTTCAAGGAGGGGCTTTTAGTATGACAAAAGGCAAACTCATAGTAATATCAGGGCCGTCAGGAACGGGGAAAGGTGAGATTTGTAAAAAACTTCTTAAAAGAAGTGATAATTTAGCCTTATCAGTTTCTATGACTACAAGAATGCCAAGAAAGCACGAAAAACATGGAAGAGAATATTACTTTGTTTCTAAAGAAGAATTTGAAAACGAAATTAAGTCAAATGGACTTCTAGAGTATGCGGATGTGTTTGGAATAGGTAACTATTATGGAACTCCTAAAGATATAGTTTTAGAACAACTCGAATTAGGAAAAGACATTATACTTGAGATAGATGTTGAAGGAGGAAGACAAGTAAAGGCTAACTATTGTGACACTTTACGAATATTCATAGCACCTCCTAATATGGCCGAGCTCCAAAGGAGAATATCTGGTAGGGGGACAGAGGAAGAAGAAATAATAAAAAGAAGACTTGAAGAGGCAATAACAGAAATAGATGCAATTGAAGAATATGATTACCTAGTTATTAACGATAAAATTGATGAAGCAGTAAAAGTGGTAGAATCGATTTTAATTGCAGAAAAAGCAAAAGTCACAAGAGAAAGTGCAGATTGTTTAAAGAAATTGAAGGAGGAAATATGATGAAGTACCCATCAGTTGATGAAATAAGGAAAAATAATGAAAGTAGATACGAACTCGTAATATTGGTTGCGAAGAGAGCGAGAGACATAGTTGATGGGGCTCCCGTATTAGTTGATGGAATGGACCCTGAGAAGGCAGTTACTGTTGCTATATCAGAAATAGCAGAAGGCTACATTAAATGTGGCAAAGATGAGTTAGAAGAAACAAAAGAAGAATTGCTAGATGAAATCTTAGAGGAAGTAAAATCATATATGGATATGGAAGATTTAGAGGGAGATATACTTCCTTTGAATAAGGAGGAATAAAATATAACGCCTATTGTGTAGTCGAAAGATGGTGTTTTTCAAAGAATAATTTAAAAAAACAAAAAGAGTCTTAAAAAAGACTCTTTTTTATATTTATTAAACTAGATGCCCATCTCCAAAAAGCTTGTATTTATAAGTGACTAACCCAAATAGTCCAACTGGACCTCGGGCATGAATTTTGCCAGTGCTAATGCCAACTTCTGCTCCAAATCCATACCGAAAACCGTCTGCAAAACGTGTAGAGGCGTTGTGATATACGCCAGCAGAATCGACATGTGACATGAATTTGTTAACGGATTCAATGTCTTCGGTTATAATACAGTCTGTATGATGCGAGCCATAATTGTTTATATGATTTATAGCATCTTCTATATCAGAAACTAATTTGATTGACATAATGCAATCAGAGTATTCAGTAGAGAAATTAATATCTTCGTCAATAATGATGTTATGATGTCTTGTACAGTCATTAGAAAGATGATCTGTTTTTTTGCATGTGCAGTTACAGGAAGAAGGCGGAATTAGGAAGGTGTTTGCTATTGATTTATTTACAATAAATTTGATATTGCCTTCTGACGAATTATATAATTGAGGTAATAATTGAGGAGCAATTTTTTCATGAACCAACAGAGTTTCCAAAGCATTACACGCAGAAGGATATTGTGTTTTGGCATTGATAATTATATTTATAGCTTTTTCGAGATTTGCAGTTTCATCTACAAATATATGACAAATACCATCTGCATGACCAAGTACAGGTATTTTAGAATTGTCCATTATATACTTAACGAATTCATTTGATCCTCGTGGAATTATTAAGTCGATATATTCATGGCATTTTAGAAGCTCGTCAATTTCCTCCCTATTTTCAACTAAGTAAGAAAAATTGCTTGGCAATCCTTCAGAAATACCTGATGATTTCACGATATTGAAAAGGGCTTTGTTACTTTCTATGGCTTCGCTACCACCTTTTAATATTAGACAGTTACCGCTTTTTATGCATAGAGAAGCAATCTGGATAAGTGCATCAGGTCTAGATTCGAAAATAATACCTATTACTCCGATAGGGCAACTTTCACGAACTAACCTGAGCCCTTCCCTAATATCGTTATCAAGAGAGATATTAAACAGAGGGTCATCAAGTTTAACTAAGTCTCGTATTCCTGACACACAGTCAAGAAGTTTTTTTTCGTCGAACTTCAAACGATTTATTAGAGGTAATGGAAGATTTGCTTCTTTTGCTTTTTCCATGTCGATTTTATTTGCTAAAAAAATTTTCTCTTTGTTTTTTTCTAGTGCATCTGCTAAGGAAAGTAAAGCTTGGTTTCTGACTTCTATAGGCAGAGTCCCCATTAAATAACTGTCCTTTTTTGACAATGCGGCGATTTCTTTCATTTTCATAGTTTCTTAGAGTATAAGATATTTCTCATACTCTCACACTCCTTTCTTTGTTGCGAGTTCGATAGAATGAAATAATAATTTCTTGCTAAGATTATTAATCTCCTCGTGAGTTAGATCTTGTAGAGGTTTGTTAAAGTGTTTAATGTTTTTTGCTGATAGTACAAATTTCCCTTTTTCATTGCCGTTTTTTTCAAAAGTAAAACTTAATGGATTATACGAATCTGAAAAGTTAACAGCAGATATGTTTGGGAAGTTTCTTGTGGGTTGAAACCCCGTCACTGTTATAGTGTTTTTCGCGACGTTTATTGTTTCAATTGTAAAAACACCTTTGTTAGTATATACAGGAAACCCTAGCTTGCTCATTGCTTTGTGAAAGTCAAGTTTCTCTGTGATTTGAATAAGTCTGTATAAGTTAAGGACGTCATCTTTGTTGTGTAGAAGAATTTTGTCTAAATCTTCAGGCTTGTTGTTGCGCAAATAATTAAAGTACAACAGAACACTTTCTCCACCGCTAATAATATCTTTTCTATGTTCCCATAATCCCAAATAGTTTTCTATTGTTTTTTGTTTTAAGTTAGGTAATGTTGATTTCAGAGTGGAGTGGTTTCTTACCAGTTTGTATATATCGAAATGGTAAGATTGTAGTGATGGAAGAGATACTCCGTGAAGAGAACCCCTTTCCCTAAGAAATGGGATGTCGAAACTTTGTCCGTTAAATGTAATAAGCATATCTACATCAGAAATTGCCTTTCCTAGTTCCTCAAGAATGTTTTTTTCTTCTGACAAATTTTGAGCGAACAGTTGAGTAAATTCGAGATTGTTTTTATTTCCGTCAGATGAATTTGCGAAGGATATAGGAGAACATTTCAAAAGGCCGATTAATATTGCAGCTGAATTACGAGCACTTAGCCCTGTTGTTTCGATATCAATAATTGCAATGTTCATATCTGAGAAATATTTTTCATAATCTTTTGGAATACTTAATTCTATTTTTTTCTCTTCTTTAATTATTTTCATAAGAATAGTGTATCACTTTTGTATAGTAATTTAAAGGTGTATTGTCTATGAAACCATAATGTTTTGTGCTATAATTATGGTAAACTTAGAAGTTAAAGTTAGATGAATAAACAATAAGTAGTTTAAGAATGAAGCGAATTTGACAATCTTGATAAAAATGTAATTAAAAGAATAGTGATGAAAAGAGAAAAAATGATAACGGCAAAAGAAATACTAAAAGAGTCAAAAAAAATTGTAGTAAAAGTAGGAAGCAATGTATTGTCTACAGAGAGTGGAAATATTAATAAAGAAGCTATGGCAAATATTGTTTCTCAAGTTGTAACTCTTAGAGAGATGGGGAAGCATGTAACAATAGTTTCTTCAGGTGCAGGTATATGTGGAGTTGGGGCGATAAATAAATGGGCAAGAAGAAATGACATGAATTACAAACAAGCTTTGTGTGCAATTGGACAAGTAGAACTTATGATAGCATATAAGGAAATATTTGGATCGTATGATATAAATGTTGCACAAATGCTACTTACAAGAGAAGACTTTTCCGAAGGGCACAGAAATTTGAATATCAGAAATTTGTTATTTACATTAGTCGATGAAGGGGTGGTTCCTATTGTTAATGAAAATGATAGCGTTAGCATTGATGAAATAAAGATTGGCGATAATGATACATTGGCTGCGAGAACTGCTAATATTTGGAATGCAGACTCCCTTGTAATGCTTAGCGATATTGATGGAGTATATGATAAAAACCCAAAGGAAAACAAAGACGCAAAACTTATTGAAAGCGTAAAAAATTTAAAAACAATAGAAAGTGAAATAAATATTTCGGGTAAAAGTGATTTTGGAACGGGAGGATTAGTAACAAAAATACAAGCGGCTAGAATTGTAGAGGAATATGGAATTCATGCAATACTATTAAACGGAAATATTGATGGAGTTATGCTAAAGGTTATTGATGGAGAAGAAAGTGGAACCGTTTTCTGTTGAAGATAGAAATGTACGATAAAAATGATGATGCAGGAAGGAAGATATAGATGAAAATAGGTTTCGTTGGAGTTGGAAATATGGGAAGTGCTATTTTGAAAGGGTACTACCATATTGCACAGAAGAAAAAAGATATAATATTTGTTTTTGATGAAAATAAAGAAAAGATGCAAACGTTACTGAATGATATGCAAATGTTGATTTGTAAAGATGTTAAAGAACTTGCTAGTAAATCGGAAATCATTATTTTGGGCGTAAAACCAAAAGACTTCAAGGAGTTGCTTTTCGAGATAAAGCCCGAATTAAAAGATGAAACGATATTGGTTTCTATGGCTGCGGGAATAAGCATTGACTATATTAGGAAACATATTGGAGATAAGGCGCAAATAATTAGAATAATGCCTAATACTCCTGCTTTTGTCAACGAAGGAGTTACTTCTATTTCAAGGGAAAATACTGTGACGGATGAGAAGTTTGATGAAGCAAAATCGATATTTGAAGGTATTGGTAAAGTTTTTGAAGTTGAAGAAGAAAAAATACATGCAGTAATAGGGGTTAGTGGCAGTAGCCCTGCATATACATATATGTATATAGATGCATTGGCCAATGCAGCGGAAAAAAGAGGTATGGATAGAGCGGAATCGCTTGAGTTTGCTGCTGTGGCAGTGATGGGCGCTGCAAAAATGATTATAGAAACAGGAACAGATCCAGCTGAATTAATTAAAAATGTTTGTTCGCCGAATGGAACGACAATAGAAGCTGTAAAAAAACTTGAAGAATTAGACTTTTATGAAGTGATTGATAGTGTGTTTGAAGCCGCTTTTGATAAGTCTAAAGAAATTACAAAATAAAAGAGAAACACACGAAAAAAAATAATACATTATTGCGACAGTGTAGCCTTTTAAAGTGTTTTGATTTTGGAAATATTATTATAATACAAAACTTGATAAGAATATGAAATGTTATATGAAAGGAGAATGTGTATGAGTTTTCGTGAAACGACTATTGAATCGGAAATGATTTATGAAGGAAAAATTCTCAATCTTAGAAAAGATAAAGTAAATATTACGGGTGGAAAAACATCCTACAGAGAAATAATTGAACACAAGGGTGCAGTTGCACTTGTCCCAATAAATGATGACGGGAATATTGTTCTTGTTAGACAATTTAGAAAAGCAGCAGAAAAAGAGGTTTTAGAAATTCCTGCAGGAAAAATGGAAGAGGGCGAAGATCCATTGATGACGGCGAAAAGAGAACTTGAAGAGGAAACGGGATATTGCGCAGATTCGATAATTCACATGACAAGCATGTATCCTGCTATAGGGTATTCTTCAGAGATTATTCATCTTTATTTGGCAAAAGATATGAAAAAAGGAAAAACGTGTTTTGATGAAGGTGAAGATATTGAAATTGTAGAAATAAGCTTGAAGACAGCAGTGGAAAGAGTGCTATCGGGTGAAATTGAAGATGCAAAAACAATAGCGGGAATATTAATGGTGAAAGATATAGTTTAAGAGGTGAAAATATTGTATTTTGAAGAATATTTGCAAAATTTAAATTCACAGAAAGATATGGCACAAAACAGCATTGCTGCGTACAAAGGGGATCTAAACGATTTTTTTGCATATATGAAACGAAGAGACCGTGCCCAGCTAGAAGAAGTTACAGGAACGGACATTGTTTCGTACTTAAAATTTTTAAAAGATGAAGAGAAATCCATCGCTACAATTAATAGAAGACTTGCTTCTATTAGAAATTATTACGATTTTCTTATTGAAAAAAAAGCTATAGGGAATAACCCGGCAAAAGGAATAAAAAGCCCTAACGTTGAGAGAAAACAGATAGAGTATTTAAGTAAAGAAGAGATAGAAAGACTATTAGCCCTTCCAATAGATACAAAAAAACAAATAAGGAATCGTGCTATAATAGAAATGATGTATGCTACAGGGCTAAGAGCAAAAGAAATTGTTGAAGTGAAAATGGATGATGTTAATATTTCGATTGGTTTTGTTGCGTGTTCTGCAAAGGAAGGAAAGGCGAGGATAGTTCCTATTGGAAAACCTGCCAAAAAAGCAATAAATGACTATGTTGAGTTTGTAAGAAAATTTATTGCAAAAGAAGGTGAAAAAACTTTGTTTCTAAACTCAAATGGAAAAAAAATGACAAGACAAGGGCTATGGAAAATTTTAAAAGAATGTGGAAATGATGCGAAATTGACGAAAGACATGACGCCAAATATTTTGAGAAATTCATTTGCCATACATATGTTACAAAACGGTGCAGATTTAAAAACAATGCAAGAATTACTGGGTCACGAAGATTTGACAAGCACACAAATATACGAGGAATTTGTAAGAACTAAAATAAAAGATGTATATGATAATAGTCATCCTAGAGCATAAAGGATGTTGATATATTAGAAAAGAGTAGTGATATGGTTATAAGTATAATAAATTTAATGATTGGGGTTGCAGCGCTTGCATTTTTGATTACAGTTATTATTGTCCCTATATCAATAAAAATTGCAAATAAAACTGGAGCAGTAGATATCCCTGATGGAAAAAGAAGAATACACAAAACCCCTACACCTCGAATAGGAGGTATTGGGATTTTTTTAGGTGTGACAATTTCTATTTTAGCACCAATATTTTTCAACCTATATGAACCTGGCTCAATTAGTCATGGATATGGAATAGGATGGGCGATTATAACAGGGGTGGATTTTTATTTTACAGAAAAAGAAATTCAGCTAATTGGGGTTTTGATAGGTGGAACAATAATATTCGCTTTTGGATTGATAGATGATTATAGACAACTTCCTGCATGGCCCAAGCTCATAGTTCAAATTATAGCAGCTTCAATAACGTATTTTATGGGAGTAAGAATTGGAGCGTTTAGCTTCTTTTTTGGAACAAACTTTTATTTTGGGGAAATCCTTTCGTTTCTACTTACGGTGATATGGATCGTTGCGATCACAAATACAATAAACTTAATAGATGGACTGGATGGACTAGCATCAGGAACATCTGCAATAGCAGCTATTTGTATAGGATATGTTGCGTATGTTTTTGGATATTATGAAGGGGCTCTTCCAATGATGGCTATAGCTGGAGCCGCGATAGGATTTTTGATATACAATTTTTACCCAGCAAAAACATTTATGGGAGATTGTGGAGCGCAATATTTAGGGTTTGTCATAGCTACACTTGCAATAGTAGGCTCGGTTAAGTCTGCTACACTTGTTGCTGTAATTTTACCAGGAATAGCTTTATCACTTCCTATATTAGATACATTTTTGGCGATAATTAGAAGAAAAATAAAGGGGCAATCTATTATGACTGCAGATAAAGAACATATACATCATAAACTTCTAAAGTCAGGAATGGGGCAAAGAAGAACAGTGCTCTGTATGTATGGGATATGCGGTATTTTAGGGATAGCTTCTATAATGTATAGTAGAGAATTATACCTAGAAATGATTGGCTTGATAATGATAGATATAATATATGTTATAGTCGTTATGACTAGTATATCAGGAACGAAAATAGATGAATTTTTCGATAGACGGAAAAGTAATAGAAACAAATAAAATCTGAAAAAATAATGACAAGCAAAGTGTTGCTTGTCATTATTGGATATAAATTAAAATAGTAGAGAATAGGATAGGAGCTTAAATCTGATTTAGCAATCTAATTGAAACCTCTCCAGAAGATAACTTTTCAGTGTTTCCGTCGTTGTCTTTTGTAATTAAACTACCGTCAAGCGCAATTGCGTGTGCGGTAGTTATTTTATTAGTGTTTAATATTACTATTTCTTTGCCGAGTAGCATGGACCTCCTCTTGTATTCCTCAAGATATTCTAGTTGGGGTAATGTGGGATTTGAGAGATCGAAGTTAGACATTTCTGTGAGAAGTTTATGGCAATTGTAGATAATGGCAGCTGCAAGAGTGTTGCGAGAAAAAGTTTCGCTGGAAAGAGAGCCTGCGATTTGGCCGGCATTTTCGTCAAAGTTTTTTGTAAAGCAATTAATGCCAATTCCGAGTATTATGTGTTCGATTTCTCCTGTCTCAAAGTTAGTAATTCCTTCTGTAAGAATTCCAGCGACCTTTTTATCGTCGAAAAAAATATCATTAACCCATTTAATTTGAGAATCTACATTTGCAATTTTTTCAAAAACTCTGCAAAGAACTACGGAGACCATTGTTGTAAGGAGAGTTATGTTTTCGATTTTGAAAGTAGGCTTTATCACGAGACTCATGTATAATCCCGTATCTTTTGGAGAAAAAAATTGTCTCCCTAATCTGCCTCTTCCAGATTTTTGCTCATTTGAAATGATAATTAATTTAATTCCAGATTCTCCAACTTGAATTGGAAATAAGAAATCTTTTGGTATGGTATCGTTAGATATCATTCTGCTGCATTCTTTGTTTGTAGAGTCAATTGATTTCAGAAAAATTAAAGAAGGGCGATGAATCTCATTGCTTGTTTCGTTGATTAAATACCTTTTCAGTTCCTTTGTTATCCCTTCCTTCGATAAATGTGATGACAATTTGTTTATTGTATATCCCGAGTTTTGTGTGGCATCTATTATGTAGCCATCGCTTCGTAACGATTCAATTACTTTCCATATTGCTGCACGGGAGCTTCCCACCTTATTTGCTAATTCTTGTCCTGATATTGGCTTGCCGTTTGCGTTTTCGAGGGAATATAGGACTTCTTCTTTGATAGACTTTTTCATATTTTTCCTTTCTTAAAAGAAACGAATTTATTTTTTTGGTAATAAGAGATCTGAATAAGATAATATGTTTAATTATAACATGTGTATATGTGGTTTTATTTTTTTTGAAATAAAGATTGCCATTACTATTTTGCCAATATCAAAAATCACAAATGGAAATACGGTAAGGCTTAATGTTGCTAAGATAGAAATTGGACCAGTAGTATTTAAATATACATACATAAACCATATTGTGCCAGTTGTGTAGCATGCCAACAAGCCTAATATAGAAGACAAAAATAGAAAGATAATATTTTTTTCTGTGAATTTTAGAGTAAATCCAACAATAAATATGGTAAAAAAGAAACCAAAGATATATCCTCCTGTTGGCCCAAATAAATGGCCAATACCGCTACTGAAACCAGAAAAGACAGGAAGGCCAATAGTTCCAAGACAAGCGTAGATAGCTAATGAAATTGTTGCGTGTCGAGTGCCAAGTATGTACGCGGATAAAAATATTGCAAAAGTTTGCAGTGTAATAGGAACACCTGCTATGGGGAAATATATCCATGAACAGATTGCGGTGAATACGGAAAACAAGGGAATTGCTGTCATAGCTTTTATGTTCAAGGATTTACTTTGGTTGTTTGGTTGATCTTTCATGAAATTTGCACCTCTCTTTTCTTGTGTGGTTAATTTGTTTTAGGTAATCAATGCTTTATAGTAATGATATTATCATATATAAAATGTTTTGTAAACTTTTTTTATATATAAAGTTTACATTAGTGTCAATGCATATAAAAATATGCAAAACAAATTGACAAATAGTGAAAATTGATATAATGTAAAGATAATAAGGGATTAGAACTTCGCTAGAAATTGGAACGAATAGGTGTAAAACAAAAGAGCGAAGTAACGATCTAATGGTTGAATGCTGTATTATATAAAATAGGAGGAAAAAATGAAAAAAATCATCTTAGTTTTAATCTTGATAATGTCAATGGCTATGTTTGTGGCGTGTGGAGGAGAAGATGATGCTGATAATGGACAAGATTCTTCTGGCTCTACAAATAATACTGATATAGATGTTGACGATGAGGAAGAAGAGGACTTAGTTATAGCGGGAACAACATGGAAGATAATAAGTTTCAAGTTCTCAGAAGAAGATAATGAAGTTCCTAACCCAGAGACGGACAACATATATGGTGGAATTGTAACATATACATTTAACGAAAGCGGATCGGTTTTGATTGATTATGCTGGTAGTGAATATGGAAGCATATGGAAACAAGATGGGGATACTGTTACGATAGATATGGATGGATTTATACAGGAATTAGATTTTGACGGGAATACATTTGAAACAGAGACTGGTGCAGGTTATCAAGAAAAATATGAACTTGTTTCGGAAGTTGAATAGACAATCTAACAAAGAGCGAATTTTTCAAAATAAAAAGCGAGGGGATTTAACTAGAAACCCTCGTTTTTTTTATTTTAAATTATTAAGGATGATATGGATGCATGAAAACAAGCGCGAGGATAAGAATTTTATGGTAATAGTAAAATGAAAAGTGGAATCGTATACAATTTGCGAAGAAAATACCCTTATGCTATAATTAAGGTGAATGTAAAGAAAAGAGGAATTATGGTTCTGCTAAATTTGATATTCGTATCGACAATTCTTACGCCATTAATATTCATATTGATTGGGATAAACCGAAATACACTCCCAGAAAGAAATTTCAAGATTGCGGCAATAGCAAACATCAAATTGATTGCTATTACAATGTTCCTTTTAGATATATTTTGGAATATTTCGATGAGGGGGGAAATCGAGAAGGATTTTAAGGAAAGTGTCGATTATGTAATTGATACAATATCTGCTAATGACATGGAACAAATTAGTGGAATATCTATAAACGACATGAGCTTGTTTTTGAATGAAAGTATTGAGTTTTTCTTGCTTGTTTTGCCAGCTACAATAATAGTATGGACTGTTGTTATCTCGTTTATAGAATATAAAATTTGCCACAAAATATACACAAGAAAAGACGAAAATACAAATCTCCAAAATATAACAGACTTAAAAGATTATACGCTAAATAGAGAATTCGCTACAGCGATGATGATAATCTTTGTTGTGTCATTAATTATGAATTTTACGATAGAAGATTTAGGGCAAGTGATATATGTTAATGTATCTATCGTTTTTAGATTTTTCTTATCCGTGCAGGGAATAGCTGTTGTTGTGACATTTTTTAGGGCAAAGAAAGTGAAGAACAGTTTAGCAGTAACTATTGGCATTATAATATACTTTGTTCCATATGGAGGATTTATTTTAATGTTGCTTGGTATTGGGGAAATAGTTCTCGGAATTAGAAAAAGAATAAGCTGAAACTATTCGGCACGTTAAATTTACAAACTAAGTCAATTTATCAATATAATTTTACAAATGAGGTAAATATATTATGAATAATGAAAGAGAATATAGCAAAGAGCTTACACCAATACCAATATGCGTTATAGCAGAGACTGGAAAAGTTCTTTGGGCAAATGAAAGAATAAAGGAAGTTTTTTTGTATGGGGATATAGTAGATGCCGATATTTTTGCTTTGACTGGTATATATTACCAAGAATTTTTGGCGAAAAAAAATAGAGAAGAAAAAATTGAAAAAAAAATAGCTGATAAAACATTTAAAATTCATGTAGAAAAAATAAATGAAACTAAAATAAGATTGTTTTTCATGGATTGCACCTCGGAGGCAGAAGCAAGAGAAATAATGTTCAATAGGCAAACTGCAGTAGCGATGATTCATATAGATAACTATGATGAAATTGTTGGAAAGAGTAGCCATGGAGCAGAAATAGCAGCAGAAATAGAAAAACATATAAGAGATTATGCTAAAGAAATGAATGCCCTTGTCGCAAAGTACAAACCAAATATGTATCTTTTTACTATAGAAAGACAATATATTGAAGAGGAAATGAGAGAAGAATTTCCTATACTTGAAGAAGTCAAAAAAGTACAAACAGATGAAGATTTTCCAGTAACGTTAAGTATTGGAGTAGGTATGGGAGATGAATCTCTGAGAGAGATAGAAGTTTTTGCCGATGAAGCAATAGATTTGGCCTTAGGACGCGGAGGAGACCAGGCGGTAGTAAAAGAGGGGGAGAAAATTTCATATTATGGAGGTCAAAGTGAAAGCTTAGGAAATAGAAATAAAGGAAAATCTAGAATTATAGCACTAGCTTTGAAATCACTAATTGAAGGTGCGTCTAATGTAATTATTATGGGGCATAAATACCCTGATATGGATTCGTTTGGTGCATCCTTGGGAGTACATAGATTGTCAAAGCCCATTAAGAAGGATACATTTGTATTGATAGATAGCCATAACGATAGCTTGAAAATTCTTTATAATAAAGCAAAAGAGTTAGAGGAGTATAATTTCATCAACAAAGAAAAGGCGCTAAGCATCATAAAAAAAGGTACATTGCTTATTGTTGTAGATGTAAATAGACCAAGCATGACAGAATGCCCAGAGCTTTTAGAAAAAGCAGGAAGAATAGTCGTAATAGATCATCATAGGAAAGGGGAACAATCAATACAATTTCCCACATTAGCATATACAGAACCTTCTGCATCATCTGCTTCAGAACTTGTTACGGAAATATTAGAATATGGCAATGAGGACATATTGAAAATTGAAGCGGAAGCCTTACTTGCAGGCATGTTTATGGACACAAATAGGTTTTCGGTAAAGACAGGAGTAAGAACGCTGGGTGCGGCGAGTTGGCTTAAGGAAAAAGGAGCAGACACAACTGCAGTAAAAGCATATTTTCAAATATCACATGAGATGTTTAAAGCAAAAGCAAAGGCAATTGCAAATGCCGTTATAAATAAAAATGGAATAGTAACCTCAATATGTGAAGGTTTTACACGAGATGCACAGGTTATTAATTCGCAAGTTGCAGATGAATTGCTTACTATAGAAGGAGTGAGAGCTAGCTTTGTCGCAGGAAAAGATGAAAAAGGTGAGACGATGGTTAGTGGAAGATCACTTGGAGAAATAAATGTTCAAATAATTATGGAAGCGTTTAATGGAGGTGGACATTTGACGGCAGCAGGAACGCAAACGGATAAAAATCCAGAGGATATAATTGAAGAAATACTAGAATATATAGATGTAAATTGATCGACAAAAAAAGATAAAATGAGGATAAGAATAATTAGTTCAAAATATTAAATTGATCCTTTTTTGAAAACACTGTCATTAAGATAGAAATGAGGGAAAAAATGAAAGTAATACTTATTAAAGATGTAAAAGGTACGGGTAAAGTTGGAGAAATTGTTGAAGTTAGTGATGGATTTGCAAGGAATATGCTCATTCCAAAGGGAATGGCAAAAGAAGCAAGTGAGCATAATCTTAATACATTAAACAAACAAAAAGCAATCGAAGATAAAAAAAGAGAAGATGCTATAGAAGAAGGGAAAAGAGCTGCCAGCGAAATAGAAAAAATAAAAATAATAATACACACAAAAATGGGAGAAGGTGGGAAAATATTTGGTTCTATAACATCGAAAGATATAGCTGAGGAATTAAAGTCGCAGACAGGAATAGAAATAGATAAGAAAAAAATCGTTTTAGATTCTCCAATAAAAAATGTAGGAGAATATGTTGTTCAGGTAAAAATATATACAGAGATTTCCGCTAACCTAAAAGTGGAAGTAGTTCCTGAAGATAAATAAAAATAAAAAAAATGATGTAAAAAGAAAAATAAAGGTTGTAAATAAAAAATCGGAAAGGGAATTATATGGAAAAATTAGCTCCACATAATGAAGAAGCTGAAAAGTCAGTTCTTGGTTCAATATTGATTAACCCTGACATGCTGCATGACGTTTCGGAAATAATTAAAGCTGATGATTTTTATTTTAATAGGAACAAAGAAATATTTGAGGTGGCAATGGAGCTACAAAGTAAGGGAACTCCGATAGATCATCTTACTATTTGCGATGAATTAAAACGTAGGGCATCCCTTGATTGGGTTGGAGGAAGAGGATATGTAGTAGCTTTAGGGAATGAAGTCCCTTCTACAAGGAATGCAGTGGCATATGCTAAAATAATATATGATAATTCAGAGTTGAGAAAATTAATAGTAGCAGGTAAAGGAATTTTGGAACAGAGCTACGAACCAAATGCAAATGCAGAAGAAGTTTTGTCGTATGCTGAGCAAGAAGTCTTTAACATTTCGCAGAAAAAAGAAACGCATAATACCAGTCGATTAACTGAAATTTTACACGAAAATCTTATTATGATAGATGAAAGAGTGAAAAATAGAGGGCAGATAATGGGGATTCCAAGTGGATTTGTTGACTTGGATAATATAACTACAGGTTTTCAGAAGTCAGACATGATAGTACTAGCAGCAAGACCTTCTATGGGGAAAACGTCTTTTGCTCTAAATGTTGCACAAAGAGCAGCGGACAAAGGTAACAAAATAATGATATTCAGCTTGGAAATGTCGCGACAACAGATAGGGATGAGATTTATTCTTATGGAATCTAAAGTGGATGCACATAAACTAAAAATGGGTGAAATAGGCTCTCAAGAGTGGGAAAACATATACTATGCCATAGAGGGACTTAGCAAAGGTGAAATAACTGTAGATGATACTGTTGGAGGAAGTCTTACTTCGATTACAAGTAAGTGTAGAAAATTAAAAGCGGAGAGAGGATTAGATTTAATTATAATTGATTATTTGCAGCTGATAGAAGCCAGTACAAAAGTTGAAAGCAGATTACAAGAGATAAGTAGCATCTCGAGGGGGATCAAACAGCTTGCTAGAGAAATGGATTGTCCCGTAATTGTATTGTCACAATTGTCTAGAAATCCTGAAGCTAGAACAAATAAAAGGCCTATTCTTTCCGATCTTAGAGATTCAGGAGCGATAGAACAGGATGCAGACCAAGTAATCTTTTTGTACAGAGATGATTTTTATGAAAAAGATTCAGAAGAAAAAGGTATATGTGAAGTAATTGTGGCAAAAAATAGAAACGGCCCAACAGAAACGATTAAATTAAAATGGCAGAAGGAACACACTAGATTTGAAAACTTGGATTACAAGTCTTACCTATAGTAGAGGAAATGAAAATCAAGACGTGTAGATAAATGCAAAAGGGAAGGGAAAAAGATGGACTTTATCAAGGAAAGAAACTCGAATGTTTTTTTAGGAGATACAAGAATAGAAAACATATATATAACAGAATACCTTGCTAAAGCCCCAGGAGAATATGTAAAAGTATTTTTGGTGATTTCTATGTGCGCAGAATCTGGAGAGGCATATTCAGAACTTGAAATATCAAAAATTCTAAATCTTGAAGAAGAAGAAATAAAAAAAGCATTTGTGTATTGGCAAGAATTAGGTATTTTGAAAAGAGAAAATAGCTCGATGAAAATAACATCTCTAAGAGAAAAGGTGTTTGCGAGTGAAAGAAAAACAGAAAATTCTACTGATATGAAGAAAAACAATAATAATGCTATTTTGGAAAATAAAGAAATTGCAGGAATGGTTTCTTCTATAGAGAAAGTAATAGGAAGGCCGTTGACAGGAACGGAGACGGAAAAGATAATTTGCTGGATAAATGAGTATTCTGCGACCCCTGAGATAATTGTGTACGCATATGCATATGCATCAGAAAAGAAAAAAGATAACCTACCTTATGTTGGTGCGATCGTTAAGGAATGGACTCTAAAAGGGTATCGTACTGTTCGGGAAGTTGATATTCACTTAGAAGAAGTTGATCAAAAGCATTATGTATATAGAAGAATTATGAAGGCTTTAGGATTTACGAGAAATGCTACAGAACAGGAAAGAATAATGATTGACGCATGGATAAATGAAAAAGGAATTTCACTTAATGAGATAATAGATGCATGTGCTAAAACAACTGCGATACCAAATCCAAATTTGAATTATGTAAATGCAGTTATTGAAAATAAAAACGGGAAAAATGCTCTAGAGAACAAGAGCCATGCTTTGAAGAAAATTGAAGAACTTTATAGAGAAAGAAGAAGAGAAGCAGAAGAAAGAAGCCGAAAGAACATTAAGTATGTTGCTGATAAATATCCTGAAATATTAGAAATAAATGAAGAAATAAGAACAATAGGGATTGCCATGTCGAGAGAATTTGCTACAGGAGGGCATAATAAGATAGAAAATATCGAGAAGTTAAAAATAAAACTACATGAAAAAGAAAGATACAAAAAAGAAATTCTAACAAAAAATAATATTCCCATTGATTATGATTCCATAGTATATAGTTGCAATAGTTGTAAAGATACAGGAACAAGAAATGATGGGAGCAAATGCATATGTTACGAAAAAACAATGAAGGAGGTTAATAATGAGTAAGAAAAAAACAACTTCAAAAGAGCCAGAATATATAGGTTATAGCTCTATTAGTAAAGAAAGAAAAAAAGCAAGAATTAAGGCGAGAAAAGAGAGAGAACGAAGAAGCCTTATTAAAATAGTCGTAATAAAAATTAAATCACCATTTTTTGCTGTTCGAAATAAAATAGAAACGCGCAAATTTATTGTGTCCAAATCTAGTAAAAGGATTGTAAGAAAGTTGGAAAAAAGCGAAACTGGAATTTCAGAAAGAGCTGCAAGTGTGATTGCGGGAATAGATGAAAATAGTGAGAAAAAGATTAAAGGTGTGAAAGAGGGGTTAAAAAAACTCAAAGTAGCAATTGAAAATAAAAACTTTATAGATGGAGCAAGAAATAAACAAGTAATAGGTGCAACTATTTCTATGATGGTGGCGGCTGTGATGATTATTGGTGCATTTAATTTTGTTACAGCATATGAATATTCATATAAAGGGAGACCCTTAGGTATTGTCTCGGAGCAGCAAGATGTAACAGAAATAATTGAGGTGGTAAATAGTCAACTGACAAAGGAACATAGTGCTAATGTAAATCTAAAGGCACAGGATGGTACAGGCATAGAGTTTAGAAGAGTGGTCGCTTTAGATAGCCATATTCAAACTCCAGATGAAGTTTTAACTACACTTACATATATGCAGGATATTACTGTTTCGGCATATGGTATATTTGTAGATGGAAAAAGAACAAGTGTCGTTGCGACAGAAAAAGAAGCGGAAGAAACTGTAGAAGAAATAATTGGATACTATACAAAACAAACAGAGGGAGTTGAGTATGTAACTGCTGAATACAAAGAACTAGTAGAAATTAAACCTACAGAAGTAAAATTGGGAACTGTAGAGGATAAAGAAAAAGCAAAAGAAGAAATAATGACAGGCGTAACAGTAGAACAAGGACATATTGTTGAGTCTGGTGATACGATGGACTCTATTGCAAAAGAATATGGAATATCTGTTGGGGAAATAGAGGAGGCAAATCCAAATGCAGATAAAACTTCTTTAGTTTTAGGAGAAACAATAAAAATAATTACAAAAGAACCATTAGTAAATGTAACTGTTGTAGCAAATGTTTCTTCTGTGAGAGAAATGCCTTTTGAAACCGAAAAAACTGATGATTCATCATTGTTTCTTAATTCAGAACGTATTGTAGAAGAAGGGGTAAATGGAGAAGAAAAGATAGAAGCAAGGATAACATATGTAAATGGTGAAATTGTAGAAGAAGAAATATTTTCACAAACGATAATAAAGGAACCGGTTAATGAGAAAATTTTAGTTGGAACAAGAGAGCTTCCGCCGAGCATAGGGTATGGAACGTTTATTAACCCGTATGCAGGGGGAATATTGACATCTCCTTATGGAATGAGATGGGGATCTATGCATAATGGAGTTGACTTGGCGGGGCCAACAGGTTCGCCGATTATTGCCTCTGATGGAGGAACCGTAACATTTTCAGGTTGGAACGGAGCATATGGAATGACTGTAGAAATATATCATGGAGATGGAAACTCAACCTTATATGCACATTGTAGTGAGTTGCTTGTTTCTGTTGGCGATAGTGTGTTCCAAGGGCAAGATATTGCGAAGGTAGGAAGCACAGGATTTTCAACAGGGCCTCATGTACACTTTGAAGTAAATGTTAATGGCGAAAGAGTGAATCCGGCAGATGTAATCCCAATATAAAAACAGCACGATGCTTCTCGCTTCTATGTGCGAAGAGTTTCACTTCAAACCTTTAGTAGTGAGCACATAGTATTTTACTGAAACGCTGAAGTGCTAGTTGCTTTTCTTGCTGACTTGTAACCTTTGATATAGGGGATTGTGCAAATGTGTCACTTCCTTAGCCTTGATTTAAAATGTTTTGAATATACACAAGATGCTTTGTATTTAAAAGGACCTGCATTAGCAGGTCCAAGTAGATGAAATTTGGCAATTAATGTAATCGGAGTTATTTTCCAATGAGAATTGGGAAATGTATGTTAACGAACCGTCCTCGTTTTTATTGAGAAAAACATTGTGTAATATAGCATCTCCCAAATAAAGTTCCTTTTGATAATGTGCTTTTAAATCTACAAGAATGTCGGATTTCGCATTAGAGGAATTAATATAGGCTTGGTGCCATTTTATGTAAACGTTGTTATTCACATGATTGTTGGTGTCGATATGCTCTTTTGTAGTGGTGAGCTTTTCAGAAAAAACGGGAACATCCATTGTAGGAGGAGCTTGGGAAAAAGTGTTTTCTACAAAAACATCATCAATATCGCATTCATAAGCAAGAATTATTTCGCTTGAAGGCTTAACTAATTTACGAGATGAATAATTGATAATTACCCATTTTGACATACACTCTGCAATTAAATCGCCTTCCTGATTATTGATTGTGAAACTCCTATGGCTTTGTAGGCGTTTGTATGTGTTGGACCATGTTTTGATATTATATGTGCCATTTATTTTGGGTGTTGAATAAAGCTTAAGATGCCAATCAAGCAAAACCCAGGAAATTTCTTTTTCTTTTAGCCATGAAGGTGTTTGGCCTAATGAAGCAGAATGATCCCCAGCAATAGATCCGAGCAAAGATATAATGCTTGTCACGGGAAGTATATTGTTAGTAGAAGTGTCATTATTTTGGAATGTGTGTTTTTTTTCGTAAAAACCTTTCATAAGTGCTCCTTTTGATATAAGTGTTTTTTAGTAAATTTAATAATTAAAATAATTTAATTATTATGATTATATCTTAATAAAGTGAATATGACAAGTTGCTCAGATACCAAGAGAAGTTTAAACAAGAAAGGAGTGTTAGAATGCCTAGAAAAAGAAGAAGCCGAGAATTTGAAAAGAATTCAAATGTAATTAAGATGGAAGAATTAAGAAGTTCCAATAATGCAAATCAGCAAAAAGCCGAAAAAAAATCCCGAAAAAAAGAAAAAAGAATAAAAGACGCTCCTCCAAGCAGCAATAGTGTTTCATCAAAAACTGGGAAGCTCAATAAAAAGAAAATAATCAAGATGATTATTGTGGCAATTGTTCTTGTTGTTTTTCTGAATTCTGGATATAAACTAATGCAAGCATTTTTTGAAGGCAAATCGTTGAATGATAAAAATACAGTATTGGAAGCAGAAAAAGAAGAATTGCAAAATGAATTGAAAATTGTAAATACAGATGAATATATAGAAAAAAAAGCAAGAGAAAAGTTGGATCTAGTAATGCCTGGTGAGCTAATTTTTGTTCTTCCAGAGGAGGAGTAATGAAAAAGCACATAAATATTGCGGAAGTGATTGTGGTGGAAGGCAAAGATGATACTGCAAAGCTTAAAGAGATAGTAGGAATAAATACTATAGAAACGCATGGATATGGAATAACAGAAAAAAAATGGCAAGAATTAGAAAAAGCGTATAAAGAGATTGGAATAATTATATTTACAGATCCTGACCATGCGGGAAACCAAATAAGAAAAAAACTTAAACAGAGGTTTCCTTTGGCAAAAGAAGCATTTTTGAGTAGGGAGAAAGCAAGTTCAGGAGTAAATATAGGAATTGAAAATGCAAAAATAGATGATATAATTGAAGCTCTGGAAAAAGCAAAAGAGCTTTGGTGTGATGAAGAAGAAAAAAAAGTAAAACAAGAGACGGAAAAATTATCCATGGAAGATATGATAGAAATAAAACTAATTGGGGATAAAAATTCGAGAGAAAGGCGAAAGTATATTTCGGATATATTTGGATTTGGATATAGCAACGCAAAAAAAACTCTTGAGAAAATCAATTTGTATAATATAGGAAAAGAAAAGATTAGTCTAGAAATAAATAAATTTGAAAAAAGATAAGGAGAGTACTAAATATTGAAAGGTTGCTTTGAATATGAATAGAGAAATAAAGCTTTATTCAAAAAAAGAAATAATGGATATAAAAGAGAAATATAAATTTTTTCTCTCAAAATCACTTGGTCAAAATTTTCTTCTAGATAAAAATATCATTGATAAAATTGTAGAAAGTTCTCTAATAGGGGAGAATGACCTTGTTATTGAAATAGGCCCAGGAATAGGTGTATTAACAAGGGAGCTTTCAAAACAAGCAAAAAAAGTTTTGGCTATAGAGATAGATAAAAATCTTATTCCTATTTTGAATGAAACTTTGGAAGATTTAGATAATGTTGATATAATAAATGAAGATGTTCTCAAGGTTGATATAAATGAATTGATAAAGAAACAAGGCAAATTCGAAAAAATAAGAGTTGTAGGTAATTTACCATATTATATTACTACGCCTATTATCATGAAGTTTTTTGAAGAGTCTGCCAAAGTTGATTCGATAACTGTTATGATGCAAAAGGAAGTGGCAGATAGAATAAAATCAAAACCTGGAACTAGGGCATATGGTGCAATATCGGTTGCAGTACAGTATTACTGTGATGTTGAGTATTTATTTACAGTTTCCAATCAAGTATTTTACCCACAACCAAAAGTAGATTCGGCAGTTTTAAGACTAGATTTAAAAGGCGAAAAACCTTTTTATGACATAGATGAAAAAAAGTTTTGGAGTTGTGTGAAAAAGGCGTTTTCACAACGCAGAAAAACCTTGGCGAATTCATTGATTGGGATAGAAGGATTAGATAAAGAAGAAGTAAAAGAGCTTTTGAAAAGAGCAAATATAGATGAAATGAGAAGAGCGGAGACTTTAAGCATTGAAGAATTTGGAGAAATTACGAGAGGATTGTAGAAGTAGATGGATAAATTAAAATTATTATATAAAAAGTATCTAAGTAACATTTTCGCGATTAATATTGTGCTTGCAATAGTTTTGAATGTTACGATAGAGTTGCTTGCGAGGAAGAGTTGGAGCTTGTTGATTGGATATGTTTCAGAAGAGTTTTTTGTCTTTCTGATAAATTCTATTATAATTTTTGCCACACTTTCTATTGCGATTCTTTTTAGAAGAAGAACATTCACAGTGTTATTTGTGAGTTTATTGTGGCTTGCGATAGGGATTGTTAATGGCGTTATCTTGAGCCAGCGAATGACGCCGTTTACAATAGGGGACTTGCAAGCTTTTCAAGAAGGAATGGAAGTTGCTATAACGTATATGCCAATTTCAGAAATACTATTGTATATTGGTGCGGCAATTTTAGCGATTGCTTTGATTATAATATCATTCATCAAACTTCCTAAGAAAAAGGAAAAAGTTAATTATATAAAGTCTATAATGGGAGTTCTGCTTTTAGGAGTATTACTGATAGGAACCTTATTTCTGGGGATTAGAACAGGCACCATGGATACTTTTTTTCCTAACCTTGCGTACGGATATAGAGACAATGGAGTTCCATACAGTTTTCTCAGTACTTGGCTTGACAGAGGATTAGATAAACCTAAAGGATACTCTGAAGAGATGATAGACGAAATATTTACAGAAGAGGAACTAAATACGACGGTTCATGCTGAAATGACAAATAAAAATATGGGAGATACAGGTCCAAACATTATATTTGTACAATTGGAATCTGTAATTGATCCATATGTAATAGAAGGAATAGAAATGTCTGCAGATCCTATTCCGAATTTAAGAAAACTTATGGATGAAAATCCGAGTGGGTTGCTAACTGTTCCTTCGATGGGAGCAGGAACTGCAAATACGGAATTTGAAATAATGACAGGATTTAGTGCTAGACTGTTTGGACCAGGGGAGTATCCATACAAAACCGTTTTAATGGATCAAACCATAGAAAGCTATCCGTTTGTTCTTGGCGAATTAGGCTATGCTACGCATGCTGTACATAACCATAGAGGACTTTTTTATGGTAGAAATGAAGTGTTTGCGAATTTGGGATATGATACATTTACCTCTTTGGAGTATATGCAAGGCATAGAAAAAACAAAAAGCAACTGGGCAAAGGATACAATATTGACAGGAAGCATATTTGATGCGCTAGAATCTACAAAAGAAAGAGACTATGTGTACGCAATAGGGGTGGAGGGTCATGGAAAATACCCAACGGAACAAACCATATTTAATCCTGAAATAGTTGTTACGACAGATTTGGGAGAGGAGATGAAATGGCAATTCGAGTATTACGTGAACCTATGTTATGAAACGGATAAGTTTATAGGTGAGTTAATTACTGAATTGGAAGAATTTGAGGAAGATACAGTGCTGGTAATATTTGGAGACCACTTACCGGCGATAGAATATATAGACGACTCCACATTGCTTGGAAGAAGCATGTATCAAACTGATTATGTGATCTGGAGCAATTACGATGTACAATATGACTTTGAAGCTGGAGATAAACTGGGGTATCAATTAGCAGCTGAAGTTTTTGAAATAATCGGAATATATGAAGGTGCTATGACGACTCTACACCAAAACTATAGGGATGAAGATAGTTATAGAGAGAAACTAGAAGCATTGCAGTATGATATTATCTCTGGTGATCTATATCTGTATGATGGAGAAATACCATATTATAGAACGGACATTAAACTAGGAGTGAGAGATATCACTATTGATAGAGTTGAGGAAATAGGAGGCAAATACTTTATTGTTGGAGAGAACTTCAATGTGTATAGTAAGGTTAATTTAGATGGGGAAATATTAGACACTTTCTATATTAGTTCTACTCTTTTAGGACTAGAAGAGAAAGTAGATCCAGAAGAAGCATCTAAAATGAAGGTTAGCCAAGTTGAAAGCGGTAATGAAATTTTAAGTACTACAGAGTAATTTTGTATGTTTTGTCTCCGATGAAGAGCGCTAAAAGCAAACGTAATTCGAATTAGATATTTTCTGTTGTGTCTTTTTGGAATTCTTTGCTTGCGTCAAAAAGGCCAAGCATAAATATATGTGCATATTTGTTGTAAGGAGACCCTAACTGGTCGCATGCTTTTTTAATTTTTTCAAATTCTCTTTCTTTGTCTTCGATAGGAAGTGAAGCTGAAGCTTTGTAATAAGCAAGATTTTTTGACAAGTTCATTCTTTGGCGAAAAAGCTCTATCATTTGATTGTCTATATTGTTTATTTCTTTTCGAATATCATCTAAAGGCGTGTTAAAAAGTCCCATTAAGAATAACCTCCTATAAAATCTAAGTTTTGCAACGATATCTATCAATGTATTATATCATTAAATGTATAGTTTTCATTACGAAAATAATGAAAAAACATCTTAAATATGATATAGTAATGGGTAGAAGTTAAAATAAATGCAAGAGAATTGGCATATAGTTGATATTAAATAAAAAGTATATATCTATTAACAAGTAGGAATTAAAATTAAAAAAACATAAGATAGAAAGGAACCTAGTGATGAGTAACTTTATAGTAACAAAAACAAATTGTCCAAAAGAAAAGCCAGAGGACGACAATCTAAAATTTGGAATAGAGTTTACTGACCATATGTTTGTTATGGAATATAGCGAGGAAAAAGGGTGGCATGATGGACAAATAATGCCATACGGTCCGATCTCCTTGGATCCTTCCTCTATGGTTTTTCATTACGGCCAGGAAATGTTTGAAGGATTAAAAGCATATAGAACGCAAGACGACAGAGTACTGTTATTTAGACCAAATATGAATGCAAAAAGAACAAATAATACGAATCAAAGATTATGCATACCAATTATAGATGAAACATTGTTTGTTGATGCAATTAAAGCAGTAATTGAAGTTGATAAAGACTGGATTCCAAGAAAAGAAGGCACGTCTTTATATATTAGACCTTTCATTATATCGACTGAGCCAACATTAGGCGTTAGTCCATCAAAAACATATAAATTTATAATTATTTTAAGTCCAGTAGGACCATATTATTCAGGAGGATTAGCTCCAACAAGCATTTATGTGGAAGAAAAATATGTAAGGTCGGTAATTGGTGGCACTGGAGAAGCAAAATGTGGTGGAAATTATGCGGCAGGACTTAAAGCTCAGAAAGAGGCTCGAGAAAAAGGATATGACCAAATTTTGTGGTTGGATGGTGTTGAGCGAAAATATGTAGAAGAAATAGGAGTTTCAAATGCTTTTTTTGTAATTGATAATGAGATTGTTACTCCGCCTCTTTTGGGAACAATTTTACCAGGAATTACTAGAGATTCTGTTATACAAATTTTGAAAAATAAAGGATATGTTGTGTCAGAAAGAAGAATATCTATTGATGAGATATATGAAAATGCAAAATCAGGAAGGCTAAGGGAGATGTTTGCTTCTGGAACAGCATCGGTAATATCTCCGGTAGGTAAACTATGCTATAATGGAGAAATTGCAACTATAAATAATAATGAAATAGGTGAAATATCTCAAATGCTTTATGACTATTTGTGCGCAATTCAAACTGGAAAAGAAAAAGATCCATTTGATTGGGTAGTTGAAGTATAGAATTGCGTTATGTAGGGAGCGCTAGCTCAATGGATAGAGTCGCAGACTTCGAATCTGTCGGTTGGGGGTTCGAGTCCCTCGCGCTTCACCAAA
>CAYJEX010000010.1:0-59051 GCA_964369465.1 uncultured Oscillospiraceae bacterium
TGCACTAGTCCTATATATTTATTCGACTATATTCTTTTGTATAAGATCATTTTTTAATTCCCAAAGTTTTGGAGACAAGTCAACATAGTATGTTTGTGGTTTCTCAAATCTAAGCGTTTCTTCCCATAGCGTATCAATTTGAGATTTACAATACTCTTTTATACTTTCAATTGGAGGAGAGTCGTATACACTTTCGCCTTTATCAAATAGCTTGATTCTCAAATTTACAGCTGTAAAGTTTTCCAACCTTTTTCTCTTCCAAATTGCATCTGGGTCAAATATTTCATAATATCCTTCATCGTTTATTGAAGGTGGTTCTTCTCCATGTATCGTGAGAACGTCTGCCAAGGCTTTGCCACTTTCATTATCGTACAGTCTATATACTTCTTTAAAATGCGGGTTTGTAATTTTTTCAACATTCTCACTTATTTTTATTTTAGGTTGAATTGCACCATTCTCCTCTATAGCTACAAGTTTGTACACTCCACCAAAAACAGGTTCTGATTTTGAAGTAATTAATCTCTCTCCTACTCCAAAACTATCTATTTGAGCTCCCTGAGAAAGTAGTTCCCTAATTACATATTCATCAAGTGAGTTTGAAATCACAATAGAGCATTCTTCTAAACCTGCTTCATCTAATAATTTGCGCGCTTGCTTAGACAAATATGTTATATCTCCACTATCTATCCTTATCCCCATTTTCGCAGGTTTCATTTCTTTGAAAACTTTAATTGCAGCAGGGATACCTGATCTTAGTACATTATATGTGTCCACTAGAAGCGTACAATTATTCGGATATATCTTTGCATATGCCATAAATGCATCATATTCTGTTTTAAACATTTGAACCCAGCTATGCGCCATCGTTCCTAGCGCTGGTATTCCATATTCTCTATCTGCCATTACACATGCTGTTCCTGAGCATCCCCCTATATACGCTGCTCTTGCACCGTATACTGCGGCCGATACTCCATGTGCTCTTCTTGTTCCAAATTCCATCACTGGCTTGCCTTCTGCAGCTCTAACTACTCTATTGGCTTTTGTAGCTACCAAGCTTTGATGATTAATTAATAGCAAAGCCATTGTTTCTATAAATTGTGCTTCTATAACTGGGCCTCTTACTGTTACTATTGGTTCCCCAGGAAAAATAGGTGTCCCTTCACGGACAGCCCATACGTCACATGTAAACTTAAAATTTTTCAAGTAGTCTAAAAATTTTTCATCGAAGCAATTTTTATTTCTTAAATATTCTATATCTTCTGGGGTAAATGTTAGGCCTTTGATATATTCAATAAATTGCTCTACTCCTGCCATAATAGCGAAGCCACCACCGTCTGGCATTTTTCTAAAAAACAAATCAAAATAGCCTATTTCATTTTGCATGTCATTTTCGAAGTAGCCATTGGCCATGGTAAGTTCATAAAAATCAGTTACCATAGTCATGTTTATTTTTTCAACCATTAATTTCCCCCTTTACATTTTTGTATTTTAGCTTCTGTATTTTGTAGATATGTAGTTAATGTATATAATACATTATCAAGTTCGCCTTGTCTATTATTATTTGTATGCAAATATTATTTCATACCCTTTTATCAACATATATTTTGACACTGTCTATCTAACAATTATTTATGCCACACTGTTTATATTTGAATTCTTATAACTCACTCTCCAATTTGCTTCTTGTTTCATCCAATTTGCCCTTTTCTCTAATCACAACACATGCTGCCCCTATTGTAATTACACCTCCAATAATTTGCCATATCCCTAAATTTTCGCCTAGGAATATCCATCCAAAGAAGGTCGCAGAAACTGGAAGAAAATTAGAGTAAATTGCATTCGTTGTTGGACCAAGGCGACCTATAGCAAAAATGTATATAAAAAATCCTAAGCCAGCACTCATAAGCCCCAAATATATAACTCCCCAAATAATATCACTTGTGAACATTTCTATTGGCGGAAGATTTCTATACGCAAAGGGTGCTGTAATAATTACCGTACATGTCAGCTGCGTAAGTCCTACAGTAACTGCGTGATAGTCTCCTCTTAGCTTACTAGTCACAAAATTATATACATTCCACGCGAGGACTGCTCCTATACATAACGCATACCCAATTATTGTTTCACTATTTATTTTTGCAAAATCTATTCCGATAATAAACCCAACACCTAGGATACTTATTATTATTCCCAAATTTATTTTCCAGTTACTTTTCCTCTTATACAAAACCCTTTCTACCGCAATGGAAAGAAGTGGTGTAAAAGTCAATAATATTGTAATCATCGAAACTGGCAAGTAATTCAAAGCTTCATATTCGCACCAATAATATAGTATTTCTCCCGTTATAGCACAGAGCACAAAAATTGGAATATGTCGCAAATGGATTTTCCACTTTACTTTCATTATCGTCTTCATAAATAGAAATAGAATTATTCCAATAGTGTATTTGAAACATACAATTTGCATTGGTTCTAATAAGGATAATGCGTTTTTTGCCACTATGTAATCTAATCCCCAAAGTATTACTAAAAGTGACATCAGTAAGTGCGCCACTTTTCTTTGTGGTATTGATGTGTTTTTTGTTTCTACATTCATGAAAATTTTTTCCTTTTTCTATTTCAATACATTATTTAAAAACTGCCCCGTGTAAGAGTTTTTGCATTCTGCAATTTTTTCTGGGGTCCCAGTTGCAATAACAGTTCCTCCTCTTATTCCTCCATCTGGTCCTAAATCAATTATATGGTCTGCTCTTTTTATTACATCTAAGTTATGCTCTATTATTACTGCTGTGTTACCGCCATCTACTAATTTGTCAATAACTTTTGTCAACTTATCTACATCTGCAAAGTGAAGTCCCGTTGTAGGTTCATCCAATATATATAATGTCTTTCCTGTGCTTCTTTTTGAAAGCTCTGAAGCTATTTTTATTCTCTGTGCTTCTCCTCCCGACAACTGCGTAGATGGTTGGCCTAGTTTTATATAACCTAGCCCCACTTCTTCGAGGGTTTCCATTTGTCTTTTGATAGCTGGAATGTTTTCGAAAAATTCTAGAGCTTCCGACACTGTAGTATCTAAAACTTCAAAAATATTTTTGCCTTTGTATCTAACCTCCAACGTTTCTTTGTTATACCTTTTCCCCTTGCACGCTTCACACGTCACATATACATCTGGCAAAAAGTGCATTTCTATTTTTATTATTCCATCTCCATTACAAGCTTCGCATCTTCCACCTTTCACATTAAAGCTAAATCTTCCTTTGTTGTACCCTTTCATCTTTGATTCAGGTAACTGAGCATAAAGATCTCTTATATGATTAAACACTCCTGTATAAGTTGCTGGATTAGACCTAGGCGTTCTACCAATTGGAGATTGGTCTATATTTATCACCTTATCGATATTTTCAATTCCTTCAATTTTTTTGCACTTACCTGGTTTGTCTTTTGTTTTATTAACAATGCTTGCTATTCCTTTGTATATTATTTCGTTAACTAAGCTACTTTTTCCAGACCCTGAAACTCCTGTCACACATACAATTTCTCCTAGCGGAATTTCTACATCTACAGACTTTAAATTGTTTTCAGAAGCACCTATGATTTTTAACACATTCCCATTTCCAGTTCTTCTTTCTGATGGAACAGTAATTGATTTTTCTCCTTTTAGATATTGCCCTGTAATTGATTTTGGACAAGCAATTATATCTTGTACAGTTCCCTCAGCTACTATTTCCCCTCCGTGAATTCCTGCTTTCGGACCAATGTCTATTATATAATCCGCTTTATATATTGTGTCTTCATCGTGTTCGACTACAATTAATGTATTCCCTAAATCTGTTAGTTTTCTAAGAGCTACAAGTAGTTTCTCATTATCTTTTTGATGTAAGCCAATGCTTGGTTCATCAAGAATATACAAAACACCAACTAATCCCGAGCCTATTTGTGTTGCCAATCGTATTCTTTGAGATTCCCCTCCGCTTAATGTGCTTGCTCCTCTCGATAAGTTCAAATAGTCTAACCCAACATTCACAAGAAATCCCAACCTACCTTTTATTTCTTTTAAAATTTGCTCTCCAATCACTTTTTCTTTCTCAGTCATTATTGTTTCAATTTCAGAAATAAAATCTAACGCCTGCAAAATATGCATGTCTGAAATATCTGCAATGTTTTTTTCTTTGATTTTTACCGCCAAAACTTCTTGCTTCAATCTTTTACCTTGACATACTGTACATGTTTTTTTTGACATGAATTGCTCTGTCTTATCCTTAATATAGTCAGAATTTGTTTCAATGTATCTTCTCTTTATATTATTTATCAATCCTTCAACTACATAATTCATTTGAGATTTTGTTCCAGTGCTTTTGCTAGTATAAGTGTATTTCAGTTTTCTCTCGCCTGTTCCATATAACAGTTCCTTCACAAAATCGGGTGGTAAATCTTCAAATGGCAAATTTAAATCCGCATTATGTTCTTCTGCTAACGCATTTATCATCTGAGTATAGAACCCGCCCATTTCCAAACTGTTAAATAAATTCGATAAAGCACCCTCTTTAATCGAAATATTTTTGTTTGGAATAATCAAATCTTCATCAATATGCTGATTAAAACCTAACCCTGAGCACTCAGGACACGCTCCAAAAGGAGTGTTAAACGAAAACATTCTAGGTTCTAATTCTTCAATTGTTACACCATGTACTGGACACGATAATTTTGTAGAGTATAGTTTGTCTTCCGCATCAACATAATTAACAATCATAAGACCTTCGCCATGTTCTAAAGCTAATTCTACAGCTTCACTTAATCTGCTTTCTATTCCATCTTTTATAACTAATCTATCAACTACAATTTCAATTGAATGTTTTATGTTTTTTTCTAGCTTAACCTCTTCATCAATTATATCGTAAATTTCTCCATCAATTCTAGCTCTTGTAAATCCTTCTCTTTTTATTTTGTCCAATACTTTTTCATGCTCGCCTTTTCTTTGTCTAACTATTGGACTTAATATGATTGTTTTTGTTCCTTCTTTGTTATTCAATATTTCTTCAACAATTTGGTCTAATGTTTGGCTTTTTATTTCTCTCCCACATATATGGCAATGTGGTATTCCAACCCTAGCAAATAGTAACCTTAGATAATCGTGTATTTCTGTTACGGTACCTACTGTGGATCTTGGGTTTCTACTAGAAGTTTTTTGGTCTATTGATATTGCAGGCGAAAGTCCTTCAACAGACTCTACTTTTGGTTTTTCCATTTGTCCCAAAAACTGTCTTGCATACGCAGATAAACTTTCTACGTATCTTCTTTGTCCTTCTGCATAAATCGTATCAAAAGCCAAGGATGATTTGCCAGATCCTGATAGCCCTGTGAAAACTACCATCTTATCTCTTGGAATAGTTACATCTACGTTCTTTAAATTATGTTCTTTTGCTCCTTTAACTACTAAGTCTTTTGTCATTTTGTTTCCTCTTTATTTGTGCTTTATCTAATCGTTTTATCTATATTTTCGCTTTATACTCAAACAGTTTTTCTCGCAGAATTACAGCTTTTTCAAATTGCAACGCTGCTGCGGCTTCTTTCATTTCTTTTTCGATTGTTTTTACATAATCTATTAATTCTTTTTTTGTCAATTCCTCTGGAAGCTTGTCATCGTATATTTCTAATTTTGATTTTGTATCATCTTTTTTCGTTGCTTCTATAACATCTCTAATTGATTTTCGAATGCTTTCAGGAGTTATTCCATTAAGTTCATTATATTCTTGCTGTATTTTTCTACGTCTATCAGTTTCTTGAATAGCAAGTTTCATCGCTTTGCTTTCCCTATCAGCATACATAATTACTCTACTGTCTACATTTCTTGCTGCTCTACCTATTGTCTGAATCAAAGAAGTTTCTGTTCTCAAAAATCCTTCTTTATCTGCATCTAATATAGCAACCAATCCTACTTCTGGTATATCTAATCCCTCTCTTAACAAGTTTATACCCACCAAAACATCAAACACACCTAGCCTTAGATCACGAATTATTTCAAGTCTTTCTAACGTATCTATGTCCGAGTGCAAATATTTTGCCTTTACACCTGCCTCGACAAGAAACGATGTAAGACTTTCTGACATTTTTTTTGTCAAGGTTGTTACTAAAGTTCTATTTCCATTTTGTGATACTTCTTTTATTTCTCCAATTAAATGATCTATTTGGCCTTCCGTTTTCTGTATATGTATCACAGGATCCAAAAGTCCTGTAGGTCTAATTATTTGCTCCGCACTAATTCCATCACTTTTTTCTACCTCATATTCTGCTGGTGTAGCAGAGACAAATAATATTCTTTTTGCTAATTCTTCAAACTCCGCAAATTTAAGCGGCCTATTGTCAAGAGCTGATGGCAGTCTAAATCCATATTCAACCAAAGACTCTTTTCTTGATTTGTCTCCATGATACATAGCTCTAAGTTGTGGTAGCATTACATGTGACTCATCAATTATTATTAAAAAATCTTCTGGAAAGTAATCGATCAATGTAAATGGTCTCGTCCCTGATGGTAACCCATTTAGGTGTCTAGAGTAGTTTTCTATTCCTTTACATTGCCCAATTTCTCTAAGCATTTCCAAATCATAGCGTGTTCTTTGCTCTATTCTCTGTGCTTCGAGCAACATTCCTCTATCTTTGAACCATTCTAGTCTTTCTTCCAATTCCTTTTCTATACTTTTTACAGCTTGCTCCATTTTTTCTTTACTTGTCACATAATGAGAAGCCGGATAAATCGCCACATGATTTCTTTTTCCAACAATCTCACCAGTCAAAGAATTGAATTCCTTAATGCTTTCTATTTCGTCTCCAAAAAGTTCTATTCTAACAGGATTTTCCGCTCCCGCTGGAAAAACATCAATTATATCTCCTCTAACTCTAAAGTTTCCTCTATCAAAGTCTATATCATTTCTACCATACTGTATTTCCACTAATTTTCTAAGTATGCTTTCTCTCGTTCTTTCCATTCCTGGTCTTAAACTGAGCGTTTCATTTTCATAATCAACAGGGCTTCCCAAGCCGTAGATACAAGAAACACTCGCGACAATTATCACATCTTTTCTTTCTGCCAAAGCACCTGTTGCAGAGTGCCTAAGTTTTTCTATTTCACTATTTATATCAGAGTCTTTTTCTATATATGTATCTGTCGAAGCAACATATGCTTCTGGCTGATAATAATCGTAATATGACACAAAATACTCCACCGCATTGTCAGGAAAAAACTCTTTAAATTCTCCATGAAGTTGAGCCGCCAAGGTTTTATTATGAGAAATGATTAAAGTCGGTTTATTTGTTCTCTCAATAATGTTTGCCATTGTAAATGTTTTTCCAGAACCCGTAACACCTAATAACACTTGGCTTTCTTTTCCATTGTTTATTCCATCAACTAAGTCATCTATAGCTTGTGGCTGGTCGCCACTAGGTAAAAAATCTGATTTTATTTTAAAATTTGGCACTTCGATTCTCCATATTTCTTCCACACTAAAACACAACAAAAACACATATTCACATCATTATTGTTATGATATAAACTGAGTTTTGCATATATTTTCCTATTCAATAATATTATATCATACATAATATATGTAACTCTACATCATTATAAAACAAATGTTCTAAGTAGAAAATTTTTTCACTTTATTTCATTTTTTCTCAATAGAATTTCTCTATAATTCCACCTCCTTTTTTGCCAGAAAATTGTATTTGTGTTATAATAAAGTTGTATAAATTTGATTGAAAAAATGAGGTGACCAAGTTGAATAATAAAATATACCCTAACGATCCAAGTTTAAAGTTCCATGAAAGGCCGAACAATAGTAATACGCCAGACAAAAAACAATCTGTAGAAGAAGATCCTTTTTTGACAAGCCTTTTTGAAAATGCAGGAGATAACTCAAGCTCTTCCTCAAATTCACAAAGCATGTTTTCATCTTTTAATGAGACATATTCACCAAATACGGATATTCCTTCTTCTCAAAACTCAAATTTAAACGAGGATTCAACTCTAAATGAGCTTTTTGGAGATGAAAAGCAATACAACACTGCTTCTTCTCCCCAAAATATAAATAGAACTCCAAGTGATATTACTAGTCATAACCCGATTAGTTCAAACAGCGATCCAAGTGCAGGCACGCAATTCTTTTCAAAAAAAGAAGTTTCAGAAGAATTATCTAAAAAGCCTTCTCCAAAACAGGCTTCATCTAGTTACACATATTCTTCTAATTATGATCCTAACGATCCACTTGCAATCTACGATGAATTAGAATCGAACAAAATAAATGAGAAATCTCCTCTTCCTCCAAAGTCAAAAGTGAGAAAGATTTTCAAACTTATCATTTTAGCAGGCCTTGCAATGTTCTGCTACTTGGCAATTTTTGCATCATCAGTAATCTCAGTTACGCCAAAAGTTGACCCAAGCAACTTGTATTCATATTTGAATTCAAGTTCTGTAATATATGATGACAAAGGAGTGGCTGTAGGAAACGTATCGTTTAACGAAGGTAGCCGAGTAATTATCGAATACGAAGATATACCTGAAGATATGGTAAATGCTATCATAGCAATTGAAGATAAGACATTTTGGGAACATAGTGGTTTCAATATCACTCGAATGGTTGGAGCTGTTTTAGAGAGTGTTTTTGGAGGAGGTTCTATCTCGGGTACAAGTACTCTTACACAGCAGTTGGCAAGAAATGTTTACTTAACAGAAACTATGAGCGTGAGATCTCTTAGTCGAAAAGTATCTGAAGCATATTATGCAATAGTTTTGGAAACAACTCTAGAAAAAGAAGACATTGTCGAAGCATATTTGAACACAGTATTCCTAGGATACAACTCATACGGGATAGAAGCAGCAGCACAATCTTACTTTTCAAAACCTGCTAGTGAGCTAACTTTATTAGAAGCTGCATCTTTTGCAGCAATTCCAAAAGCTCCAAGTTCTTATGCTCTAGTCGAACAAGTTGATATGCGTTATGTAGACGATACGGTAGATCCAAAAGACATTCTTGACGAAGCAAACAATTACGTATACTTATACAACGGTGATACCTCCGAGGAGAGACGTGATCTCGTTTTAACGAGCATGGAAGACCAAGGATATATTGATGAAGCTACGTTGAACAAAACATTAGAAATGGATCTCCACGATGATATCGACCCTATAACTTCTGCCGAAACCAATGTTACCTCATATTTTGGTGATTACATCATTTCCGAAGTTTCTGACGATTTGATTACAGCAGGCTATGATCCTGAACATGTTCACAACTTAATATATGGTGGTGGATTGCACATATACTCTACAATGAATACGCAAGCACAAAGAGCCATCCTAGAAGATTTCAACGATGACAGCAACTACCCATCACTCGTTTCAATTTCATACGATTCAGACGACAACATTTTGAATGATTATGGCAATCCTGTTTTATATCCTCTAGAAAGTTACATTTCGGACGGATTATTCACACTAAAAAGCAGCGAATACAAAATGGACGATTCCGGAAACCTTACAATATTAGCTGGAAATCGATTAAAGTTTTACGAAACAACAATAAGCGAAGGAATTGATTATAGTGTTGAATTTAGGCCTATGTATGTATTCAGAGACGGAGATCTTCACACTATTGAAACAGGATACTTATTAATTCCTCAAATTTATAAAACAATTGATGCAGATGGAAATCTAGTTGTTGACTCTTCCTTCTTTACTGATTATCCTGATTTCTTCGTGAAGTCTGGGGACAATTACACTGTAGAGCGTGGGAACTATCTACTACAACAAGAAGTAGTCCAACCTCAATCTGCTATGGTAATTACAGATTATCGTACAGGGCAAATAAAAGCTATGGTTGGTGGAAGAGGAATCACAGGAGGTTTACTATATAACAGAGCAATCAATCCTAGACAGCCTGGTTCAACGATTAAACCTCTTTCCACATATTCTGCAGCACTTCAAATTGGAGCAGAAGCTGCTGCCAAAGGAGAACCTTTAGAATATATTCCTCATGACGAAAAAGATTATATTGAATTTTTCGGCACTTATTGGACTGCAAGTTCAACTATAAACGATATTCCTTTAGTTAAGGAAGACTGGCCTCAGAACTACAACCAAAAATATGAAGGTCCTATGACAATGCGCCATGGGCTTAGTATATCTGCAAACACAACTGCAGTTCGTGTATTTAACCACGTAGGTGCAGAAAGAGCAGCTGAGCAACTTAAAAAATACGGTATAACAACTGTCAACGAAGACCCAGTAAATGGAGACATGAGTGCTGCTGCACTATCTTTAGGAGGTATGACAATAGGAATTTCTCCACTTGAACTAGCTAGTGCATTTGGAGTTTATGGCAACGAAGGAGAATATATAGAACCTGTATCATATACAAAAGTTGTCGACTCACAAGGGAACGTGCTCCTAGAAGATCCAAAACAAGATACAATCCAAACGCTAGATCCAGGAGTATCATTCATTATGAGAGATATGCTAAGAGATGCAGCCATAGGTATGTCTGGTTATGATGTTGCAGGAAAAACAGGAACGACTGGCTCTCAATATGATATATGGTTCGGAGGTATAAACGAGTACTATACAGGAGCTGTATGGATTGGTTCTGATATTAATATTTCACTTAGTACTATGAGTTCAATGGCCTCGGCATTATGGAGAGAAGTAATGGGAGATGCTTGCGAAGGTTTAACTGGTGGTGAATTCGAACCAATGCCAGACAATGTAGTAAGAGTAGGCGGCGAATATTATATCGATGGAACCCAATATGGAATTACAGGCTCAGAAGGTGCAGTCGAAGTTTGTAAAGAAACAGGCGATAAAGCAACCCCGCTCTGTACAGAAACAGAAAAAGATTTTATAGAAAAATGGAAAGAACGTGGCGAATTCTATTGCGACTTACATAACAACGGAACATTTTTACCAACAAGAACTACACCTTTACCGGTTGAACCTGACCCTGGCGATGGTGATGGTACTGAAGATGGAGATGGCACAGGCGATGGCGATGGCACAGGTGATGGCGACGGCGACGGAACTGGCGACGGAACTGGCGATGGCACTGGCGATGGTGACGGTACCGGTGATGGCACTGGCGAAACCCCTTCGGGAAGTATACTTTACTTCTTCGCAAATATATTTAAGATTTCTCCAATAAATAGTGTCTTTCCAACATTTGCCAATTCGTTTCATATAATGATTTAACTAAAACAAAGCCCCCAACATTTGCTGGGGGCTTTTATAAATAACTTATTACTCTCATTGCCATACTATTAAATATAGTTTCGCTTTCTTGCAAATAATTCACACTGTCGCATTATCCCGCCTTACAGTTCTAGCTCGTATTGTAAAACGCTAAGGACATAAGAAGATGCAGTTTCTGTTCTTAGGATTCGTTCTCCTAAACTCACAGGTTCAATTCCAGAATTCATAAGCATTTTAATTTCTTCAGAGTCAAATCCTCCTTCTGGGCCTATGATTACGGCAATATTCGTCATATTTTCATTATTTTTATTCAACAACGATTTTATGTTCTTATCCTTCTCCTCTTCGTAAGGCAAAACAATTAAATCCATTTTATTTATCTCATTTATTAATTCTCGAAACAAAATAGGTTTATTTACACTTGGTACTTTTCCACGTTTTGCTTGTTTTGCAGCAGAAAGAGCGATAGCATTAAGTCTCTCTGATCTTTTATTATCTTTGTCAGATGGTTGCACAACCGATCTTTTCATATATACTGGTGTAACTGTTGCAACTCCTAGCTCAACAGACTTTTGAACTATTTCGTCAATTTTACCATGCTTAGGCATTCCTTGAAATAAATGGTATTTAATTTCACTCTCACCTTTAATCAATGTTTTTTCTTCTATTGACAACACCATTTCCCCTATATCTATTTTTTTGACTTTACATGTATATTGAAAATTTTCTTGATCTGACACTTCTATAACTTCATTGACTTTGATTCTTAAAACTCTATTAATATGATGAAGTTCTTCTTTTCTATTAATAATTATTTCTTCTCCAAAAATTTCGTTCTCATCTACAAATATTTTATACATTACATCACCTATTCATAACAAAAGAAATTGCACACCATTCATTTTTTTCCAGAATATGATCTACTTCAAATCCTCTTTGCTTTAAGTCCAATATAGTTTTTTCTTTCTGCTCAATTAGTATTCCCGATACTATGAAACATGCTTTTTCTTTCATGCAAAGTTTAATACTATCCGAAAGAGTAATTATCAAAGAAGAAATTAAATTTGCGACTACAATATCCGCTTCAAATGTAATTCCTTTCGTCAAGTCACCTGCTACTACTTCCACCAAATTTTCAACATTATTCGTTTTGATGTTTTCCTTAGCTATCTTCACTGCATCTTCATCAATATCTATTGCCATCACCTTTGAAGCTTCCAAAAGAGAAGCAGCAATAGCCAATATGCCTGTTCCCGTACCAACATCTAGGATCCTTTTTCCCTTACATCTATATTTTTCTAATAGTTCAACGCACATGGATGTTGTTTCATGAGCACCCGTTCCAAAAGCCATTCCAGGGTCTATTTCAATTAGTTTTGATGTGGGATTAAATTCATTTATATCGACATCTTCCCATGATGGTTTTACGACAAATTCCCTTGAAATTCTTTGTGTTTTATAACTTTCCTTCCACTTATCTTTCCATTCCTCATCACGCACTTCTTCAAAGTTCACAGTTATTCCTTCTATCTGTTTTAGCAAATCTTCTTTTAATGAGACTGCCTCTTCTCTTTCATCTTCATTGTAGTAAATCGAAATGATATTATCTATCTCATCTTCATTATCTGAAATATAATCCCATCGAACGATTTCTTTTGCTTTAATTACATCGTTTCTGACAACTTCTCCCTCTATAGAATATTCAAATATTCCTTTAGTTTCTAGTGCGATGCATACATCTTCCAATATATCGGATTTGGATATAATACTTATTTTGTAGTATTTCATTAGAACCTCATTTTATAATACTATATTAACCTACTTTTCCCCATGCAATTATAGGCACACTAACATATTCCCCTATTTTAAAAAAGTGGGTATTAACCCACTTTTTAATTTCAAAACAAAAGTATATCTTACTTTTCTTCTTCTGTAGAAACTTCTGGCTCTGTTGCAGCTTCAACAACTGCTTCTTCTACCTTTACTTCTTCAGTAGCTGTAGGCTCTTCTACAGTCTCTTCTTTAGTTTCTTCTTCTACTGGTACAGGCAGCATTTCTTTTATGCTCAAACTTATTCTCTTTTTCTCTTTATCTATTTCAAGAATTTTTGCCGAAACTGTTTGCCCTAAAGTCAGTTCTTCATTTATGTTACCAACTCTTTTGTGTCCAATTTCTGAAATATGTACTAATCCATCTAATCCTGGTTCTAATTCGATAAAGCAACCATATTCTTTTATTTGAACAACTTTTCCTGAAACAACATCACCTAGATTATATTTGTCATCTATTGTTGTCCATGGTTCTGGCATCGTTTGTTTAAGACCTAAAGATATTTTTCCATTATCTTCGTTCATAGACAGAATCATTACATCTAGCTCTTGCCCTAGTTGTAAAATTTCTTTTGGATGTTTTAATTTGCCCCAAGAAATTTCTGAAATGTGAAGCAATCCATCAACTCCGCCAATATCCACAAACGCACCATAATCAGTAAATCTCATTACAGTTCCTTTTACGATATCTTTTTCACTAACTTTGCTCCAAATCTCTTGTATGATTTTTTTACGTTCATCTGCCAAATGCTGTTTTCTTGAAAATACAGCTTTTCCTCTTCTTTGATCAACCTTTGTTACTCTTACATCAAAAGTTTGTCCTATATATTCTCTTGAGTCTTCAATATACTTATCAGAAAGTTGCGAAAGAGGAATAAATCCTTGCACTTCTTTGTATAAAGCTATTACACCGCTGTTAACTTGTCTTACTACTGAAACCTCAATAAGGTCGCCACTTTCGAAAGCTGCAATTATTTCTTCCCAATGTTCAGTTGCTTCTAGCTTTCTTCTTGACAAAAGAATATTGCCGTCACCATCATCATTTTTGATAACCTTAGCCTGAACTTCATCGCCCTCTTTGAACAATTCAGTTAGCTTTTGTTCTCCTTCCAGTGTGATCTCAGAAACAGGAATAACTCCATCCTTTTTACATCCTAAGTTCACAATAATTTCTTTGTCGGTTACCTGATGTATCGTTCCAGTGATCATCTCACCATTTCTTGGTAACTTTAACGACTTTTCGATTTCATCCATGAAATCTGCCATGCTTAGACCTTCAAATTTTTCATTCATCTTACTGAATACCTCCTCAATTGCGTAATCAGGTGTCGAAGCACCTGCCGCAATTCCTATTTTATTATATTTTTCAAGTTTTTTCAATGGTAATTCACTGAATTTTTCAATAAATATGCTGTTTTTACAGTATTTCGAAGCAATTTTAAACAATTCTCTTGAATTAGAGCTATTATTATCTCCAAGCACTATCATTAGTTCAACTTCTTTAGCCAAATCCGCACACCCATTTTGTCTTTCAGATGTCGCTTTACATATTGTATTAATAATTTTTGTATTTGAAAATTCACTATCTATATATCTTGATACTTCGTCGAAAATTTCAATTTGGATTGTTGTTTGCGCCACTAATAAGATTTTATCGTTTGTTCTATCATAGTCCTCAAGCATTTCTTTTGCTTGATTAACATCTTTGACTACTACAGCTTTCTGGTCACACCAGCCTTTTATCCCTATCACTTCAGGATGCTCGTCTTTTCCAACGATAACTATTTTCCATTCATCTTTGTGTTTATCAACTATATTTTGTATTTTGGAAACATATGGGCATGTAGCATCCACCAATTGGAAATTTCTAGCTGTCGCTTGTTCTAGAACCTTTTTCCCTACTCCATGCGCTCTTATAATTAGGCAAGGACTGTCCTCGCTAATGTCGTCTAAACTTTCAGCAACCTGCACTCCTTTTTTTCTTAATCTTGAAACTACTTCGTCATTATGTATTATTTTTCCATAAGAATATATGACTTTGTTCTTAGAGTTTTTTGCTGTTTCTTCTGCACTGTCCACTGCTCTTTTCACACCAAAACAAAACCCAGAGCTCATTGCTATTTTAATATCTTTTTTCATAATTGTAACTAAGAAAAATCACGATTACCTTTTTTAAGATTACTTTTTCTCATACTCCTTTCGCGATTGCAAATACGATTTAAACACTTTTTCCTTGCCATTTTCTGTCGGAAAATAATATTCAATTTTTTCTTTATATAAATTATCTGGCAGATATTGCTGCGTAATGTATCCCCCAAAGTCATGAGGATATTTATATCCTATGCCATGTCCTCTAGATTTTGCTCCTTGATAATGCGCATCTTTTAAATGCAAAGGTGGTTCATCAATTTTTTTATTTTTTACATCTGTAATTGCACTATCAATAGCATTTACGACAGCATTTGACTTAGGGCAAGAACTTAAAACAAGAACAGCTTGTGCAAGATTAATTCTCGCCTCAGGCAGTCCAACAATAAAAGAAGCTTCCACACAGCTTTTCACAATTGTAATTGCATCTGGATATGCCAGGCCAATATCTTCGCTAGCTATAACCAAAAGCCTTCTTCCTATTGTTTTTTCATCCATTCCACCTACAATCATTCTCGCCAAATAGTGAATCGCTGCGTCAGGGTCACTTCCTCTAATTGACTTTTGAAAAGCAGAAAGTAAATTGTATTTATCTTCTTCTTTGTGAAAAAATGTAGCTTTTCTTTGGAGCGATTCTCCAACAATATCTTTTGTAATCAAAAAATCTTCACCCATATTCTCAATTACAAATCCTAATGTATCTAACGCAATTCTTGCATCTCCAGCAGATAGCTCTGCAAGCATTTCCAATGTTCCATCCTCAAAAGTCAACTTTATATTTCCGAATCCTAATTCTTTATCCCCTATAGTTCTTTTCAAGATCTGAATGATGTCTTCTTCTCTCAACGGTTTAAACTCATATATACTTCTAACTCTACTAATTATCGCATTATTAATTGAAAAATATGGATTTTCCGTCGTACTTCCTATAAACTTTATGATTCCTTCTTCTAAAGCTTTGAGTAGTGTGTCTTGTTGTAGTTTATTCCACCGATGAAACTCATCAACATAAAGATATGTTGTCTTTTTCTCAAGTCCTGTTGCTCTTACTCTACTTTTTTCCAAAATTTCTTTAAGCTCTTTTATTCCTGTGACTGATGCATTGATTTCCTTAAAATCTCCATCCATTTCTTTTGCAATAATTCTTGCCAAACTTGTCTTCCCCGTTCCGCTTGGACCAAAGAAAATTGCCGAATTGAAAGTTTTTTTCTTTATGGAATTATGTAAAAGGGAGCCCTCTTGCAAGAAATGAGTTTGTCCAGCAAACTCATTTAAATATCTAGGTCTCATTCTTGTAGATAAAGGTATCATTCTAATCTCTCCAACATCATTTTATATCCATCTGCTCCATATTTAAGACATTTATTTATTCTACTAATTGTAGCGGTAGAAACACCTGTTTTCTCTTCAATTTCATGATATGTAGCGTTCTCATTTAACATTATTGCAACTCTAAGTCTTTTGGAGATAGATTCTAACTCTGGATAAGTACAAATGTCCTCAAAGAATCTATAGCATTCCTCTTCATTTTTTAGCGAAATAATAGCTTTGAAAAATTGATCTAAATCTTCACTTTTAAATTTTGATTCGTATGACATTTTTGCCTCCAATATATATTAAAGTTCTCAGTATTTTATTGTTCTTTCAAAATTTCTATTGCTTTTTCAAGTTGAACATCCGACTTTGAATTTTCGTCAAGCACAACTTCATAATCTGGGTTTATACCTTTATTATGTATTACATCTCCGTCTGGTGTAAAGAATTGGTTTATAGTCAGTGCAAATCCATCTCCATCAGACATAGTATTAATGATTTGAATCACTCCTTTTCCATATGTTGTTTCTCCAACAAAAGGAATACCTTCTGATTTAAGACCTGCAATCAAAATTTCCGAACTACTTGCAGAATATCCATTAGCAAGAACTACTACAGGCAGATATGTTTTTCCATCTTCCGTTTCATAATAATCCCTGTTCTTTGATTTATCTTCTGTAAAAACTACTACCCCTTCGTTCATCAACATGTCTGCAATTTGTACAGCAATATCAACTATTCCGCCTCCATTATACCTCAAGTCTAAAACTATGCCTTCAACTTGTGCATTTTCCATATCTTCTAATTCTTCTTCAAATTGAATTGCAGTTTTCATCGAAAATGAATTGATAGTAATCACACCTATATTATCGTCAGTTATTTCTCCAAATACTGTCACCTCATCTATCACAGCTCTTTCCATTGTGATTTCAATTTTTTCATCATTTCTTCTAATCAGTGCCGTAACATCAGTTCCTTCTTCTCCTCTTAGAGTGGCTGAGTATCCTTCTAAAGAATCAAAGCTTTCACCTTCTACAAGTTCAACAATATCTCCAACTTGAACTCCTGCCTTTTCCGCTGGAGAGCCTTCCATAACATTAGTTATTTGGCATTCGCCCTCTTCAGAAAGCATCATTACAACACCAATTCCCGAATATTTGCCCTCGTTCGACTCTGATATCAAGGTCATTTCTTCCTCATCAAGATACATCGAATATTCATCACCTAATGATTCAAAGAGTGCTCGATATATTTCCTCAAACATAAGTTCTTCATCTATCTCTTTGTAATATGATGTTCTAATTTCATTAATAAGTTGATCCAATTTTTCGTAGCCATCGTGAATCTCTTTTAGTTCATTATACTCACTATTTGGGATGGAAATATATCCTATCCCCGCCATTTGCTGTATTTTTGAAATAGCAAAGAAAGATGTTCCCCCTACTAAAACTGCTACAACTATACAAATTACAAATTTAGATTTTTTTATATTTATCATTTTTCCCTCTTTTTTGTCACAAATTTATAAATAATTTAGTGGATTTTTTCTCACACCATTTATTCTAACTTCGAAATGCAAATGAGGTCCTGTAGAATATCCTGTGCTTCCTGCATTAGCAATTCTCTCTCCTCTACTAACCCACTCACCTTCTTTAACTAGCAATTTGCTATTATGTGCATACATAGTAATCATTCCGCCACCATGATCAATCATTACTAAGTAGCCGTATCCACCATTATTCCATCCCGAAAAATACACTCTACCAGAATTTGCAGCATAAATCGGTGCTCCTGTGTAAGCAGAAATATCAATTCCTGAATGCCAACTAGTACCGCCACCACCAAAAGGATCTGGTCTATATCCATAGTATGATGTTATGTATTTAGAACTTGTAGGCCATGCCAATTCTCCACCAACATAATCTCCTTCACTTTCTCCTTCTAACTCTGCTGTCAATCTGTCTGCTTCACTTTCGAGATTTTGGATTTGTTTTTCAATTTCTAGATTTTCATCTGAAATCTTGCTTCTTTCAATTGATAAAGCTTCTTCAGCGGCTATCATATCTTCTTGTCTAACTTTAAGTTCAGTCTTGGAATCTTCTAGCTCTGCCTTAGCTGCTTCTAGATTCCCTATTTCACTTTCAATTACTTCATAATCCCTTTGAAGAATGTCAACAAGCTCTTGATCACTTGCATAAATCAACTGTACCATATCGTAATTTATAAACAAATCATTTATATCTGCCGAACTAAGTAATATATCTATAAAGCCCATGCTTCCATTCTTATACATATTTCGCAATCTCACATTGAGCTCATCCTGTCCTTCATCTAGTTCTTCTTGCTTTTTTTCTAATTTTTCTTCTGCTTCAGCTACTTTTATTTCTGCCTCTTCAATTTCTAATTCAAGTGCAGCAATGTCCTCTTTTGCAGCCCCTATCTGGCTATTAAGTGCATTAATTCGATCTGCCAATTCTTCAATCTGCTTTTCTCCCTCTTCCAATTCATCTTCTTTATCACTAATTTGATCATTTATATCATCAAGAGTGTCTGCACTAGAATCAAAAGTAAAAAGCGTTCCAGAAATCAAAAGAAGGACTAAAAACAGGGCAATAATTTTATTATTTCTGTTACTTCTATCTAATATCATTATATCTCTCCTTTTTTATTTATCTAAAAATCTACGCAACGATAGTAAGCTTCCTAGTATACCTATCGTTGTCCCAAGAACAACAAATGATACTCCCACATATATTGAAACCGTTGTTATTGGAACAAGCGAGGTAGACAAAAGTGCTATCGCATCCATTCCATAAGATTCTGAAACAAAAACGTATAAACCTAACACTGCAATAGCAGAAAAAATTGCCGACAATAGGCCTATCGTAATTCCTTCCACAATAAATGGTCCTCTGATAAATCCATTTGTCGCCCCAATATATCTCATAATTGCGATCTCTTCAGATCTAGCAGATACTGTCAACTTAATAGTATTAGATACGACTACAACAGAGACAATAACTAGAAATATCATAAGAACAACTGCTCCCATTTGAATTCCATTAGTTACTGTCAATAATTTATCTACAGTATCTCTATAAAAAGTTACATCTTCTACACCCGAAAGAGTTGCCCCTCTATTAGCTACATCTACCGCATTCTCCAAGTCATCCATATTTATTATAATAGAATTTGGCAAAGGGTTTTCTACGAGCGCATCAAGCAAATAAGCATTTTCTCCCCAATTTTCCTTTAATTGCTCTAGCGCTTCATCTTTGTCTCTAAATGATACTTCTGCAACATTTTCCCATGTTGCGACTTCTCTTTGAATTTCTTCAGTTCTTTCTGGTGTAGTTTCATCTAATAAAAACAACTCTATACTATTGTAATCATCCTTTACACCTGAAATTGCCGAATTCAAATTGAGAATCACAGATAAAAAAATGCCTAGTATTATCAACATCGCTGTGATCGCAAACATTGCTGCAAGTGTTATGGTTTTGTTCCTCACAAACTGTTTTAAACCTTGTTTAGTTGTATATCCAAAATTACTGCTCATTTCTTTTTAAAAGTACCTCCACTCTATCTTTTACTGTCTGCTTTGAGTTGGAAAATCCAGCTCCACCTCTTGAGACCATATTTTTTTTATTATAGGCACCTGTTTCATCTCTTACAATTTTTCCTTGGTCTATAACAAGTACACGCTTGTTCATTTTGTCTACAATATCTTTTGCGTGAGTAACCATAATTACTGTAGTTCCTTGATCATTAATACTATCAAGTAATTTCATTATCTCCCACGCAGTTTTCGGATCAAGATTTCCTGTAGGTTCATCGGCAACAATAATGTTAGGTCTATTAACTAGCGCTCTTGCTATCCCTACTCTTTGTTGCTCTCCCGCCGAAAGCTCATTTGGGTATTTTTCACTTTTTGTACCTATCCCTACAACATTAAGCACCATAGGAACAAGTTTTTCAATTTCTGCTCTATCGTGATTCGTAATCTCCAATGCAAATGCGACATTTTCAAAAACTGTCTTTTTAGGAAGCAATCTGAAATCTTGAAATATCATTCCAATATTTCTTCTATGATATGGAACTTCTTTCTTCCCTAATTCGTTTACAATTTTTCCATCGATAAATATAGATCCTTCATCTAATTCTATTTCTTTTAGTAAAAGTCTTATAAATGTAGTTTTTCCTGCACCGCTTGGTCCTACAAGGAACAGAAATTCTCCATCATCAATTTGCAAACTAACATTATCTAAACCAATATTAGTTTTATATTTTTTTGTTACATTTTTTAATACAATCATCAGTATTTCCTTTTAATTATTCAAAATTCAATTTAAAATCAACTTTGCATTATATATAATTATATCATATATCCAAAAAACCTCAAAATTGCGCCACTTTTATGTTTATTTTTGCAAAAGTTCTTTTGATTTAATCACTATATCACTTGCTGTCATACCATATTTTCGCTTTAATTCTTCAGGCTTTCCAGATTCTCCAAAAGTGTCATTTTGCCCAACCATTTTCATTTTTTGAGGGGATTCCTCGGCCAAAACATGTGCAACTGCTTCACCTAGCCCTCCAATTACTGAATGTTCCTCACAGGTTACTATTCCTTTTGTTTCTTTTGCTGCTTTTATAATTATATCTTTATCAATAGGCTTTATTGTATGAATATCTATAACTCTAGCTGATATGCCATCTTTTTCTAATTCTTTTGCCGCATCAACTGCTTCTGACACCATTATTCCGGTCGCAATTAATGTTATATCTTTTCCCTCTTTTATTTGTTTTCCTTTACCTATTACAATTTCATCTTCTTCATTATATACAATAGGAACTGCCGCTCTTCCTAGCCTTAAATATACAGGTCCTTCATGAACAATTGCAGCTTCTAATAATTTCTTCGCCGAAACACCGTCAGAAGGATTCAAAACAACCATATTAGGAATTGTTCTCATTAGCGCAATATCTTCAAATGTTTGATGACTAGCTCCATCCTCTCCTACAGTTATGCCAGCATGTGTTGCACATATTTTTACATTTAGTTGCGGATAGCCAATAGAATTTCTAATTATTTCAAATGCTCTTCCTGTAGCAAACATCGCAAACGTGCTTGCACAAACAATTTTTCCAGATGCAGCAAGCCCTGCCGCTGTCCCATAGAGATTTTGTTCTGCAATTCCCATATTAAAAAATCTGTCAGGGAAATCTTTTGCAAATTCTGCAGTCATAGTAGATTTAGACAAATCCGCATCCATTACAACTAAGTTTTCATATTTATCTCCAAACTCTACAAGACCCTTTCCATATGCTTGTCTCGTTGCCATTTTTTCCATTTTATTTCCTCCTTAATACGATTAAAATATTAATGTCCTAAAATCAATTACGCAAGTTCTTGCAGTGCTTTTTTCTTTTCTTCATCGTTAGGAGCTTTGCCATGCCATCCTGCTTCATTTTCCATAAATGATACTCCTTTGCCTTTTATTGTTTTTGCAACAAAAACTGTAGGCTTATCCTTTGTTATTCTTCCTGTAGCAAAGGCTTCTTTTATTACAAGTTCATCATGACCATCACCGACTATTACTTTAAAACCAAATGCTTCGAATTTTTTTTCGATAGAATCTACATTCATGACTTCTTGGTTTTTCCCGTCTATTTGTAGTCCATTATTGTCTATAATTACAAACAGATTATCTAGTTTATAATGCGATGCCGCCATTGCTGCTTCCCATACCAATCCTTCTTGAAGTTCTCCATCTCCTAAGATTGTATAAACTCTGCCTTCGTTTTTATCCAATTTATTAGAAAGTGCCATACCTATAGCAGACGAAAATCCCTGCCCTAAAGAACCTGTAGACATTTCTACGCCTGGAATCTTTTTTTTGTCAGGATGTCCTTGCAACATGTTTCCAATTTTTCTTAACTTCAAAAGTTCTTCTTGCGGGAAAAATCCTTTTTCCACAAGTGCTCCGTAAAGTGCAGGTGCTCCATGTCCTTTTGACAAAACAAACTTGTCTCTATCAACCATGCTTGGATTTGTTGAATCAATATTCATTTCATCAAAATACAAAACCGCAACAATATCTGCCATTGAGAGCGATCCCCCTGGATGACCAGATCCTGCTTGGCTAATTGATTCAATAATATGTCTTCTAATACTCTTGCTAACTTCCTTAATTGTTTCCATGTTTGCTCCCTTCGTCTATAATCTGATTTGTATTTTATATTCTAAAAATTCCTTCTTGGTTTTAATTTATGCTTGCTATAATTTATAGTCCTAGTATTAATTTAGCAAGCAAGAAATACGCTGTAACTGAAATCATATCGGTAATCGACGAAATCATAGGGCTTGCCATAAGCGCAGGGTCAATTCCTATTTTCTTTGCAATCAAAGGCAGCATTCCACCTATTGCTTTTGCAGCAAAAACTATTATTAGCATTGCAATACAGACTGTAAGTGCCACTCCCAATCCTTCTTGTGCAAAGAAGTAGATACGAACAAAATTGAATGCACTCAATATTATCCCAATTACTATACTTATTCGGAACTCTTTCCATAATATTTTATACCAAGATTTAGGAGCTACATCGCCTACTGCCAAACTTCTAATTATCAATGTCGCAGATTGAGAGCCTGAGTTTCCTCCTGTTCCCATTAACATAGGCATATATGCAACTAATGCAATCACTTGTGACAACGTTGCCTCAAAAGCATTTATAATGCTACCTGTAATTACATACGAACACATCAACAAGAACAACCATATAATACGACTTTTTACGTGTGAAAAAACTCCCCTATCAAGATATTCCGCAGAAGTCCCATCAAAGACACCTGCCATTCTCTCCATATCCTCTGTCGCTTCCTCTTCTATTACTTCTAAAATGTCATCAACTGTAACAATCCCCACTAGCCTGTCCTCATTGTCAACAACTGGGATTGCAATATATCCATATTTGAGAAACTTTTCAGAAACAGATTCTTGGTCTTCATATACATTAATTGAGACAAAGTCTTCTGCCATAATGTCAGAGATTATTTCATCTTCTCCATGAATAACTAAACTTCTAAGAGATACTATTCCTATTAGTTTTCTACCTTTCGATTTCACGTAACATGTATATACAGTTTCACTATCCATCCCTTCTGTTTTGATATGTCTTAGCGCCTCTGCTACAGTCATATCCTTTTGAAGACTTATATAGTCAGGGGTCATTAATGTTCCTGCACAATCATCAGGATAATTAAGGAATGTATTTATTGTTTTTCTTTCATTCTTTGGTGTTCTTTCTAGAATCTTATCAACTAGATTAGCAGGAAGTTCTTCCAAGACATCTATTTTATCATCAAAATCTAACTCCCTCATAATATATTCAATCTCATTATCTGTAATAGTGCTTATTATCTTTACTTGTTCATCTGAAGAAAGCCTAGAGAAAACTTCTACCGAAATATCTTTAGGCAACATTCTGAAAACAATAACTGTAATATATATGCCAAGTTCCTCATTTATCTCTTCAATTATTTCAGCTATATCAGCTTCATTGTTTTCGATAATAAGTCTTCTAGCATCAACATATTTTTTTTCTTCGAGAAGTTCAATTATTTGTTCTATTAAATTTTCAAGGTTTTCTCTTTTTTCCATAATTTTTCCTTCCACCTACTATACATTATACTCTATTAAGGTAAAATTTCGCAACTATGTCTTTAATTCACAGAGCAATTTTACACAATTTACACAGTAAAATACTGTATACTTCACCCTCTAAAAGCTCAAATTCATTTCCGAATTTTTCAATTTATTTTTTTCGCGGAAAATCATTTGAAATTTCAACGAATCTTGTAATGATAATTTTCGAGAAATATTCTGTATTTTTCCTACATTTAAAACAATAAAATATTGACTTATTAAATTTTAAATGTTAAAATTTAATCATAGTAACAGACTATTCAAAGTTATAGTTATAATAAATTAAATTTCAGAGGAGAATTGAAATGGGAAAAATCACTCAACCTTACTTAGACGTTGTAAAGCAACGTAATGCAAATGAGCCTGAATTTATTCAAGCAGTAGAAGAAGTACTAGATACTATCGAGCCAGTACTAGAAAAATATCCAGAATTCGTAGAAGCAGGAATCGTAGAGAGACTTGTTGAACCTGAAAGAGGATTCGTTTTCAGAGTACCTTGGGTTGATGATAGCGGTAAAGTTCAAGTTAACAGAGGTTTCAGATACCAATTTAATGGAGCAATCGGACCTTACAAAGGTGGTTGTAGATTCCACCCTTCAGTATACCAAGGTATAATCAAATTCTTAGGATTTGAGCAAATTTTCAAAAACAGTTTAACTGGACTTCCTATCGGTGGTGGTAAAGGTGGTTCTGACTTTGACCCTAAAGGAAAATCAGATGGCGAAATCATGAGATTCTGTCAATCATTCATGACTGAACTTGGAAAATATCTTGGTCCTGATACTGACGTTCCTGCAGGAGATATCGGTGTTGGCGGAAAAGAAATTGGTTACATGTTTGGTCAGTGGAAAAGACTTAACGGAAAATTCCAAGGCGTTTTAACAGGAAAAGGAATTGGTTGGGGCGGATCACTAGGTAGAACACAAGCTACTGGATTTGGTACTGTTTATTTTGTAAGAGAAATGTTAAAAGCTAATGGTATGGATTACAAAGGCAAAAGAGTTCTTATCTCAGGAGCTGGTAATGTTGCTATGTATGCTTGCCAAAAAGCTCAAGAGTATGGCGCAAAAGTACTTACACTTTCTGACTCAAAAGGTTATGTTATCGATGAAGATGGAATCCAAATCGACAAATGGATCGACCTTAAAGCTGCTAACAATGATGTAAGAGTTGCTGATTATGTAAAATTAGTTAACCCTAATGCAAAATTCGTAGCAAGAGACGCTGGAAGCCTTTGGGATGTTAAATGTGACATCGCACTTCCTTGCGCAACTCAAAATGATATCCTTATCGAAGATGCTAAAAAACTAGTTGCTAATGGCTGTAAAGCTATTGGTGAAGGCGCAAACATGCCTTGTACAAATGAAGCTGTTCAATACATGCTAGAAAACAAAGTTCTTATCGGACCTGCAAAAGCTGCTAACGCTGGTGGTGTTGCTGTATCTGCATTAGAAATGTCACAAAATAGCATGAGATTAGAGTGGACATTTGACGAAGTAAACGAAAAACTAGATGCAATCATGACAAATATTTTCAAAGCTTGTGATGATTCTTCAAAAGAATTCGGAATGGAAGGTAACTACGTAGCTGGAGCTAACATTGCTGGATTTATGAAAGTTGCGAAAGCAATGATGGCACAAGGAATCGTTTAATCAATTCCCCAAAATACAAATAATTGTAACGGTCATATTCTATATGACCGTTCCTTTTTTACAAAAATCAAAAGATAAAATAAAAATATGGAGGGAAATACACAAATGACTCATAATTCTTCTTTAGCTAACCCAACTCCCATAGGACTACTAGGCCTTGCACTCGTTACATTCGTAGCATCTTCTGCTAAGCTAGGCATCACAGATGGAACTTCATTAATAATCCCATGGGCATTTTTTTTGGGCGCTTCTGCACAACTTTACGCATCAATTGTTGATGCAAAACTAAACAACACATTTGGAGCAACAGCATTCGGAGGCTATGCCTTCTTTTGGTATTCTGTCGCATTTACTTGGTTAATTCAAAATGGAGTTTTTGGAGAAACTCTTCAACTCACAGCAGATATAAATCAACTAGGATTTGCTTACTTAGGATATTTGATTTTTTCATTATATATGACAATTGGTGCACTTGCGACGAACAAGAACTTGTTTTTCATTTTTGTGCTGATTGATCTACTTTTCTTAGGATTAAGCTTAAGCACATTTGGAGTAATGGAACATTCAATGCATATGTTAGCCGCTTATTCAGAAATGGCAATTGCAATTTTATCATTCTATGGATCAGCATCAGTTATATTCCAGAGTCAATTTGGTAAAAATATTTTACCTTTAGGATCTGCATTCATTAAACCAAAGGCATAAACGACAAAAACAAAGAAGGTTATGTATGGTATTTCCATATTCAACCTTCTTTTTTATTTCTTGTAAAATATTGAGTTACTTTTAGAGTTATATACTGCCATCTGTGCGACAAACTATCTTATTCTTATACTAAGGACCATATAACAAGATAATTCACACTATTTATCCATTCTTCTCATCTCTCCCGTAGATATAGACGCTATATAAGATTCTTTAACTTCCATTCCATAATTTATTTCTAATGCTTTCTTGTATAATTCGATTTGTCCTTTATATTTTTCTTCAATGTTATTTAAATCTGCATTACTTTTGTAGTCTATCAATATAATTTTCCCATCTTCTTCGAAGAAACAATCAATTATCCCTTGCACTAGTTGTTCTTCACCTTCTTCCCCTATTATTATTGTAAACTCTTGTTCTTTTCTAACAAAGTCGCTTTCCAAAAGTCTGTCAAATATTTCATGATCCAGTAAATTTTTAATCTTGTCAATCATTACTTTGTCAATTAATTTTTCATTGATAATATTCTTTTCAGATAAAATGCTTTTCATCTCTATTAAATATTTTTCCCCTAGTTCTTTTGCTTTCTTGAAATCAATATGTTCCAAGAAGGCATGATTCACCGTTCCAATAATCATTCCTACATTTTCCTTTTTCACTCCTAAGGCTTCTGGACTTTGAATTTTTATCTCCTCCAAACTTTCTTCTCTCATCATTTGGCTTGCAGATGTTTTGGACATTATTACACTTTCAACGTTCTCATATTTAAATGATAATCTTCTGTCAACATATGAATATTCTTCAGATTTTGCCTTCAAGTTATCCAGATAATCTATAATTTTTATTTCATTTTCTTTCCTAACAACATGAAAGCCTTTAATTACATTTTCGCTTATATTATTCAACTTTATATCAGCATGATCTTTAAGAGCATATAAAATATCCATATGACTTTTTGCATCTAATACATTTTTTGTATCTAACTCTTCCATTACATCTTTTTTTCTAACCGTCCCGACTAAAATAAGTTTGTCCTTAGCTCTTGTAAATGCGACATACATTATTCTCATCTCTTCTTGTAAAGTAATATTATTTCCTTTATCTTGTATTGTCTTTTGAATTAAAGTGTCCTTTTTTATATGGTTTTCAAAGTCAACCATATGTATTCCAATACCAAAGTCTTTGTCCATCTCAAGCAACGGCTTCTTGCCTGGCTTAATTAGATTTTTGCTAAGGTTTGGAATGATAACAACTGGAAATTCTAATCCTTTGCTTTTATGAATCGTCATAATACGTACAACATCATCATTTTCATTAGTCAAATTTGCTTGCCCTATTTCAACTTCTCTTTCATTTAATAATTCTACATATCTTAAAAATCCATATACTGATCCATCTCCATTTTCCATATACATATTTGCCCTATCAACGAGAGCTCTCAAGTTAGCTTGTCTCTTTTTTCCTCCTTTTAAAGAAGCAACATAATCATATAGACCTGTTTCTAACAACAGTTCCCATATAAATTGATTTATAGGTGTGTAAAAGCTTCTCTTCTTCCATTTTTCCAGTAATTGAATAACGTATCTGCATTTTTCTTTAAGTTCTCGATTTTCTCCGTCATCTAAATATTTTATTAGTCCATCATAAAAATTCCCTTTAGGGTAATTTATTCTTATTTCTGTCAAATCATTCGTGTCGAAACAGAAGAAATCTGTTCTCAGCGATGATATCAAAGCAATATCTTTTTTACGATTATCAATTACTCTTAAAAGTTCTACAATCATTGAAATTTCTAGCGTCCCAAAATACCCTTCTTTTTCTTCAATGTACGAATCAATATCATGATGTTCTAGAACCTTTCTTATAGTTTCTGCGACTACTTTTCCACTTCTATATAAAATCACAATATCTTTCTTTGCAATTTTTCTGGTGCACCCTAATTTGTTATCATATATTTCTTGTCCTAAATTTTCTTTAATTAACTTTGCCAACAATACAGCTTCTTTTTCCATTTTGTTCATGAAATTTAGTTCTTCGTCAATGGGATTGTCTTTTTCATTTATTGGTCTTAATTTTTCGTCATCTTTGTACACGCAGTGAAGTTCTATTGGAAACTCATATTCTTCTTTACATTCCAATCCCATATTTAATCTAGAATCATCCTCATAATCTTCTATGGTGTTTTCAAATATTTTGTTTATACCATCAATTATGCTCCCTTTGCTTCTAAAATTTTTATTCAAATCTATTTTGCATGAATCGGTATGACCTTTTTTATACTCGTTATATCTTTCTTTAAACAAAGCAGGATCTGACATTCTAAATCCATATATACATTGTTTTATATCTCCTACTCTAAATGCATTTTTTCCATTTTCAATAGAGGATATAATTTTTTCTTGTATTGAATTTGTGTCTTGGTATTCATCAACGAAAATATATTTATACTTTTCTTTATACTCTTTTCTTACATTTTCGTTTTCTAATATTTCAAGAGCCAAATGCTCCAAATCATTAAAGTCTAGTATGTTTTTATCTCTCTTTATTCTAGTATATGTACTATGAAACCTCTTTAAGATTTTTTCAACTGCCTTTAGGGTATCGCTTGTGTAATTAATCGTCTTTGTTATTTCCTCAGTGGATGAATAGAAATATCTTTTCTTTATCTGATTCACTATGTTTTTGGCATTTTGTCTTAATGCTTTAGTTTTATTTTGAATTGCTTCATATTTCTCTTTTTCTTCTTTTGTTGATCGAAGAACTGTAAACTTCAATTCTTCAAAAGCAGTTTTTACTTTATCATAATCTCTAGCTACTATCGCATTATATATTATTTTCAATTCTTCTATATCTTGGTTATTCTTTTCAGCAAGAATAGTCAAAGATTCCTCTAAAAGCAGCCTTTCGGTTTTTTCTAGATACATTATAGATTTCTCAATCTCTTTCTTTGCATAATCGAATACATAATTCATGATTTCAGATTCCAGTAATGTTTCTTCCGTACATGTATACTTATTTACAGCATCATGTACAAAATCAAACGGCTTTGCTATGCTCATTATCTTTAAATAAAAAGAAATTACTTCTTTTTTCAATTCGTTTCTATTCGTTATTTTTGAATAGCCTCGAATAAAATTCAAGAAAGATTCATCTTTTTCTATCAGTAATTCTTCGAAAACTTCGTCCATTGCATCTTTACGAAGCAAAACACATATAGTTTCATCTCCCATTTTGAAGCTACTATCAACATCAACCATGAAGAAATATTTTTTCACAATTTTAGATGCAAAGGAGTGTATCGTAGATATATCAGAATATCCAATTTTCATAAGCTGTTTTTTTAAGTATTTCGCTTCTTCTGACTTTGGGTTTGATGAAATTGTCTTTTTTATTTCTTTAACAAGCCTGTCCTTCATTTCAGCTGCTGCCGCTTTTGTAAACGTGACTACCAGTAAATTATCAACAGAAACTTTCTCTTCAATTACAATTTTTTTAATTCTTTCAACCAAGACGGCAGTTTTTCCAGAACCTGCCGCGGCAGAAACTAATACATTTTTATCTAAAGTATTTATTGCATTTAGTTGCTCAGTTGTCCATTTCGCCATATTTTTCTCCATAACGTAATATACGTTTTCTTGTATACTCTACGATTTTAAAAATTCTTCATCCAAAACAATTTGTTATAATGCCTTAAATTTCAATATAAGTTCTTTTTAACCATTATATCATTTATGATATAATTATATTAGAAAACACAAAATAATTCCAATAACATATGTAAATAAAAATATTCAAGGGGAAAGAAAATGACAGCAATGAAAAAACCAACAATGCTTATGATTCTAGATGGATACGGTGTTACTTCCGTTCCTTCAAAAAGTGCTATAGCAAACGCAAATACACCAAATATCGACAAATTAATTTCATCATATCCCATTACGACGGTTGCAGCATCTGGCGAAAGAGTTGGCTTACCAGTTGGGCAAATGGGAAACTCTGAAGTTGGCCATTTAAACATAGGTGCTGGTCGAGTTGTATATCAAGATTTAACAAAAATTTCACGTGAAATATCTAATAGCAGCATTCTGGAAAACTCGGCAATAAACACCGCTTTATCTCACGCTTTGACAAACGACAGTACAGTGCACCTAATGGGGCTTCTTTCAGATGGTGGTGTTCATAGCCATATTGATCACCTTTATGCATTGATTAACATATGTATAATGAAAGGCATAAGCAAAATATCAATTCATTGCTTTTTAGATGGAAGAGATGTTCCGCCTGACAGTGCCATCCAATATCTTGCAGATATAGAAGAATATCTCGAAATGATTTGCATCGGAAGAGTATCGTCTATTTCCGGACGATATTACGCCATGGATAGAGATAGCAGATGGGATAGAGTTGAAATAGCTTACGACATGCTTACAGGATCTGAAAACGAAAAAATAGAAAGAGAGCAAAACTCTCTAACTGCAATTAACAACTCATACAAAAAAGATATATTAGATGAGTTTGTTTTACCTACTGTTTTGAATGATGCAGACTTAGTAAAAGACGGTGACAGCGTAATTATGTATAACTTTCGCCCTGACCGAGCTAGAGAAATCACTCGAGCTTTTGTTGATAAGAACTTTGAAGGATTTGAGAGAAAGAAAGTTGTTAATGATCTATGTTTTGTAACAATGACAGATTATGATAAGACTATTGAAAATGTTCTTGTCGCATATCCGAAAGATGACATAGCAAACACCCTAGGTGACTGGATATCAAAACACAACTCTTCTCAGTTACGAATAGCTGAAACAGAAAAATACGCACATGTTACTTTTTTCTTAAATGGAGGAAGAGAAGAAAAATTTACAAACGAAGAAAGAATACTTATCCCTTCCCCTAAAGTTGCAACATACGATAAAAAACCTGAAATGAGCGCATACGAAGTGACTGATGCAGTAATAAAAGAAATCGAAAAAAATAAATATGATTTAATAGTATTAAATTACGCAAATCCCGATATGGTTGGACATACCGGGGATATGAATGCAACAATAGCTGCAATTGAAGCTGTTGATAAATGCGTAGGCAAAGTTGTAAGTTCTATATTAGAACACGATGGACAAGTACTCCTTACTTCTGATCATGGAAACGCAGATGTAATGACAGACGAAAATGGTGATCCAGTAACAGCTCATTCATTAAATCCAGTTCCATTAGTAAATATATCTAAAAATCCTCTAAACCTTATGGAAGGCGGAGCCTTATGCGATATAGCGCCCACATTGCTTGAAATGATGTCTCTTCCTATTCCAGAGGAAATGACTGGTAAATCTTTATTGAAACAAAAGTTTGGCGGTTAAGCATATATTTACCCCAAAATACAGTAAGCTACGAAATACATATTTGACACATTTTCATAGTCGTTAATGCAGCTTCATGGCTTTCTTTTGTAACTCCTGCACAACATGAAGAGTCCAAACTTATCTTTATTTCTGGCATCATTGCTTTTATTATTAAAGCATTAGACACAACACATATGTCTGTACAAAGCCCACAAACTTCTATCTCGCTCGATTCATCAACTATCTCAGAAATATACTCTGCAATTTCAATCGATCCAAATGAAGGTTTATCTATTATCACACATCCAGTACTGTCTAACTCTTTTGAAATCTCATGTCCATTCGTACCTTCAATGCAATGTTCAACAGGAAGCATTTTTCCTTCTTGTGTCTTCATATAGTCAGCTTGATGCGTATCCCTTGTGAATATTATTTTTCCGCCTTCATTTTTGTATTGTTTTATTTTTTCGCTAACATTGCTTACTATTTTCTTTGCTTCCTCTGTTCCAAGTGACCCTGATATAAAATCATTTTGCATATCAATTACAAGTAATACTTTGTTCATCTCATTCTCCAATCTTTATTTTCTGCTTTTTCAAATATATAGCGCCCTTTCAATTTTAATGTAATAATAATTTGCATATTTGAGTTTCTTTTGCACTATTATATTTCATTATTTTTTCATTATAACTTATTATACACTCTATACATAATTTTATGATAGAAAATTTTCTAGATACTAAATTCTGATGGTTTATATACAAATAGACTCCAACTTATCAAACAACATCCACATAAGTTCAGCCTCAGCCTTTTCCAAAAAAACATAATTTTCATTTTTATACTTCAAAACAAATACATAATAAAACAATTTTCCTTGTTAAAATTACAAGCAAAACAACATTTATGTATTTGCAAAAAAACACAATCAAAGCTTTTTTGTACAAAATAAAAAACATAACATATTTACATTGACATATCATTTTATTCCTTGTAGTATGAAATTATACAGGACAGTATATCTCTGTCCATATCGAAAATATTACTATTGATAAATTTAAGAGGATGGAAAATAATTATGAAAATCGGTTGTGTAAAAGAAGTCAAAAATCACGAGTATCGTGTTGGTGTTATTCCTTCATCTGTGAAGGAGTATGTGAGATGCGGCCATACTGTTTTGGTCGAAACTGGCGCAGGACTAGGTTCATCCATAAGCGATGAAGACTTCCAAAATGCTGGTGCACAGATTGCCCCGGATGCTGCTACAGTTTGGGCAGAGTCAGATATGATTATCAAGGTAAAAGAGCCTATGCCTCAAGAATATCCTATGATGCGCAAAGGACAACTAATATATACTTATTTTCACTTTGCGGCAGATCAAAAATTAACAGAAGCTTGCCTAAAAGCAGGAGTTACTGCTGTTGCATACGAAACAATTACTGATTCAAAAGGTACATTACCTTTATTAAAACCTATGAGTGAAGTTGCTGGAAGCATGGCTCCTCTAATGGGTGCATATTACTTGATGAAACCTAAAGGCGGTAATGGAATTCTTCCAACAGGAGTTCCTGGAGTACTACCTGCTAATGTTCTCGTTTTAGGCGGAGGTATAGTTGGTAGATGTGCTGCACAAGTAGCGGCAGGTTTAGGTTGCAACGTTACAATATTTGATAAAAATATCAACACCCTTACAGAACTACAATCTGTAATGCCAAAGAATGTTTTCACCCAGTATTCAACTCCAACTGCAATTGAACAAGCATTACCTCATGCAGATATGGTTATCGGCGCAGTACTAGTTCGTGGAGCTAAAGCTCCAAAATTAGTTCAAAGAGAACATTTGAAGTTAATGAAAAAAGGTTCAGTCTTAGTTGACGTAGCAATCGATCAAGGTGGATGTTTTGAAACTAGCAAAGCAACTACACATTCAGATCCCGTATTTGAAGTTGAAGGAATCGTGCATTACTGCGTAGCAAACATGCCAGGCTCATATGCTCAAACTTCGACGTATTCTTTAAATAACACAACTTTGGGTTATGGACTTGCTTTAGCAAATAAAGGCGTAATGAACGCAATTAAAGAAAACCCTCATTTACGCGATGGACTAAACATTATAGATGGAAAAATCGCTTGTTTAGAAGTTGCCGAAGCGTTCAATATGATGAATGACTATGTCGACCCATCAACATTTTAAATCACAAGATAATCGTAAAGAAATATGAAAGCAGTATTACAAAGAGTTAAGAAAGCAAGCGTCACAATAAACGACACCCATACTCGATCTATAGAAAAAGGGTTCGTTATTTTGCTAGGCATAACACATACAGATACATCGAAAGAATGTGATTACCTTGTAGAAAAAATTGCCGGATTAAGAGTTTTTGAAGATGAAGAAGGCAAAATGAACAAATCTATTCTAGATTCTCAAGGAAACTTGCTTATAGTCTCCCAATTCACTCTTTATGCTGATTGCAAAAAAGGTAAACGTCCATCGTTTACCAATGCGGCAAAGCCCGAAATAGCTATACCTTTATATGAAAGGTTTGTCGAAGAAATAAAAAAATTAAATCTTACCGTGTTCACTGGAGAGTTTGGAGCAAATATGTTGGTCTCTCTTGAAAATGATGGACCTGTAACTATAATTTTAGATACTGACGAAATAATGCCTAAATCAAAATAGGCATTATTTTTTATCTGTTTGTTTTCTATTTATTTATTTGTATTTGTTTATTTTCTTTTTATTAATTTCCTGTTTGTTTATTTGTTTATTTCTATTTCTTGTTTTTCAACATATGCATAAAGTTCCAGAACCTGTTTTACTTCGCAGTTCAAAAAATCCTCTGTTTGTTCAGGGGCTCTTCCTACGAAAAGTTTAGGATTAAGTGTCATTTTCAAGTTTTCCAAAGTTACATCAAATAAAGGATCATTTGCAATCATTTCAAGCAAAGCGTTCTCTTCCCCATTCTCTTTAACTCTTCTGCCAGCTTCTTGGGAGTGAATTCTAATTCTTTCATGAAGTTCCTGTCTATCCCCACCTCTTTTTACTGCATCCATCATGATATTTTCTGTGGCCATAAAAGGAAGCTCTCTATTTAAGTTTTTTTCAATAACTTTCGGATATACCACTAGTCCGCTTGCAATGTTTATATACAAATTTAATATCGCGTCTACTGCAAGAAAACTTTCTGGAACACTAATTCGCTTATTAGCCGAATCATCTAATGTTCTCTCAAACCATTGAGAGGAAGAAGTAATAGCAGGGTTTAGACAATCAACTATTACATATCTTGCTAAAGAAGCAATTCTTTCACTTCTCATAGGATTTCTTTTATATGCCATCGCTGATGATCCGATTTGGTTTTTTTCAAAAGGTTCTTCAACTTCTTTCATATGTTGCAATAATCTTATGTCGTTCGAAAATTTTGTGGCTGATTGAGCTATACCACTTAACACTGATAAAATTTTATAATCAATCTTTCTCGAATATGTTTGCCCACTAACAGGGACACATGCTGAATAACCCATTTTATTAGCAATAATATCATCCAAGCGTTTTACTTTTTCATGGTCATTATCGAAAAGTTCCATAAAACTAGCTTGAGTCCCTGTAGTTCCTTTTGAACCCAAAAGCTTGACGCTAGAAAGAATATATTCAATATCTTCCAAATCCAGCATTATTTCACTAATCCATAGCGTTGCTCTCTTTCCAACTGTTGTTGGTTGAGCTGGTTGAAAATGCGTAAATCCTAATGTTGGAACATCTTTATATTCATACGCAAATTTTGATAATGATCTGATTAAATTCACAAGTTTGTCTCGAATAATACGTAAGCCTTCCACCATTAAAATAATATCTGTATTATCCCCAACGTAACACGACGTTGCCCCCAAATGAATGATTCCCGCAGATTTTGGGCATTGTAAACCATACGCGTGTACATGGCTCATAACATCATGTCTTACTTCAGCTTCTTTTTTTTCGGCATCTTCATAATTTATATTGTCTTGAAATTTTTTCAATTCCGAAATCTGTTCATCCGTAATATCCAAACCTAATTCTTTTTCTGCTTCTGCCAACGCTATCCAAAGTTTTCTCCATGTCTTAAATTTCATGTCTGGAGAAAAAATGTACTTCATCTCTTCACTAGAATACCTAGAACACAATGGTGATTCGTAAGATGTTTTTTTCATGTTATATAACCTCATAACTCAAACTATGTCAACTGCCCTACTATAAAATAAAAAATATAGTATAATTTTCATTTCAATATTTTTTCAAAAAATAAAATGCTTTCATATACATTTTATCATTACAACGTAATTTATTCAATTTTTAAACTTTTCAGAGCCGATATTGCAGATGAAAATGCAAATTGCAAGTTATATCCCCCAGTATTTCCATCTACATCTACAACTTCTCCTATAAAATACAAATTGTTTATTTTTTTTGATTCAAATGAATCTAAATAAATATCATCTAGTGAGACACCTCCCGATGTAGCCATGGCTTTGTTTTTTCCTGCTGTTCCTATCATCTCGTAAGTAAAACCTTCTACAAAACATCTAAGACTTTTAGCTGCTACAGCAGAAGCTTTAACTGATTGATTAATATTTAAACTTTTCAACAAAACTACTACTAAAGATCTTGGTAATGATAATTTCGACACCAGATAATTTAAAATACTTTGATTACATCCTTTCGTATCAAGTTCACAACTTTTGTCTCCATACTTGATGCAAATTTTGTCTCCATTTTTATAATATCTCGATATATTAAGTGCAGCTGGACCCGAGATATCTTTTTTTGTAAATAATATTGCTCCATCTTCTTTGGCGATTTTCTTGTTTGTTTTGGAATCAAAAATTGTGAGTTCACATCTTTGAATAGCAACTCCTTCAATTTCCTCAAATGGATATCCCTTTATTCTTATTGGAACTAAGGCTTCTTTAGGCTCTATAATTTTTATCCCCATCCTTTTCAAAACTTCCATCATTTTTCCATCAGATCCTGTTTGTGGGTATGTAATCCCTCCAGTTGCAATAATCAATTTCTTTGTTTTATATTTATTATTTAAAATGAAATTATAATTATCTTTATTGTTTTTCTCATCTAAAACACGTATCTCATCTACATCTTCATTCAATATTATTTCGACATAATTCCTACTTGCTTTCTTCTCCAACACTTCCTTCACATCGCTTGCTTTCATAGAACTTGGGAAAATTTTGCCATCTTCTCTTTCATGTAATTGAAGTCCATTTTTTTCAAAATACTCCTTAACTTTAAGGTTATTATACGAATATAAAGTTTTTCTAATTGCCCTTCCATTATTTCCATATTTCGATATAAAATCTTTGATTTCTCCAGATTGTGTCAAATTACAACTTCCACTCCCTGACAACAAAAGTTTTTGCCCTGTTTTATTCGATTTTTCCAATAAAACACATTTTCCTATTTCACAATTTGCAACGAAAAAAAGACCAGCAGCTCCTCCTCCAACCACAATAATATCGCATAGTTTTATTTTATCTGTATCTATACCAGACATATTTCTCCTAACTTTACACCTCAAATAACACTCTCTAAATGTTATCACATATTTTATTGAAATTATATATTATTTTTACCTTAACTCTTCGTTCCTATGGTAGAATTAATTATGGGGGGTGCTAGTAATGAATAGCGATTCGAAAAAACTAAGTAAGGCCAAAGTGAAATCATTTTTTATTGATACACTCGTATTAATTGCAGGATGCGCTATTGCTGCTTTTGCAACAGCTTCTATACTTGAACCTAACGGTCTCAGTAACGCAGGAATTACAGGACTTTCAATTTCTTTTGAGAAAATAACCGGGATAAGTTACGTATATGCATATTATGTTATGGCATCCATAATAATAGTTTTAACATTGATTTTCTTGGGCAAAAAAGAAGTTTTGAAAATATTGTTTTTAGCACTTCTTTTCCCAACGTTCCTAAAAATATATAACATTTTTGGCATAGAAGTTATAATTGAAGATCGACTTTTAGCAATTATGATTTTTAGCCTTGTTGGTGGATTCGGCGCTGGCCTTTGTTTCAGAAAAGGCTTCTCATTTGGTGGAATGGATACTGTTGCCAAAATCTTTCAGACAAAACTACTTCCTTTTATGACTTTAGGCAAAATTCTTCTTTTCTTTGATGCATTAGTGGTCTTGATATTGATTTATGTACTAGGCCTAGATGTCGCATTGTATACTGTAATAGCTCAAATCATATATAGCAGAATAATTGATTACGTTGCAATAGGTATGGGAATGAAAATATACAAACACGATATTATTAGTTGCAAAAATGAAGAGATTACAAATTATATTTTGACAGAATTAAAAAGAGGTGTAACGCAGAAAATAATTACTGGTGCTTATACAAAGAAAGACAGCATACAAATTACCTGCATCTGCTCTCCAAAAGAATCTGTTCAATTAAAAAAATTTATATCAAGTATTGACAAGACTGCTTTTGTAGAAGTTATCCCATTATCCGATGTATGGGGTAACGGAAAAAGATTTAGCACATTTAAATAAGAATCATACAATTTCTTATAATCTATGTATTAAGAGTTTCAAAAACACTGACTAATCCTATATCATCGCCATTCCTAACAATGCCGCATCATTATCAAATTTAGCCACTGCAAATTTTGTTTTCCCCTTATACTCATCTGGCAAATACTTTTCTGTTGATTCTCTCAACTTATTCAAAACTAATTTTTCATTTTGAGAAATCCCTCCTCCAATAATTACATATTCAGGATCTATCAGCAAAACAACATTTGCAATAATTTTTCCAAGTTCTTTCATCCATTCATCAAATATTTCAATACATATAGAATTATTATCTTCAATTTCTTTTATAAATTGAAACCCATCTAACTCTTTGACCTTCATAATTTCTGCTGCCTTTTGTAATACAGCTTTTGTAGAGTAAAGATTTTCTGCATACATTCCATCATTAGCATAGTTGAAGTAACCTATTTCTCCACTTTTAAAGTTATGCCCTTTAATTGGTTTTCCATCTATTACAATTCCACAGCCTATCCCTGTTCCTAGTGTAATGCAAACTATAGAAGTGCTATTTTTACCATTTCCAAAGTAATATTCCCCCATAGCTGCGGCAATACCGTCATTTTCTAAGCGAAACTCAGCTTTGGGAAATTTACTTTCCAATAATTCTATTAGATTGATATCCTTCAAAAAAGGAAGGTTTTCCGTACTCCCATTACATTTACCTTTTTGATCATATGATCCTAAAATAGAAATCCCTATATCATATATTCTTTCTTCATAATACTTAGATATAACGAGATTCATTTTATCAACAAATTCTTCTATCGTGCTAATATTTTCTGTTGCATATTTCCCTCTATCAAAAATTTGTCCATCTTGAGTAACTATGGCATATTTTGCGAAAGTTCCCCCTATATCAAATGATAATAATTTTTTCATATATGTACTCTTCCTCTATGTGTAAATTCCTTAATATTTTTCTAATAGTATTGTTAAATTATAACACAAATAGTATAATTTACATATCTATGTAAAATGTTTGGAGGACGAAATTATTATGAGCAAAATAAGCGTAAAACAGAAATCTATATATGGTTTTGGAATTGCAGGGCAAAATATATTATATAACTTCATGTCAATGTACATTATGTTTTTTTTCACTGATTTATTGGGGATCCCTAGCGGCACAGCTACAATCATAATTGTTGGAGCAAGCATTTGGGATGCAATCAACGATCCTGTAATGGGTCTTTTGGTAGATAAGACAAACACAAAAATAGGTAAATTTCGACCTTACCTTATAGCTGGCTCTTTCTTCTTGTTACTAAGTACTGTAGCTTGCTTTACTTCTTTCAATGCCTCTCCCAGCGTTGTAATCACTATCGCTGCAATTAGTTACGTTTTATGGGGGATGAGCTACACTATCAGCGATATCCCAATTTGGGCTCTTTCTGCAGCTACTTCCCCTAGCAATAAAGAAACTAACAAGATGATAACAGTTGGTAAGATAGCTGGAACTTTAGGCACAGCAATATGCGTAGTTGCCTCTGTAGAATTATTGAACTTGTTTGGAGGAACTAGAGAAAATAGTGCATTCTTTTATTCTGCACTTATTGTTGCTGCTATCGCTGCCATTGGAATTTTGTTTGTTGGACTCTTTATCAAAGAAAATGTAACTATAAAGCACGAAAAAATTTCAATAAAAGAAAACCTTAAAACATTAACAAAAAATAAATCACTTTTGTTCCTTCTAGTAGCTTTATTTATAATCAATAGTATAAATGGAATAAGGCAAGCTACACAAATTTATTTCACTATATATACGTGGGGAAGCGATTCGTATGTTACATTAGTAGGAGTCGCTCTAATTATTGGAATGGTTATAGGAATGGCAATATCCCCTACTCTAATAAATAGATTCGAAAAGAAATCAATTATAATATACAGCTCTATCATAGGTGCAGTTATCAACTTTCTCCCTTATTTTGCTTTAGAAAATGTTACATTAGGACTTATTGCTATGGGAATTAGTTTTGCAACAGTAGGAATCTTAACGATAACAAGCATGTCTATGTTAGTAGATTCGATAGATTATTCCGAAAAAATACTTGGGTTCAGAAGCGAGGGAATAGTTTTCTCTCTAAATACATTTGCTACTAAACTAAGTGCTGCTTTTTCTAAACTTATACTTGGTATTTGTTTAGTTCTTATGAATTATACCGAAAATCAACCTGTAACAGATACTACTATTTCTTGGTTTAGTGCTCTAATTTACATTGTCCCTTCAGTAGCTTGTATTCTTACAGTATTAATTATACTGCCTTATAAGATTGATAACAAAACTGCTCTTGAAACAAGAAATGCTCTTCAAGCATCAAGGGAAAATAAATAAACACACAGATGTAATATCAATATATTAAACAATCTAATTTATAACAAGGTGAATTAAAAGGACGAAGAAATGGGAATAATTATAGATACCATAACAAAAAAACCAAACATAAATAAATCAAAACGTATGTTATGTGTTCAACCTCATCCTGACGACAATGAAATTGGAATGGGAGGAGCTATTGCATATTTTGCAAACATGGGTTGTGAAATACATTACCTTACTGTAACAGATGGATCATTAGGACTTCAATACGGAACAATGACACATTCTGAATTAGCAACTACACGTAAAAACGAATGTGAGAAATCAGGAAAATTACTTGGTGCTCAATTCTTTCATTACCTAGGCTATGAGGATGGAACTCTAGACAACGTCCATGAAGTTGCTGGTAAAATCGGAGAAATAATAAGAAGTATTCAACCTGATTTTGTCTGCTGTCCTGATCCCTGGACTCCATACGAAGCTCATCAAGACCATATCATTACAGGAAAAGCTGTAGCACAAAGCATTATTGCAATTGGGTTAGTAGAGTATCCTCTTGGAACAAACACAAAACCACACCATGTAAAAGGAATAGGCTTTTACCATTCAAGTCGCCCAAATACTGTAATTGATATCTCAGATACTTTTGATTCTCAAATGAAATCCATCTCAATGCACTCTTCGCAATTCGACAAAAAAACTCTAGCTATGTACAAACTATATTTCAAATCAAAAGCAATAGAAAGTGCTAAAGAAGAGAAATTTAAATTGGGATGTCCTCTGAAAGTTCTGGGAGAAATCCATTTGCATTGTTTTCCTAACGCGGAGAATATTTAACGCACTACACTATATTTTATATTGCATTATTAATGATAATTACCGCAAATTAGTGTATAATATTTGTGTGAGTTTCAAACTCATTATTTGCATATTGTATGCACGACCATGCTTTTAAAATAAGGAGCCCATTTATGTTATTTGTAAAAAGAATTATTTCTATATTTATACTCTTTACAATAATTGCTGTTTCAGCTCTCCCCGTTCTAGCAGTTGTTCATGAAGAAGATAGAAAAGTTGTTAAAATTGCTTATCTTGCTGATCACGGCATAGTTGACGACCCATACATAAAAGGCAACGAAGGCTACGGATTTGAATACTTTGAAGAAATTGCTCAATACTCAGGACACGACTACGAGTATGTGGAAACCGATATCGAAACTGCAATTTCTATGCTAAATAGCGGAGAAGTAGATCTTTACGCACCAGCAACAATGACAGAGGAAAGATTACAACAATATGATTTCGTCCCACATATTTTTGGATATGAATCTATATGTATTTTTGCTTTAGATAGTTCACCTTATTTTTATCAAGATCGCGAAACTTTTGATGGTCTTCGAATCGGACTATCAAAAGGAATTGTTTTCGAAGAACACTTTGACATTTATTTAGAAGAGAATAATATCGACATAGAAAAAGTATACTTTACTGATTCCAATTATTATGAAATGCTTGAAAGTGGAAAATGTGATTTAGTGTTAGGGGCTTCCCTTTACCCACAAGACGGAATTAAAATAGTTGACAAAGTAGGAAAAGAGCCCTTCTATTACATGACTCAAAAAGGAAACGATGAACTTATTTCGGAAATAATGTATGGTGTAGAACAGATTGAAAAAGAGCAAAACTATTTTGCTGAAGGTTTATATCTAAAATATTATGGTAGTTTTGAGTCAGGCCAAGGAACTATAACACGTGATGAGTTAGATGCGCTTTCTTATAAGGATGTCTATTCCTGTGGCTATAACATTAATCACTATCCTGTAAGCTATTTAAACGATGACGGAGAGCCGGATGGATTTGCAATTGATATTATGGATGAAATCGCAAGACAAGCGGGCATAGAAATCGCATACGTACCTATAGGGGGAGATTTAAACTACGACGAAAGCACCCTAGATTTTACTACATGTATAATTAATAACAACGACACTGGCCAGGGCCACTATACAGATTCATATATATCGTTACCAATGGTAGCGCTTCGCAAATCAGAAGTTCTACCAGACGAAGTTCAAACAATTGCATCTCTAGATTATGAAACTTTAAACATTTCCGAATTTACTAATTCAAATTATCCCAACTCCACAGTAATAAAAACTAAATCGATGGAAGAAAACCTTGATTTGTTTTATTCTAACGAAGTAGACTGTCTCGTTCTTTCATCGCGTGTTGTAAATTCTATACTCGACACAATCAATACTGATGAGTATGATATTGACGCATTACCTATTTCCTTACCGATCGGGATTACTGTTTCGTATGATCTCCCATATGACATTTTTTCAACGATAAACAAACTAGTTTCAGGGTTAGACCCTATTTTTATAGAAGATGCTGTAATTTCTAGCATTGCGAACCTTCCTATTGAACGTAATTTATGGCAAAACATTGTTAATTACAAAGATGAATTAATTTTAGCTGGAGCTATATTCGTGAGCATATCTCTATTCCTATATTTGTTGCAAGCAAAACGTAAAAGAGATGCCCTCAATACAATACTCGAAATCGATCCACTAACTGGACATATGACTAGATATAAATTTTTGCTCGAAGCAAATAAAATACTGTCAACAGCAAAGCCTGAAGAATATGCATTACTTGTCATTGACATAGACAACTTCAAGTCCATTAACAAAACATGCGGATATGATGTAGGCGACAAAGTTTTAATCTCAATAGCGAATTCAATTAATGAAATAATTGATGACAAATCACTTCTATGCCGTGATGGGAAAGACACTTTTTTAATATTAATTCACAACACAGATGAAGTTTTATCGATCGAAAACAGATTTAACAACGACAGTATTATTTTGGATGCTCTCAACAGCATTGTTGAGCATAAAACATCTGTGAGCTTTAGTCACGGTGTTTATTTGATAAAAGACCCATCAGAAGATATGGATATGATGATAGACTGTGCTAGCATAGCCAGACTACAAGGAAAGCAGACTCATGGAGCCACTACTTTCTTCTATACAGAAGAAATGCATCAAAATCAACTTCACCAAAATAAAGTGGTTGATGAGATGGAAAATGCTCTGAAAAATAACGAATTTTTCATCGTTTTACAACCAAAATACGCACTTGATACAGAAAAAATCATTGGTGCAGAAGCATTAGTTCGCTGGCGTGATAGTAATGGCGAGATAATCTTCCCAGATAAATTCATCCCTATTTTCGAACAAAATGGTTTCATAGCAAAATTAGACTTATATGTCTTTGAGTGCACATGTGCACTTTTGGAAAAACCTGAGTTCAAAGATATCACACTATCTGTGAATATATCTGTTGCAACAGTCCAAAATGAAGATTGCTCAAAAAACTACATGAATATACTGAAAAAATACAACTTGAATCCAAACCAAATCGAAATTGAAATCACAGAAACAGCTGTGAGCACTAATTTTGATTTAATCAATAAGAGAATATCCGATTTTAAAAATTGCGGATTCACTATTTCTGTCGACGATTTTGGCGCGGGAGGTTCTACCTTAAATCGACTTAGAGATATGGAAATAGACATAATCAAAATTGACAAAGCATTTATCGACAATAACTTGACATCAGAAAAAGGTTTAGCAATTGTAAATAGCATTATCACATTATCAAAACAACTCAATTTATCGACCGTAGCAGAAGGGATTGAAACGTTAGAACAAAAAGAAGCACTTCTCCATTTGAACTGCGAAATTGGACAAGGATACTTTTTCTCAAAACCAATTTCTGTCGACGACTTTATACTTTTGTTAAAGAGTCACAACTCAAAAATCAATTCCTCTACAAAAACTACAGCTTCAACAATTGCGAAAAAAGACAACATACCTTCCTTACCAGAACTTCCTCTCAAAATTGAAACTCATAATGAGAAGACAGAAATATGGAAACTTTTAGCAGATGAAAAAAATGTTGGAATCACAATAACAGATTCTATTTCTTCCGAACTATATTATGCTAACGAAACAGCTTTTCACCTATTTGATATAGCCCCTATAGAACTTGAGAATGCTAATTTTCCTGTTGTTGTTCAAGAATTTTGTCAAATTTCCGACAAGGAAAACAAAGAAAGTTACAGTGACCTTTTCATCACTTCTACTGGTACTGCATTAAAAATGGTCTCATCTTCTATCTTATGGATGGGCAAAAATGCAACAATGAAATATTTTTATGATGTTTCAAGCGAGACAAGCGTACTTCACAATTCTGAAATGGAAAAAACTGCTTTAGAAATTGCATTGCATCAAAACAAGGTTTCATATATTCGTTACAATATATTAGACGACACTGCGGAACTTGCCGAAGAAAGGCTGTCTGATTATTATGGGAGCAAAACAGTAAAAGATTTTTCTTATGTCGCACCTAAATTCCTTCTTGATGAAGGTAGCAGCGATTCTTTTTCCAAGCTTCTTGCAAAAATAACAGATGGTTCCCCAAGCGTGAACCCAATATATATAAAATTCCAGGGCCTTCCTAATCGATGGTTTGTATGCGAATACACCTTATTACAAGATGAATTTAGTAATTCAAAAGAAGCCATTATCTCATATAGAGACATTACAGAAAATAGAGAAAAAGAACTTGCACTTGAGCGAGTGAAAAATCTTACACGCTGGCAAATTTCAACAGACAGTATATTATACGAAGCAAATGTTACAGAAGGAATCTTCGAATATTCAAGTGAAAAAGGCGGAATGGATTCCTTTATAGAAAAATACGGTTCCGCTAATATGGATTCCGCTATTGAAGCTACCTCGAAAAATTTTGTAATTCCAAAATTCAGAAAAAGCTACTTGAACTTCTATAACCGCGACAGAATACTAAAACTATATGAAAATGGAATACTTGAAGATTCGATAGATATTCAAACATCTTCTAATGATACTGTTTCGTGGTTTAGGCAAAAAGCATCTTTTGCAATGGATCCGTTTTCAAAGAACTTAAAAATATTTATCAACTATTATAATGTCGACAAAGAATACGAGACTATTGAAAACTTAACATCTGCGGCCAACACCGATTCTTTGACTGGTTTATTAAATAAAAAACAAACAGAAAAATTAATCAAATCAACTATATCTAATTTGAAAGAAAACGACTCCGCAGCATTATTCATTATAGACATTGACAATTTCAAGAGAATAAACGATGATCACGGCCATTTGTCAGGTGACAATATATTAAAAGAAGTTTCTTCAAGGCTGAAAACTATTTTTAGAGAGAGCGATATACTAGGGAGAATGGGTGGTGATGAATTCATGGCATTTGTTTCTCCAATACGAAGTATTGATTCTATAAAACAAAAGGCAGAACAAATTCAAATTTCATTGTCCAAGCCATATGGTGAATTTGATTTTACATCAAGTATTGGCGCCACAATGTGTACTAATCAAAATTGCGAATTTGAAAAACTGTATGCCGCTACCGACAAGGAGTTATACAAGGCTAAGAACGCAGGAAAAAACAGATACTCCATCTCTGAACTAAAATAATAGAAGAACCTGGGATAATCCCAGGTTCTTCTATTATTTCACTCTATTTTCATCTAGTTAAACAAGTTCTCATTATCAATATATTTAACGTGTTATTATATATCCAATAGCTATAATTTGAATTATCGTAGATACTAAAACCAAAACACCACATAAAATCACTATCAAAGTAACACCCTTTTTTTCAGGGTCATGATAATTTTTTGCAGCAACAAAAAATCCAAATGTCAAGAAAATACCTGCAATAATACGGCCAAGCATTTCGTCCATTATTCCAATCATTGGCAACACAATAAAAATTCCAGCTAAAACGAATAGTCCTAGCATTATCTTCTTCAAAATCATATTGAAACTCCTTTTTATAATCATTAATATAAAATTTCTTACATAATTATACCACTATACCAACTTGATGTATACATATATTTTTATTTACTAAGCTTGTCTATTTACTTCATATTTATTCACTCAACTTATATTTTTTAATATCAATAGAAAAATATAAAAAATATTCAAAAACTCGATTTGTAACTGTCAATGCATCTTAATACAAAATCCAAAATATTTGCAAGTCTTTTTTGAAATTTAAATTTGATAAAAGCATAACTAAAGACTAATTGCATTTTTCTTGCACTATATAGAAACAAATGCTATAATCAATACAACTTGTATTTTCGATTTTATGGAGAAAAAAGAGATGAACGACAAATTACAACCTGAAATGGTAATTGATTGGACCGAAAATTATATAGAGCTTGATACTGGAGTGACCTTGGCATATATGACATGTGGCCCTGCAAATGGGTCTCCCTTGGTATTTATACATGGTGCAACAGATAGCAGATACTCTTGGTCCCAATTAGCACCTCTCTTAGCAAACGAAGGTTATCGCTGTTATATCCTCGAACTTAGAGGACATGGTAGTTCCACCAAAACAAACAATGGAGGAAGCGATTATAATGTAAAAGTTTTTGCAAAAGACATTATTAGCTTTTTTGACAAACTCAACTTGAATAATTTTTCACTTATAGGCAATTCACTAGGATCATTTATTATTCAAGAATTACTTATTTCTATTCCTAAAAAAATCAACAAAGCTGTATTATTAGCCTCAGGGTTAGGTTTAAAAGACAACGTTGTATTAAATTGGTTGACTAAAGGGGGCACATTAGAAGTTGTAAATGTTCATTTCGCAGGACTTCCAGCATATAAAGACGAAGGTAAATTGCCAGATGCTTTTCTCAAAGTCTGGGCTATGACATCAAACGAAGATCGTAACTTCGCAAATGCTATATATCAAAATGCAAAATCATTACCATACGAAACTTGGGTAGGCGTATTTGAAAACACAAGCAAATTCTATAACGAAGGCAGACTTTCTAATATCACACAGCCTCTACTTATAATTTGGGGAAGTGATGATGCCTTTTTCACCAAAGAAGAGAGAGCTCATTTTCTAGCACAATTTGAATCAGCCTCAATAAAACACTTTGAAATTGAAGGCGGGAGCCATAATGTCCATTGGGATAGCAAAAAAAATTGCAATATTATATGCACTTCTATTTTGAAATTCCTAAACGAAGAGTAATCTCGCAAATGTCTTGCAACTCACAACTGGTAACTGGTAAAGCAAAATATATTGCGATTAATAAAACATGTTACAGAATAAATTTCACCTTGATATTTCTGTAATTACATTGCAATCACCCCAACTTAAATTAAAACACAAAAAAATCCTTCTGAATATTTGCAAAAGGATTTTCTATTTTCTATGTGATGTATTTCAATTTATAAATACCCGCCCACATCTGAATTTGGCACATACCACATTCCTATCCATTTCCCGTGGCTACAACCGAAATATTCATATCGCGTTTCCGCTCTTCCTCCAGTTGCATCATGATGAGCTTTCGCCGCTTTATCTGCTGCATTTTTTGCCGCAGAACTCGAATTAAAATGTGTCGCTCCATAGTAATGAGAACACGTAGATGCCACGCTTGATGAGCCTGAACTAGAACTAGAGCTAGAACTAGAAGTTGTTGTTTTCTCCTTTACTACAACTGAAAGTTCTAAAGTACCTATATTCCCGCTTTGGTCTACCGCCTTCGCTGTAACTTTATACGTTCCATGAGTGTTCAATTTGACATCATCATCTTCAAAAGTAAGTTCATACGTTCCTAACTCCGTTACCGAAACCATAGATTCATATTTTATTTCACTTACTCCTTCAGTCACTTCTATATCTTTCGTTTGTTCAATCACAGGCGCAACTGTATCTTCAATTATCATACTCACAACAACAGTTTGATCCTCAAATACTATTTCAACAGAATATATTCCTACACTCAAATATCCTTTTTCATCTTCGGTAAATGTTGGGATATCGCCAAAACTCATACTGCTATAATTTTCTTGTAGTTCATTAGATTCCTTCTCTGACAAACTAGGATTATCCCAATCGATGAAGTCATCTACGTATATATCATTCAAATCATCATTATTTATTCCATACTCTACTCTATAATCAATAGCATGGTCGTTCAAGTCAAACGAATTCACAGACAAAGCGGCAAAAATACCAATTCCAGAAGCGATAACCACAACTACAATTCCTACTATGATCCATGGAAGCGCTCTTCCCTTCTTTTTTATTTTCTGTGGAGGCATTTGATTTGAAGATACAAATTGAGTATTACTCTCTTGATTTGTTGGCATTTGAGTTTCTGGTTGTAAATTTTCTACAACTTGACTTTGTACAGCTGGGATTTCTTCGGCTATGTTTTCTTCAGCTGGAATTTCCTCATCTACTTTTTCTACTGGTAGGACCTGTTCAGATGAGGGTTCCAATTCTATATTATCTTTTGGTACGTTTATTTCTTCTTCTATAATATTATTTTCATCAACTATATTGTCCGTGTTATTATGCCCACACTGAGGGCAAAAAGCTTCTCCAGACCCAATTTTACTTCCGCACTGCTCACAAAACATATTTACCTCCAATTCAATTTTGACTACTATACTTGTAACACATATCAATTGAATTACATTGTTTTTCTAGTAACTCTTTATCTTACAATTAGTTTATTTTACAACTTTTCGAATATTCAATTTTTCTAATGGTTCTGGTTTAGCGAAAAAATACCCTTGAGAATACTCTATACCATACTTCAATACAATATCTTGAATTTCTTCATTTTCCACAAACTCAGCAACCGTTGCAGAGTTAATCAACTTAGCCATGCTACTTATCGCTTCTACGATCGTTCTACTATCTTGACTTGTAGCTATTGTTTTAATTATATTTCCGTCAATTTTAATAACATCTGGTTTCAATGTAATTATTGACGAGTAAGTTGCATAACCAACTCCAAAGTCATCAAGTGATATTTTGCACCCTAAAGCCCGTACTTCAGTCAAAAATTCGAACAACACGTCATTTCCATTGTAATTTTCAGTTTCTACAAACTCAATAACAACCTTTTCTGGTTGTGGATGCTGCTTTATTCTCTCAACTATCCATTTTCTAAATTGTTCAGATTCTATGTCTAGCAAAGAGATGTTAAAACTTAATTCAGCGTCTAACCCAGCAAAATCGCTTAATGCTTTATCAATAATTATTTTACTTAATGATAAATATACTTTTAGTTCCTTAGATGTTTCTAAATACTCAGCTGGCACACATATATTACCATTTTGATCAAATACTCTCATTAACGCTTCATATTTGCTAATTTCTTTCGAATCATTATTATATATCCCTTGATAATATGGAAGGATTTTGTCATTTTCGATTGCATGATTCAAAAGATCCAATATTCTTACATTCTTTTCAAGATCTTTCTTTAATATATCTCTTTCATTAGACACTTCTATAAAATTTGTTTGTTGATCTTTTTTCAGATAAAACGCACTCATTACTTGATCGACTAAATCATCGCCTTGCGCTACAGCAAATCTTGAAACGCCACTAAGTCCCGTTTGTTCTCCTCTAATCAATTCATACTGTTCGTGATTCGTTTTCATTAAATTATAAAAATCTTCGTAACTAATATCATCATTAGCAACTGCCATGAAAGTTCTATACGTATGTACATATACGTGTATTATGTTATCAATTCCCATCATTTGATATGCTTGATTCCCCATTGCTAATATTTCAGCACTAGTTGCGTTATATTCCTTTTCTCCAAAAGTTGCTATCATCATATCAGCGTTAAGAACTTCTGTCATGCAAATTTTATTAAATTTCTTTTCTTTATTGTCAATTAAAAATTGCTCGTAACTTAATATCTTAAACCTACTGTCAATTAATTTTCCATTATTATCAATATTACTCATGTGATTGCTCCTTCTTAATTTCGGAATTACTACCTCTATAATTATAACACATCCAATGTGAATTAACAAACAGACTCAACACTCTTTCAACTATTCAAACTATAGCAAATTAACGTTTCTCATATACTAAATCAACAATTCCATTGTAGTTTTGAGTCGACTTAAGTTTAAGTTTAGTCTCTATGTTTGATTCTCCAAATAACTTAATTCCTCCGCCCAAAATTGTAGGTATTACGCTAATTGTATACTCATCAATCAAATCACTTTTGTGCAACTGATTGATGATGCTTGCACCTCCACAAATCCAAATGTCCTTCCCTTCTTCAAGTTTTAATTTTGAAATAAGTGTAGAAACGTTTTCTGATGTAAATACAATTTCATTTGTACTACTTAATTCCCTATGTGTCACTACATAACTCGTTTTGCCTATATACGCCCACTCCTCCGGAGATAGTTCGGTTACAATTTGACTATATGTATTGTACCCCAAAACCACAGTATCAATCGTTTCGTAAAATTTAGGATAACTTCCAAAGTTTTCGGGGTCACTTCCATCACCACCTAAAAAAGAAACTCCACCATTCATATCTGCAACATATCCATCCAAACTCATAGCAATATATGCTTTTACTTTCTTCATTTTTCATCTCCTTAAATCTGGAACATTTTAAATCATTTACATTTCATCCATCATATCGTCTTTCAAAAGTTTGTTAACCATCTTTTCATTTCCCATAAGCCATACTATATCTCCTTCTTCCAAAATCGTATTAATGTTTGGAGTAATAATTGGCAAAGTTCCCCCCTTTTCTATTCCCACAACAGAACCGTGGTATTTCTTTTTTATACTTGAATTTTTTATTGACTTCTTAATAAAAGGAACATCCGAGTAAACATAAATAGCGACGCAAACCACTTGGTCTTTAGAAGGAATTTTATCAAATATTTCTTGATACATGTATTCTTTAATTGTAACTGGCTTTTCAAAAGTCATTTCAATATGTGTAGACTGCTCTACTACCATGATAGAAGCTTCTAGAATTTCAATTTTACCTGCAATATGAACTATATCTCCTGGAATAAGTCTCTCGTCTTTATCAGGAACCCCAATATGCTTATCACCTCTAATTATTTTAACAGGGAAAATATCAAAAAGTTTCTTATTGAAGATATTAGTAACATTCATTTCTTTCATATTATCTTCACATATTTTAAAAGATGATACGTAAAGTTTTTCATCTAGCCAGACTTTTCCTTTGTCCTCTTTATGATCAGCCTTCCATTTAGCAAGTAGTTTTTCATTAAAATTAGATATAAATCTAGCTTCCATTTTAATAGATTTTCCTTTTAAAAAGTCAGATCTGATTGTAAATATAATTATCGCTGCGGCAATAGGCATCAAAACAAAGAAAGAAATAGAAAGCAAAGAATTAAATATTGCAGACACTAATAGTATAGATATTATAATACGAATAGCCCTAAGAGCCACAATAGGCAATCTATTGTACTTGTTTTTTATCCATAGTTTAGTCAAGTAAGAACTTCTCTTTGTCCCCATTATTCCAATAATCGGTATTATAAACAACAACACAACTATCCCAACAATTATCCGAATATAATAGTCTGGATAATTAGAGTCCAGATATGGAACAGCTCTTGTGTCTACTAAATAATATGTTGTGAATAATGTAATTACAACTACTCCAGTTCTAATTAAATATAGTCTAATATAACCTTTCCAGTCGGGATCAATATTTGAAGTATCTTTTTTCTCTGTCGTAAAGTTTTTCAAAAATGATATGGTTTTTTCTGGAAGAAGTTTGGAAATTTTTTCATAAACTCTTTCCGAGTTTTTCATAAATATTGGAGTCGTGAAAATAGTTATTACAGAAACACATACAATAATAGGATAAATGTTTTCTGAAATTACACCTAAACTCACACCCATTGTAGCTATAACAAAAGAGAATTCACCTATTTGTACCATAGAAAATCCACCTCGAATAGCCGTGTGTAATCCCCTGCCCGAAAGCAATATCCCAATTGTAGCAAAAATCAGTTGCCCTATTATTACTGTCACCGCAATAGCAATTATTTCCCCTAGATATTCCTTCAATATCAAAGGATCAATTAACATTCCTACAGAAACAAAGAAAATAGCTACAAAAAGATCTCGGATTGGTGAAAATAATTTATTTATCTTATCAGCTAGTAGTGTTCCACCAAGGATAGACCCTCCAATGAACGCTCCTAACGCAACTGAATATCCTATGAAATGCGCAATCATAACCATACCAAAGCATATACCTAGCGACACCATAAGCAAAACTTCATCGTTCATGAAATGTTTTGTTTTATTCAAAAGAGTAGGAATAAGGTAAATCCCAATCAAAAGCCATATCACTAACATCGCCAAAAGTACAACAATTTGCGAAACCAGTTCAACTCCTGATATGTTTTGTCCAAGAGAGATAGCAGATAACACTATCATCATAAATATAGCTATTATATCTTCTACAATCATAGTCCCCATGATTAATGATGCAAATTTTTGGTTGTTAAGGTTATATTCATCATACGACTTCATAATAACCATAGTAGACGAAATAGACATCATACATCCCAAGAAAATACTATCCATCATTCCAAATCCTAGAAGCTGACCCAACAAAAACCCAACTAAAGTCATGGTTGTCATAACTGTAGTTGCCGTTACAAAAGCGCTGGTTCCCACATCGGCAATTTTTTTGAAAGAAAATTTAAGCCCGATAGCGAACATCAGAAATAAAATTCCAATTTCTCCCCATAACGATACATTCTCTAATGAGAGAACTGTAGGAAAGACGTGAAAGTTTGGACTTAAAATAAATCCCGCCGCAATATATCCTAAGATTAGAGGGAATTTTAGTTTTTTGAAAATCAAAGCTATAATCCCTGCAACTATCGTTATTAAAGCTAAGTCAATGATGAAAATATGTAGATGTTCCATTTCCTGTTCTCCAAATTCTATTTTGATATACAAATGTGTCTTTTCTTCGTTTGATTTACACACTGTATAGTTTCACTCATAGCAATTATACCACATATTTAAACAAAACCACGGACAAGGATCTATTTCTAAATCATTAGTTGACTAATCAACTCAATTTATGTTATACTCTCTCTGTAAGCAATTACTAATATAAAATTAAGAAGGAGAATCACTATGAATTTGTTTTATAGCAAGCCAATATCGGCTCTTTATAGGAAGTTTCAAATATATATTAACGAAGAGTTCAAAAAGTACGAAATTACATCTTCTGAGTATTCATACTTGATAACCCTTGTTTTAGGTGGCGACGGAATAGAGCAAAACGAAATGACCAAAATTACAGCTATTGATAAAGCTGCTGTTACAAGAGGCTTGCAATCTCTAGAAAAAAAAGGTTATATCAAAAGATTTCCTCTTGAAAACAACACAAGGCACTACCGTGTTTATATGACTGAGCAAACACTGCAAATAAAAGATGAAATTATTCAGGCAGTTGATAAATGGAATAAAATAATAAGTGCAGGAATAAGTTCCGAAGATTTGATAGCACTACATGCACAACTAGAACAGCTAGCAGATAACGCTTGTAAACATATTGAAAAGATGTCATCAAATCACAAATAAATAATAGGAGAAAAATAAATGTCAAAAAAATTACGATATTATCCATGTCAGCGATTACAGTACTAGCTGGTGCAGCAGTGTCACCAGCACTTGGCGCTATCGGAGAATATTTTAGTGAAGCATCAACACTACTAATAGGATTAATAGTATCCTTATTGCTACTATTAATTAACACACAATTAAAATTTATTAAAGAGTAAAGGAGAAAAAAATGATATTAGGTGGAATTATTATTTCGGAAAACCATTAATACAAAACCCTATTATTCACACATCAAATAATAGGGTTCTTTTATACATTTTACATATAAAGTTGCTGTTTATATTTTATTAGCCAACTCGATAATCTCTTTGCACATCTCTGGACTGTTTCTCAAATCGTCTTTGTCAAAACATGCAAACTCTTTAGTAAATATAATTTCCCATTTAAGGAAGTTGCAAATACTATTGAATTGATCATCAATCAATTTGTATTGGATATCTGTAATTTCATTTGCGCCGAAAGTTAAGAGACCTATTTTTTTGCTTGAATTCTCTTGAATTATGCCATCTTTGGAATAAAATTTATCAATAAAAATTTTGAGCTGTCCACTCACTCCCCACCAATAAACAGGTGTTCCAAATATTAGAATATCAGCATCCATTATTTTGTTCATATAAACATTGGTATCGTCTTTATGCACACAAGTTCCGCTGTTTCTCTTACAAAAATCACAGTTCATGCACCCCTCAATCTTTAGAGTAGGTACATCTACAAATTCAATATTTGCACTTTTATTTTTTTCTTTTATTTCACTTTCAATCATTTTAAGTGCAGCTTTTGTGTTCCCATTCCTTGGGCTCCCATTAATAATTAAAATTTTCATAACATTCCCTCTTTCCTATTATGATTTGATAACAACAATCCTATTTATAAAAAGTTTGAAATAAATAAAAAACATAACTATATTCATCACCAAACTCGTTATACAAGTCTATTTCCTTTTGTATGATATTTATCACTTCTAGCACTTCAGAATTTGTAGAATACTTAGCTTTCATTTTTTCAAGACTTATCCCTAATGGAATATAATAGTTATCCGTCCACGCTTCCTTTGGTAAGATGAAATGGTCTATCAATTTATAACCCAAATTTTCGGCTTGACTTACTTTGTTTCTAATAGTATCTATCTGTGGATAGTTTTCATTCCAAAACGCTTTTGTTTTTTCTGATGGTTCACTCACAATCCAGCTAATTTCACTACATATAATCATTCCATCTTTTTTTAGTAGCCGTTTCCAATCAGAAAGTCCCTTTGAAAATCCCGCAATATAAATTGCTCCCTCTGCAAAAATATAATCAAAACTATTGTCTTTGAATTTCATTTCAAACATGGACATGCAAATTCCTTCTACTCTATTTTCAATTCTTTGCATTTTTGAACTCTTGTTTAATTTTGCAATATAGTCCGCATTATTGTCTATAGCTGTAATTTGGGCATTTTCAAGTTCTTTTGCCAATATGAAAGTGTGCGTTCCGACACCACAGCCTATATCAAGTATGGTGACTGGCTTACTCTTATCAATATACGAAATAGCCCTTATGGTGCATTCAGCTGTTCCAGGGCCTAACCTTTCCATACCTTCAAACGCTTCATAAAAATACTTTTCCATAGGTTCCTCCGTAAATTATATACATACATTTATTTTGAAATGGCATAATAAACTGAATTTCTGCTACTCAAATGATTGAATCAACTCGAAAATCCCATACTTCACAATATTTTTAAGTGTCGCTCTATATGTTTCTTCTCCGTTTTTTATAGTAAGAAACACTTTTATCTTATGGATTTTATGAGGATCTGCTTTAAAAGGATTTTCCTTGAATACTGTAAAATCAGCGTATTTACCGACTTCTATCGTTCCGAGCTTATCTTGTTTACCTATTTGATACGCCGCATTTTTTGTATATCCGTCTATGACTTCTTTCACGGTAAGCGCTTGGTCATAAGGTTTTAATCTCGGAGCATCTGGTTTTCCCTTTTCTTGTCTAGTTACTGCCGTTTCTATCGCTATCATGGGGTGTATGCCCACTTCATCTACAGGAAAATCGCTCCCCATAGAGATCACTGCACCTTTATTTGTAAGCTTTCTGATACAATACAACTCATCAGCTCTTTCTCCTAAAATCTTCTTAATTTCGTCGTTGCTTCCATTATGCCATCCGCCTGTTGTATTGGCAACCACATCATACTCCCCAAACATCGAAACATCTTCTTTTGTCACCAAAACTGTATGTGCGTTTGTGAAACGAACATCATTATAGCCCGCTTCTCTTACCGCTTTTGCAGCATTTAAGTTTGCCCTGATACTTCGATCTCCTATGCCATGTATATGTATGTCAAATCCTTCGGAAGCCGCTTCTACGCACAGTTCTTCCAAAACTTCCCCTTCAAGCATAGGCGCTACTATTGAACCGTCATGACAATAAGGCTCTATCGTAGAAGCGTTTATGCTCTCAAAAGTCCCATCGTTTATTATCTTTAGCGTATTTATTTCTACGTTGTCTTTTATATAATATTTATTGTGTCTTTCTTTAAGTCTTTCTACCGCTCCAACTCTTTCTTCCGCTGTGCTTACAAACTCACAGCCTATAAATCTTTGTTTCAACTTTCCTTGTTTTGACATAGAACATAAGAGAGGAAAAGCCGTATCTACCATCGCAGACATAGAACCGCAATCCGCTATACCTGTTATCCCCACAGAGGCGAAGTAATCAAGTATCATGCTCAATTGACCTTCCACCTCATCGGCATTAAAGAACATTATTCTCTCCACAATCATATATATACAGCCCGCCTCTGTAAATCGCCCTGTAGGATTACCTGCTGCATCTCTGTGGAAAAATTGAAGTCCCTGCACAGGATCTTTTGTATCTTTATTTATCCCTGCCATTTCCAAAGCTTTTGTATTACAGAAACCTTCATGCCCTCCCGCGCTTAACATAAGAAGCGGCTTATCTTTGCAAATACTGTCCAAATCTTCTTTTGTCGGACCTTTATCTCCAAATTGCATTTCTCCGTATCCTTGCCCAAAGTACGCATTTTTCTTAGGATTTTTGGCAACAAATTTTTTCATCTTTGACAAAACTTTTTCCTTACTCATCTTAGCCTCTACCAATAACCCAGAGCTCAAATATGCGGCAAGAATGATATGTGCGTGGGCGTCTATGAACCCAGGAAACATATAATTTCCTTTTAAATTCACTCTCTTTGCATCTGAATATTTTGATTTAGCCTCACTTTCACTTCCAACAAACACGATTTTATCGCCATCGGTTACTATGCTTTCAGCCCACGAATTTTCGTCACCAAGATAAATTTTTCCGTTACTATACATTTTTTTCATCGCTTTATCTCTTTCATGTTATTTAACTAGCTTTTGAATTTCTTTCATATTCGCCATTGCAACATCATATCCATGTTGAAATGTTTTTTCCAATGTTTCAATATTGGATTCAAATGGATTGAGGTTATATGCAGGTCTTAAAACCACTGTATCACTCTTGTTTTCACTTTCTAAAGACTGAATAAACTCTAATGTGTCGTTATACATCCTGGCACGGTTAAGAAGCGTTTCAGAAAGTTTAGGGAATTTTCGCCGAAATAAGAACGCTCCCATTTTAGCTGATTTTCCTTGCTTTTTTTCATATCCTTTTGGTTGTGTCATAACAATTAAATGTTTCGTATTACCATCAGCCAGAGATTTTTTAATAGGAATCGAATCACTGAGACCTCCGTCATAATACTGTCTGCCGTCTATAGTGATTGCGGGAGAATAAAATGGAATAGCACTACTTGCACGGATCAAGCTCAGCTTTTTGTCCATATGCTTTGCATCCAAATATTCTGCTTGCCCCGTTTGTGCATTTGTTACAACAGCAAGTACTTTTCCAGTGTAATTATCTATTGCCTCTCTATCTAGTATGCTTAAGCGATTAGGTATCTCATCATATATAAAATCCCAACCAAAAAGCGAACCATGCCTTAAAATATTTCGTTTAGAATAATATCTGGGGTCCTTTTTATATTTCTGAACTACTTCAAGATTACGTCCTTTTTGTTTCGATACAAATGATATTCCATATGCAATACCTGCCGAAACGCCGATTACATAATCAAAATGAATATCATTATCTAGTAAAGCGTCCATTACACCTGCCGAAAAAACTCCTCTAAACGTTCCACCTTCAAAAACTACACTTGCCATTTTTCCCTTCTTTCTATTACATAAAACTCATTTAAAATTTGTTTACCTCTTCATTTCATCTCATTCTTTTCTCTTTTGTTATTTCTCGTATTTTTCAAAAAATCGATTTTCTTTATTTTTGCTGAAATTTCTTCTAATTCTTTTTCAGAAAGGTTAGGGAGGTTTTCTAATTTATCTTTTAGTTCATAAAATTCATCAGTTATTTTTGTTCTATATATCTCAGTGTAATAGCTAGCAATAACTCCAGCAGTAAAAGAAAAAACGAAAATAGCCATAATAGACAATATTGCTGTTACTATTTTCCCAATTACTGTAGTTGCAACTAAGTCTCCAAATCCTATAGTAGTCATTGCAGTGAATGCATACCAAAGTCCATCTCCATAAGTGGTGAATTCTGGTTCCACTAA
>CAYJEX010000011.1:0-23659 GCA_964369465.1 uncultured Oscillospiraceae bacterium
TCTGTCAGAAGAATACACAGCTACTCTTGGAGTAGGAACATACTCTATAGAAATAGCAAACCTTGATTATGGAACAGCTATAGGCACATTTACTGTAGTAGCAGGAGCACCAGTGCCAGAAACAGGAGATAATACAAATCTTTATGGGCTGATAGCTATAGCTATAATATCAATCCTAGGGGCTTATGTGGTTGTTAGGAGAAAAGGTATAGTGTAATATATTTAATTATTGTTATGCACAATAAACTCAACCTCGGTAGAGACCTAAAATAAAATATAATGCAAAGCCCAAAAGCAGGATCTAATAAGGAACCTGCTTTTTCAATTTTACGACCATAGAATTATTTATATACTGGAAAAATCAATCACATAGAATTGTGTTGTTGCGCTTGTTTGAGATCATAAATCCTCATTGTTTTATTGTAAAGGTTGAAAAAGTAGGGTATAATTAATATATACTTAGGGAAAGTAGATTTTGTTTGGCAAAACTTATTTAAAATAAGATTGTTAATAATGAAAAAAATACATAATACATTTATCCTTAAATATTAAAACGAATTATCAAATACGTAACGAGGCAGTGAATGCGAAATAAAAATGGCAGTATTAGGAAAGGAATTTTCATTAGCACGGTAATTATAATGATTGCCTTGTCTTTTTCTGCTTGTGGGGGAACTTCAAGCTATTATACTAGTGAAGAGGCTGTTAGGGAACCTTTAGATGTGTCGGATCGAATCCCAACTGCAGATGGTAATGATACTTATAATGGAAGCGTGGCAACTGTAGATTATTCTAATGCGTTTGAAGGATATATTATGGTTAAATACACAGGAAGCCATTCTGGAAAAATTAAAATGCAAATAAAGGGGCCTTCCTATGTTGATTATACTTACGACCTGACGGCAGGTGTGGATTTTGAATCCTTTCCTCTTACAGAGGGTAGTGGAAATTACTATATTACAATCTATGAACAAATAAGTGGAAATCAATATTCTGTTGTAGATTCTACCAGTGTTTCGGCTAGCATAGAGGACGATTTTTCTCCTTTTCTCTACTCTAATCAGTATGTTAATTTTACTGCTGAGAGCACTGCGGTAAAGGATGCAAAAAATATTTATGCGCACACCGCAACGGATTTGGAATTTGTTACTGGAGTATATAATTATACAATGGACAATATTGACTATGATAATGAACTGGCAGAAGAGGTAGATAGTGGAGCGATATCGGGATATCTTCCTAAAATAGATGAAGTTATATCTACCGGAAAGGGAATATGTTTTGACTATGCAGTTTTGATGGCATCAATGCTCAGATCCCAGAATGTGCCTACTAAATTACAAATAGGGTATTCTGGAGAGGTATACCATGCATGGATATCTGTTTATACGGAAGAAGAAGGATGGATTGAAGATATTATTCAATTTAATGGAAGTAGTTGGTCCCTAATGGATCCGACTTTTGGAGATACAATTGGCGAAAGTGAACTTAGAGATTACGTAGGAAATGGTGAAAATTATGTTGAAAAATTTATCTACTAATGAAGTAAAAAGCAGTGGTAAAGGTAAGGAAATTTCCAATTTGGATTTGTCGGCTTTTTGCGGGCAGATGGCAATGATATTAAATGCCGGAATAACCATGGTTGAAGGACTCCATATCATGAAAGAAGAAGCTTCGGGGAGAATGGGAAAAGAACTTCTTGCAGAAATGATTGACAATTTAGAAAAAGGATACACATTCAATGAAACTTTAGACAGAATGGGTATATTTCCTCACTATATGGTTAACATGGTTAAAATTGGTGAAAAGGCAGGTAAGTTGGACACTGTATTTGCAGCTCTAGCAAGATATTACAAAAAAGAAGATGATGTTCAAAATGCAGTAAGGCAATCTGTTCTTTATCCAGCTGTGATGACTGTAATGATGCTAGTTGTGGTAGGGTTCCTATTGATTAAGGTAATACCAATTTTTGATTCGGTATTTGCTCAACTGGGAAGCGAACTTACGGGCTTTGCCAAAAGTGTAATAGTTCTTGGAAATACTATGAATGCATATAGCCTTTGGATATTTATTGGATTAGTAGTAATTGTCGCTCTTGTGATTTTTGTTATGAGAACAAGTAGCGGAAAAGCGGCTTTTTCTAAGTTTAAAGAAAATTCAAGAATTACTAGAGGGATTACTGACAAAATTGCAGTTGCTAGATTTTCAAATGGAATGGCATTGATGCTTGCTAGTGGTTTGGATACAACCCAAAGTTTGGAAATGATTGAAGGGTTAATAGAAAATAAAAGGATGAAAGATAAAGTCAAAAAATGCATTTTAGATATGGAAGACGGCAAAGGCTTCGAAAAAGCAATGGTAGAGAATGAAATCTATAGCGGTCTATATGCAAGAATGTTGTTGGTTGGATTTAAAACAGGCTCAGTTGATGGGGTTATGGAAGAAATATCAGAACGCTATGAAGAAGAAGTTGATCAGAAACTAACTAATATTATTGGCATAATTGAACCAACACTTGTTGCGGTACTTTCTGTAATTGTTGGTGCAATTCTTCTATCGGTAATGTTCCCGTTAATTAGCATAATGTCAGCATTGGGCTAAAGAAAGATAGGAAATGTTATGAGTGGTAAAAACTATTTCGTAAAGAAAAAGCCAAAGTACCTTAAATTATTGATTCAAGTCCTCATATTTCTTGTTTTCTTTGGGGTCTTGGGAGTGGCCTTTGATTCTGTAAGTGAGGGTAATGAAAATCAGGAGATAGATGCTTTAAGAACTGCTATCGAAAGAGCAAGCGTACATTGTTATGCAAATGAAGGAGCTTATCCAGACACTTTGGAATATTTAGAAGAAAATTATGCATTGCAAATAAATCATGACAAATATATCGTACATTATGATGTGTTTGCTACAAATATAAAGCCGGACATTACAGTAATTAGAAGGTAAGAAAGAGGATTTTATGCGAGTATTCTCAAATAAAAGAAGGCAGGCTATTGATATAATATTTGCGCTTGGGCTATTCTGTGTATTTGCAGTATCGGCCTTGCTTGTTGTGCAAATAGGTTCCACGACTTATGGTAGCAATGTGGAAAACACAGAAAGTATATTCTCTTCTCGCACAGCAATATCATATGTAGAAAAACAAGTTAAGCAGCATGATACTGTTGGAGGTGTTACGATTGGGACTCTGGAAGAAATCCCAGCTCTTTTGCTTAAAACGGAAATAGATGGGGAGACATATATTAACTATATTTATTACTATGAAGGTAGCTTGAGAGAGCTTTTTGCAAAAGAAGGGGCTACTGTATCAGCAGCTTTGGGAGAGGAGTTGATTCCTCTTAAGGAGTTTGAGATGCAACAAGTGGCAGAAGGTATATATGCCTTTTCTGTTGTAGATAATAATGATGCTAAATCACAGACAATTATTTCTGTTAGAAGTGAAGAATAAAAGAAGGAGGGTTGAATGAAATTACAGAGAAAATCAAGTATATTTTTAATGGAATTAATAATTTCAATATTGTTTTTTGCCCTCTGTTCAGCAGTGTGCATTCAACTTTTTGTTTATTCAAACACGTTGTCTGGTGAGAGTTTTGATAGAAATCATGCTGTTATAAAAGCTCAGTCTGTTGTAGAAGTTATAATTGTAAATAAAGGCGATACAGATCTTTTGTTTGAGATCTTTCCTATGATGGAAGAAGAAGGAAATCTGATAATTGCTTATTATGACAAAAATGGTCAATTTGTAAGTAAGGATGAGGGAGATTACAGATTGGAAGTTTTAATTGAAGAAAAAGAGGGAATATATAATATTGGAGTAGACACTTTTACAAAAGACGAAAATAATGTTATTTATCATCTAGACACACAGGTATATAAACCTAAAACTGTGGGAGGTGGCCAATAATGAAAAAGACTATAGAAATTGGTGTGCCTATAGGAATTAGTCTGATGTTAATGGTGTTTGTGCTGACTTGCTTGATTACATTTGCAGCGCTATCATTTATTTCTTCAAACAATGATAATGAAATGAGCATATCGACAGCAGAAAGTAGTGATGAATATTACTTGGCAGAAAGTAAGGCTCAAGAAAATCTTAAGGAAATTGACCAAGTTCTCAATGAAGAATATAATGACATAGGATCATCTTATTTATCTTCAGCAGTTACAATTTTGAACGAAAATGAAGAGTATAAGTTTGAAATCGTAGATGGTACAAATTATTTGTCGTTTGAAGTTAAAGTGGATGAAGAAGAAAGCCTTAATGTTAAGATAGAGATACTTTCGCCAATAGAGGGAGAAGGATTTTACAAAATTAAGGAATGGAAATTAGTTTATACAGGAGATTGGGAAGCAGATGATAGTCTGCCGGTTTTTGTTGAATAAGTAGGAAGTTGGTATATTGATGGATTTTAAAAGAATAGCAAAACTCGCAGTAGAAAAAAAAATGTCTGATATTTTCATTGTTGTTGGTCTTCCTATAAAAGGAAAAGCAAGAGGTGCCATATTAGGTTTTTCTGAGTTGAATGAGAACTCTGAAGATGTATATGACAAAAAGATGTTGCCTGATGACACAAAGAAATTGATAGAACAAATATATGAACTAGCTGGTCACAGAAATTTTGAATTGATAAATAACAAGGGTGATGATGATTTTTCTTTTGCTATACAAAATGTATCTAGGTTTAGAGTAAATGCATATAGACAACGTGGTACTTTTGCGGCTGTAATTAGAATGATTGATTTTGGTATTCCTGATGCGGGCAGTCTCGGAATAGAAGATGTAGTTGCAAAAATTTCTAATCTTTCTAGTGGAATGGCGTTAGTCACAGGACCTGCAGGAAGCGGAAAGAGTACTACCTTAGCTTGTGCGGTTAACGAGATTAACCAAACTAAAGAGTCGCACATTATTACTTTAGAAGATCCTATTGAGTTTTTACATTCTCATAAAAATAGTATAGTAACTCAAAGAGAAATAAACATTGATACGGAAAATTTTGTATCTGCACTTAGGGCAGCGCTTAGACAGGCACCTAATGCAATACTTATAGGAGAACTAAGAGATTCAGAAACTATTGAAATTGCAATGACCGCTGCAGAAACAGGACATTTGATACTAAGCAGCCTACACACTATAGGAGCGGCAAAGTCTATAGATAGAATAGTAGATTCATTCCCGCCAAACCAGCAGGCACAAATACTATTGCAACTTTCTATGGTGTTGAAAGTGGTGGTATCTCAGCAACTAATACCAACTAAGAACGGACAGCTAACCCCTGTCTTTGAAGTTGTAGTTGTAACTCCAGCAATAGCAAATCTAATAAGGGAGGGCAAAACTCATCAAATTAATAATGCTATTGCGACTGCAGCTCCAGAAGAAGGAATGATAAGTGTTGACAAAAGTTTAACTGACCTGTATAATAGAGGGGATGTAGACGAAGAGATTTTGCTAAGATATGCAAATAACAAAGAAATGATTAAAAAACGTCTAAATATTTGATTAAGAAAGGGAAAAAAATGTCAAATAAAAAAACAAATAAAAACTTGAGGTTTAAAAGGTTTGTAGCAATACTGTTAGCGGTAGTACTTGTTACGGGAATGATTCCTTCGCTACCTTCTTTTGCAGAAGTGAATACAACAGAAACATTTGCGGTTACATTCAACTACGGCGATGAAACCAAGGTTGTACAATCAAGTGACGGTAAAATCCCGGCTGCTGAGATTGTAACGGCTGCGGAAGCAAATGGTCAAGTAGCAGACTACATGAATACTAGCCGTCCTATTTCTGAGGATTATGGTTTTGTAGGTTGGTATGATGAAAACGGCAACAAAGTTGACCCAACAACATTAACAGAGGAAACAACTCTTACAGCAAAATATGAACCTGTTGCGTGGGCAAGTATTGATATTATTGAATATGGCAAACTAATTAAGACATCTACTGGTATATTAACTGACACAGCTAAGTTTTATCATGTTGTCACATTAAACAGCAATGTTGAAGGGCTTGCATTGAGAACTCCAATTTCAGGTTGGAATGAAGATGTTGATACTGACGAAGATGGAAACCAAACTTTTTGGAGATATTTCTATACTTATCTTCCTTCAGGAGATAGGGCAGCAATGGTTAGTTATTCTATTCCAGGTGTTTCCAATGGTGTGGTTCAAGTAAAAGCAGAAGCGACCATCGACACAGATCCTAATGCACCAGGGCTTTCAACACTTAAAGCAGTGTTTAATGTAGAAGATCAATCGTTTGTAATATCTTCTGAAAATACAGCAAATATAGCGCCTACACTTACAATGACTTACGGTACTGAAAGTGAATCATTTACAATGACTGGCACTACTGGTGCATGGGAGGCGACAATTTCTGTAAGTGATAGTAAATATGATGGAGTGGAATCTTTTGAATTTGGAGTGGGGAGTGAAACGACAGAATTAAAGGTTTATGAAATCACAGCATACAAAGATAACTATGGCACGCCAAACAATGAGATTATAGATACATACTATGTATTGAGTAATTCATCATTAATGGATATTCTTCCTGCAACTCAAGATGAATATGAAGCAGCAAGTGGTGTAACATTAAGTAGTGATCAAAAACTTGCAGTAGGAAAAGACGCTAGCAATAACACACTTTATAGCTGGTATTATAAAGCTGACGATAAATTCGATGAAGTTAGTTCAAGCACAACACAAGCTGCGATTAATGAAGACAATGTGGATAGTGGAAATAAAGAAGTTTATCCTGTAATTCTTTCAAAAGTTGTTTTTAATGATGAAAATGGTGTTCCGATTGACATCTATCATCATGTAACTGAAATAACAGAGCCGTGGCTTTGGACAAGTTTCTTAGGAAGCAACAACAACCTTTATTCAGTATCAACACATCGTATTCCAGATACAGGAGGAGCATCTAGCTTAGGCTATGAATGGGAATACAATGGCCGTACATATTCGGATACAGAGATACCAACACTAGAATTCCTTACTGACCCTGTGACTTTCTCAAAAGGAAGTCCAGTCGTGCCAGTAGTACCATTTGATGGCGTAGAAGTTGTTTGGTCTGATAGTGCTACGGAGGCTTACTTAATCGAAGCGATTCGTGACAAAATGAATTTAGACAAAGATGATGAAATAAAGATTGCTTCACCAGCTGCACTTAATGTAATATGGGCAGATGAACCTGATGTAAATGGTAGCTTTAATAATGAAGATGTAGCGATTCAAGAGATTACATTTAAAGTAAATGATGGAGAAGCACAAATAGTTAACGTAAGAATTTACCCTCGTGTTGTTATGGTAAATCGTATTAATACTCATATTGCTGTTCAGGGGTCTAATGTAATAGTGGATTATGAAGATGAGATGACACATGAAGGAGATATAAAATATCCACATGGTTATTCTATGGAATTTACACCTGATGAAATAGAAGGTCTTCAATTAACAGGATCAGTGTATGAAATTTTCTATAAAAGTGAAGGCGTGAATGCATACCTTGATCAACCGATTATTGGACTTAATGATTGGACACCAGTATTACAAGGAGAAACATATTCTCACGATGATTTAAATGTAGTATATAAAGGTGTGGGAGAGGTGTATCAGCAACATATTACTGATGGACAAAAATATAATGTAACGAAAGTTGATGTTAGTGCTTATAGTAACTACTATGTATACCAAAACCAAGGTAGCTTGAAAGTTTTTGCCGCAGAGGATTTTGAAACTTCAAAAATCTATGATGGACAAACAGAAACAATAACAGCAGATCAACTAATAAATAACCCTACGGTAAGAGGAGATATTGATGTGGTTGAAGATTCGTTAGAAGAAGGACAACAACTAGTGGTTCGATTTAATGATGATTATTCGACAAGTGGCGTAAATTTCAATCAAACATCTTATACAACTCCATCAGAAAATGTAGGAACATATGATGTTTTATTCAAAATATTCGTGGCAGATGAAAATGGCAATGTTTTAACAGGAGATCATGGAGAGACAGCTTCAATATATAGTTCGGAAAATGCTTACACGGCAACTATAGAGATTACGCCAGCACCACTTAATATTGCAGCAGAAAGTTATACAAAGCTAGTAGGAGAAGTTGACCCAACATTTGAAGCTACTGTAACTGGTTTAATAGGAGATGATGTAGCAAGCTATACGTTAACACGTGTAGCAGGTGAAACTGTAGGGGATTATCCGATAAATGTAAATGTAAATCCAGAAGATAATCCTAACTATGACGTATCATTCTCGCCAGGGAACCTAGAAATAACAGCACCAGCAGTAGTAACGCCTATTACACCGCCACCAGTAGTACCACCAACACCAGTAATACCTCCAGTTGCAACACCGGGAGCAGATGCGCCTGTAACTATTGAAGATACAGAAACACCATTAGCAAGTGGAGCAGCGTGGTCATTATTAGACTTAATCTTAACGGTAATAACAGGGCTGTTAGCAGTTTCGTTATTAGTAACATACTTCAAAAGAAGAAAAGAAGAAGAGGAAGATGAAAATGTAGAGGTTAAGAGAAAAGGACTATTGAGAATGCTGAGTATAGTTCCAATGATTGGAGCGATAGTGCTATTCATATTAACTCAAGATATGACACTACCAATGATTATTATTGATGAGTGGACAATAGTATTTGCAGCGATCACATTAGTACAAGCAGGAATCACATATTTTTCAAGAAAAAAAGTAGAAGAAGAAGATGACCAAGTAATGGCTTAATCGCAGGAAATTAAATAATGGTATATCATAAATGAAAAACTGATTTAAAGTCTTGACTTTAGCAAAGATATACCGAAAATTGACTTAAAACCAAAAAGCAGGAACCAAGATGGAACCTGCTTTTTTGCTAAATATTTTTATTTTAGGGTCTAATAAAATGAATAGAAAAATATATACAAAGAAAATTTACACAAAGAAAAAAAGGACTATTCCTAAAATCCAAAAGAGTGATATAATAATTGTATGTAAGTTTTAGAGTATAGTAGGGTGATTAGGTTATAAATAAAATGAATGAGGGAAAATTTATGTCAGAAGCAAAAAATTTTATACACAATATAATAGATAAGGATTTAGAAGAGGGAACGTATGGGCAAAAAGTTCATACTAGATTTCCACCTGAGCCTAACGGACACCTTCATATCGGTCATGCAAAGTCGATTTGCCTCAATTTTACTACGGCACAAAAATATGATGGTATGTGTAATCTAAGATATGACGATACAAATCCAGTCAAAGAAGATATAGAATATGTAAAAGGCATAGAGGAAGATGTTGCATGGCTGGGGTTTAAATGGAACGAAAGGCTATGGGCATCCGATTATTTTGACACTATGTATAAAGGAGCTATAGAATTAATAAAAAAAGAGAAAGCCTTTGTATGTGATCTTTGTGCTGACGAAATGAGAGAATATAGAGGAACCTTGACGACTTCTGGAAAAGAAAGCCCATATAGGAATAGAAGTGTTGAAGAAAATCTTGCGCTATTTCAAGAAATGAAAGAGGGGAAATACGCAGATGGTGAAAAAGTATTGCGAGCAAAAATAGATATGTCATCTCCAAACATGAATATGCGAGATCCTGTGATATATAGAATAGCAAGGGCAACGCATCATAACACAGGAGATGAATGGTGTATATACCCTATGTATGATTATGCTCACCCAATAGAAGATGCAATAGAAGGTATTACACATTCTATATGCACTTTGGAGTTTGAAGATCATAGACCGCTTTACGATTGGACATTAAGAGAAATTGGATGGTGGGACACACCGCCAAAACAGATTGAATTTGCAAGATTAAATATAACTAACACTGTAATGAGCAAAAGATATCTAAAAAAAATGGTAGACGATGGAATTGTTGAGGGATGGGATGATCCTAGAATGCCAACGATTTCTGGTCTTAGAAGAAGAGGATATACGCCTGAGTCGATTAGAGATTTTTGCGAAAGGATAGGAGTTGCTAAGTCGAATAGCACGGTAGATGTAGGGCTTCTGGAATACTGCATTAGAGAAGATTTAAAAAGCAAAGTTCAAAGTAAAAATGTAATAGAAAATCCAATTAAAGTCATTATTACTAATTATGACGAAAAAAACAGTGAAACCTGTCAAATGGAAAACAACAAAGAAGTCCCAGAAATGGGGAGCAGAGATGTTCCTTTCAGCAATGAACTTTGGATTGATGGTGATGATTTCATGGAGGAGCCTATAAAAAAATACTTTAGACTATATCCTGGAAATGAAGTTAGATTCAAAGGGGCGTATCTAATTACGTGCAACGAAGTAGTGAAAAATGTAGATGGTTCTATCAAAGAACTTCATTGTACATATGACCCGGTTACAAAAAGCGGCTCTGGATTTTCTGAGAGAAAAGTAAAGGGTACTATACACTGGGTGGATGCAAAAACAGCAGTAAAGGTAAAAATACGCAACTACGATTATCTTCTGATAGATGAAATAGATAATAATGGAGAATTAACGGGAGAGCAAATTGAAAACCCTAATACTTTGGAAGAAGTCGTAGGATATGCAGAACCTAGTTTAGCAGAAGCAAATAGAGGGGAAAGATTTCAATTTTTCAGACATGGTTATTATGTGGCAGATACAAAGCTTCACAAAAAAGACAATGACGAAGATTTAGTGTTTAATAAGATAGTCGGCTTGAAAAGCTCGTTTAAAGTGTAAAAATTGAAATGTCTGTAGAAATATCTCGAATACTTATATATGGAATGATTAGCATTGGAGTTGGAGTTATTTTTGGAAATGGCACTGTGTATTTATTCAATAAGCTGCCACCGAAATGGCTTTGCGATTATGGGGAAGAACCTAGTGATGAATTGAAATCAAATGATAGACAAAGGCTTAGATCTACGCCATTCAAATTTATTTTTGTAGCAACATTCACTTTGATCTCTTTTCAGTTACTTTTAAATGATATATCGATATCTATTCCTGCTTTGCTAGCAATATTTATTTTGATACAAATTGCAATTAGCGATATAAAGTATATGATAATACCAGATCAGTTTTTAATACTCCTATCAATAACAGGGCTGGGGTTTGTTCCATATTATGTAGGTATGGGAGAAAACATTATGATACAGCCATTAGGAGCTCTCACAGGCGCTTTTATTATGCTATCTATTGCGTTTGTAGTGAAATTAGCATACAAAAGAGACGGATTAGGATTTGGAGATATCAAGCTTTGCGCATTGATAGGGTTACTGATTGGACCAGTGGGGGTATTACTAATAATAGGGGCGGGTTTCTTTTTTAGCTCAATAGTGAATATTTGGAGCCTTGCAAGAAAAAAAATAACTTTAAAAGATGAAAGACCTATAGGACAATATTTTTGTGTTGCGACGATTATATATATATTGATTGTTATGTCGGATAAGAACATTGTTCAATTGCTAAGTTTTGTGAATTTCTGATTTGGATAATAATAGTAATAAAATGCCGAAATAGGAATAGGCAGATCACATTATAAAAGTTAAAAAATAACAGCATAGCCTGTACGCTTGGAAGGACTACGGAAAGTCACTTTTTTTAAAACAAACGTATGGATAAAACACATGGCAAGAGGGGAAAGTTGAAAAGAAATATATTGCTTACAATAAAATATGATGGTTCGAATTATTTTGGATGGCAAAAGCAAGAAAATGTTTCATCTGTTCAAGGGACTATAGAAAAGGCAGTAAGCCAAGCGATGAAAATAGGCGAGGTAGAGCTTAAGGGAACGAGTAGAACCGATACAGGTGTCCACGCATTGCGATATCCAGCAGCATTTATTATTGATGTACCTATTCCAGTCGATAATATAAAAAAAGCTTTAAATGGAAGATTACCAGAAGATATTAGAATAATAGATGCAAAGGAAATGCCACTGGACTTTCACCCAAGATTTGAGGCAAAGAAAAAAACATATATATATAGGCTGATCGTTGGTGCAGAAAAAAATCCGTTTGAGAGAAATTATTCATATCAAATAGATACTGAACTAGATTTGGAAAAAATGAAGTTCGCAGCAAAGGAAATGATTGGGAAGCGCGATTTCGCATCATTTCAGTCAGCGGGCGGAACACCTAGAAAATCAACTGTTAGAGAAATATTTGACATTGATATTGAAATAATTGAGAGAAACACATTTGATGGCAAAGAAGTGAAAATTTCTGTTACTGGTGATGGATTTTTGTATAATATGGTAAGAATAATAGTTGGAACATTAGTAGATGTAGGAAGAGGAAAAATTGATCCAAAAGAAATTCGAGATATTATAGAGTACAAAGACAGAAAGAATGCAGGCCATACAGCTCCTCCGATGGGATTGTATTTGAGCCAAGTGTTTTTTAGTAGAGATAACACATTAGAAAAAGAGGAAGTTTAATGAAACAATATTTGAGGCAAGCATAGTTTTCAGAATGTATAATAATAAATGCTTGTATATGCGTAGTGAATATCGAAGAAAGGAGTAACCATTTTAATCGTATAATGGTGTGAATTGCTATGGAAAGATTAAGTTGGGATGAATATTTCATGGAGATGGCTGAATTAGCAGCAAAAAGATCAACATGTCTAAGAAGGCAAGTAGGAGCGGTTATAGTAAAAGATAAGCATGTAGTTTCTACTGGCTATAATGGTGCACCTAAAGGAGTTCCTCACTGTGAAGAGAAAGGCGGATGTTTGAGGCAGAAACTAAACGTTCCGTCTGGGGAAAGGCATGAGCTTTGTAGAGCATTACATGCAGAGCAAAACGCAATAGTTCAGGCAGCAACTCTGGCACAATCTGTAGAAGGAGGAATAATGTATGTTACTCATCAACCATGCATGATATGTGCAAAAATGATAATAAACGCAGGGATAAGCAAAATCATTGTGAAAGAAGGATATCCAGATGAGTTTGCTGAAGAAATCCTCAGAGAAGCAGGATTGAAAGTTGTTATGCATAGAAACAAGCAAAATATAACCAATAGATGATTATTATAATAACATTTGTATCGCATGCAGAATCTTAAAGTAATATATTTGAGATTCTGTTTTTGATAGCAAATTAGTTAAATATACACCTAGATTTCTTTGTAATTTTGAAAAAAAATTGTGAAAAATAACAAAAAAGGTCGAAAGATGACAATAAAAAAACTACTTTGCTATTTGTTAAAAATTTTTCAAAATTTATGTAGATTTTTCTTTACCTTTTTAATTTTGAGGTGTATAATTAAATCTAATTGAAAGGATTAGTATGGGGAATATTGCTCAATTTAGGAACAAAATATTTATATGCGCAATAATTATTGCGGTAATAGCACAACTCATTTCGCTATTTATTTTAGGCTTAGACTTAGAATTTACAGTAGGATTGATTGTAGGAACCGTAGTTGCAATAGTTAATTTTTTTGTCATGGTAATTTGTTTGGAAATTACTTTGGAAAAAAAGAAAGTGCTTATTAATACTTTAGGATTTTTAATTAGATTTGCTTTGTATGGAATTTCCTTTGCATTTACAGTTATGCATTCTTATAAAATGGGTGCAGGATGTGCTATTGGATTTTTCACGATACAATTATCAATATTATATCTTTTTGCGATTAAACCGTCGCTGAAGAGAACAAAGGAAATTTAAATTCATACAAGGAGGAAATAATAGATGGGTTTTGCACCAGCACTATCTATGGAGATTGGACCAAGAATAATAATTGAATTTGGCGATAGTGGTGTTTTTATAACAGAAACTGTTTTGTTTGCTGTAGCTGTAGCCTTTGTTCTTGTAGTTCTTGCACTATGGTCAACAAGTAGATTGGAAAAAATACCAAGAGGAAAGCAAGTATGGGCAGAGTTCGTTGTTTCAGGTATATATAAATTAGTTGAAAATTCAATGGGCAAAGGAGCAACAAAATATGCACCATATATTGGAACACTTTTTTGTTTTTTAGTATTAGGAAGTATTTTAGGATTGTTTGGATTTAGGCCAATTACAGCAGATGTAAATACAACATTCGCTTTATCAATTTTCACATTTTTAATAATTCAATATACTGCCATTAAACATCATGGAATAAAAGGAAAACTTAAAGAAATGTGTGACCCTTATCCGTTTATGTTTCCGCTAAAAATAATAGAACAAGTTTCTTTCCCAGTCTCATTAGCACTGCGGATATTTGGAAATATCCTTGCTGGATATATAGTGGTACATATGTTAGTAAACGGATTAGGTAGTTTGTCGGAAATGGTAGGACTTCCAATTCCGTTGTTCCAGATGATTATTCCATTGCCAGCAAACTTGTTCTTTGATTTGTTTGAACCGTTGCTACAGTCATTTATTTTCGTAATGCTAACTATGGTATTTGTTAGTATGGAAATGGCAATCTCAAAGGATCATGAAAGTCACTAATCATTCTTGAGAATAAAATTCACAAGAGTTGATATATAAATTATTGTTATAAATATGGTCGTTAGACATAAATTAAAATTAAATTTTAGGAGGAAAATCATGGGTTCAGAATTAGCATTAGCATTATCAGCATTAGGTGCATCATTGGGTATAGGTATTGCAGCATTAGGAATAGGTATAGGGCAAGGCCTTGTAGGTAGCAAGGGCGTAGAAGGAGTTGCAAGACAACCTGAAGCAAAAGGGGATATAATGCAAGTTATGCTTGTGGGACAAGCTGTAACAGAAACAACAGGAATTTTCACATTCATAATTTCAATAATTTTAGTATTTGCAAATCCATTTATAGGATAAGAGGAGCAATTTAAGGAGAAAAAAATGATAATGGATAACATTATACTGAACTCTTATTTTGCGTCATCAGCACCAACTGTGACAGCGCCATTAATAAGTTTTAACTGGACGTTATTAATGATAATGATTACAGTTTTGGTTCTTTTCCTCATAATGAAAAAATTCTTTTTTGAGAAAGTAAAGAATTTTATGGATGAAAGAGCCTCCGGATTGCAAGGAGCTTTTGATACTGCCGACTTAACGAATAAGGCGGCAGATGCAAGGCTAGAAGAGTATGAAAAGAAAATTGCGTTTGCAGAACAAGAGGGCCGAGATATAATCAAATCTGCAAAAACAAAAGCAGATGCAAGAGCAAAAGAGATTTTAGATGAAGCTAACGAAAAGGCTAATAAAATGATTTCGAAGGCTGAGAGTGAAATTAAAAAACAGAAACAAAAAGCTGTTGATGAAACTAGAAAAGAGATTAGTACCTTAGCTATTATGGCTGCAGAAAAAATTCTTGATCAAGAGTTAAAAGAAATTCCAAATCAAGAAAAAATTCTTAATCAGGTTATTGAAGAAGTAGGGAGTGCTAAATGGAAGAATTAAATGTAAGCCTTACTTATGGGCAAGCATTATTTGACGTTGCAAAAGAGCTTGGTAGGGAGAAAGAATTACTTGAAGAAGCAATAGGAGTTCGTGAGATTATGAAAAACGAACCCGGTTTTCTTATGCTAGTTAATGATCCAACAATTACAGGAGATGAAAAAAAAGAAATAATTCAAAATGTTTTTGACGAAAAAATTTCCCAAGAATTATTGAATTTCTTCTGTGTTCTAATTGATAAACGTAGAATATCTTATTTTATTAGAATAGTTAACCAATTTGAAAAATTAGTTAATGAATATGAGGGTTTTGCGGCAGGTGTAGTATGTACAGCGATTGAATTGTCAGAGAGTAGGATTCAAGAAATAGAGCGTGAAACGAGCAAACTACTTAATGGAAAAGTAAAGCTTATTCAAGAAATAGATACTAACCTTATAGGTGGAATTAAAATATTAGTAAATGGAAAGATAATTGATGCATCTGTGCGTAAAAAATTGCAGGATATGGCAAGACAGCTAATCAATTAAATTATAAAAAGAAATGGAGGCAGGCTCTATGAATTTGAGACCAGAGGAAATTGGAGCAGTCATAAAAGAACAAATTAAAAACTATGATAAACAGCTTAATGTTTCTGACTTTGGAACGGTTCTTCAAGTTGGGGATGGTATTGCTAGAGTTTATGGACTAGAGAACTGCATGGCAGGAGAGCTAATTGAATTTCCAGGAGAAGTATATGGTATGGCACTTAATCTTGAAGAAGATAATGTGGGAGCTGTTATACTAGGTTCTGATATAGGAATTAAAGAGGGCGATATAGTTAAGCCAACGGGCAGAGTTGTAGAAGTGCCAGTTGGAGAAGAGATGATAGGAAGAGTAGTAAATGCACTTGGTCTACCTATAGATGGAAAAGGTGAAATTACTACTTCAACATATAGAGCAGTAGAAAGTGCCGCACCGAGTGTACTTGATAGACAGTCTGTTAAGGAACCACTTCAAACAGGGATTAAGGCAATAGATTCTATGATACCTATTGGAAAAGGGCAAAGAGAACTTATCATAGGGGATAGACAAACAGGAAAAACAGCTATTGCTGTAGATACAATCTTAAATCAAAAGGGCAAAGATGTTATTTGTATCTATGTTGCAATAGGACAGAAGAATTCTACTGTTGCACAGATGACACAAGTCCTTGAAGATAGGGGAGCTATGGATTATACAATCATTGTATCTGCAACAGCAAGTGATGTTCCCCCAATTCAATATATTGCACCATATGCAGGATGCGCTATGGGAGAATATTTTATGCATCAAGGAAAAGATGTTTTGATAATTTATGACGATTTGTCAAAACATGCAGTTGCGTATAGAGCTATGTCACTCCTTCTTAGAAGGCCTCCTGGCAGAGAAGCATATCCTGGGGATGTATTTTATTTGCACAGCAGACTTTTGGAAAGAGCGGCTAGATTATCAGATAAACTTGGAGGAGGTTCAATAACAGCTCTTCCAATTATAGAGACACAAGCAGGCGACGTTTCAGCATATATTCCAACAAATGTAATTTCAATTACGGATGGACAAATATTTTTGGAAACTGAGCTATTCTTCTCGGGACAAAGACCAGCAATCAACGCAGGTATTTCAGTATCCAGAGTAGGTGGAGATGCGCAAATTAAAGCAATGAAGAAAATTTCAGGTCCAGTAAAAATGGAACTCGCTCAATACAGAGAATTAGCAAGTTTTTCGCAATTTGGATCAGATATAGATGCGGATACAAAAGCAAGACTTGATCACGGTCAAATCTTGATGGAAATAATAAAACAACCACAGTATAGCCCTGTAGAAGTACATCATCAAGTAATGATACTGTTTGCGGCAAGTAAAGGCTATTTGAAAGAAATCCCAGTTGAAGAATTAAAAGAATTTGAAAGTGATCTATATAATTATATGGATACACATTACCCACAAGTAGGAAAAAATATAGTTGCAAAAGGAAGCATGGATGAGGAAACTGAGAAGCAGCTAGTTGCAGGGATTAAAGAATTTATTGGGAACAGATAGGAGATAAGCTAAATGGCTTCTAGCGATATTCAAGATGTAAAAAGAAGAATAAAAAGCGTAACAGGAATGGAGCATATTACAAATGCCATGAAACTTGTGTCTGCTGCTAAATTAAGGAAAGCAAAAGCAGTATTTGAGAAATCACATGAAAACACAAATTTCATAGCTACTTCTATTGCAGAAATATTTAAAAATGCAAGTGAAGTTCCTAGCGAATACATAGATGGAAATAGAGAAATACTCAAAACAGCTTATATTATTGTGACTAGTTGCAGAGGACTTTGTGGAAGTTTTAATACTGCTGTAATTAAGGAAGCAGAGAAAGATATTAGTGCAAGCGAAGAACCTCCTGTTATTATTGCGGTTGGAACGAAAGGAAGAGACTACTTCGCAAAAAGAGGATACGAAATTAAAATTGACTATGAGGCTCCGCCAGAAAACGTATCTTTCATGGTTGTGAAAGAAATGTGCGAACCATTAATTGAAATGTATAACAAGAAAGAAATAGATAAAATAGAGATGATATATACATCTTATATTAGTCCTTTGGAAATGAAAATAAAGAATGAAACATTGCTTCCTATTAGGTACGAAAAATCTCCAGAGATAATTGTACATAGAAAAGAAGTAGAGTATGAGCCATCAGTAAAAAAAGTTTTCAATTACCTGATTCCAAAGTACATTGAAATGTCAGTTTATGGAGCTATTGTGGAGTCGGCAACTTGTGAACATGCGGCAAGAAGGATAGCGATGGAAAACGCAACTGATAATGCACGAGAAATGCTAGGCGAGTTATCGTTGTTCTACAATAGAGCAAGACAGGCGGCTATAACTAGTGAGATTATCGAAATAGTAGCAGGTTCTGAATCACAAGGATAAATTCAAACAAATATATTATAGTCTGTGTTATTCGACATAGAAACAGAGGATAATTTAGAAAGGTAAAAAGATGAGTAAAGGAATAGTACACCAAATAATAGGACCCGTAATAGATATTAAGTTTAAATCGGATGAAGTACCTGAACTTTTGAGTGCTATAGAAATCAGCCACGAAGGTAGAAAAATAGTAGCAGAAGTAGCACAACATACAGGAGATGATGTTGTAAAATGTATTGCGCTATCTTCTACAGATGGACTAAAGAGAGGGATGGAAGCTGTAGCAACGGGGAGTCCTATATCTGTTCCGGTGGGCAAGGAAGTTTTAGGAAGGCTATTCAATGTAATTGGTGAACCAATTGACGATAAAGAACCTCCTAAAGGCGCAAAGTTAGCTCCTATCCATAGAAAAGCACCTACATTTGAGGAACAAGATACTAGTACACAAGTTTTTGAAACTGGAATCAAAGTAATTGACCTTATTGCACCATACACTAGAGGTGGTAAGGTTGGACTTTTCGGTGGTGCAGGTGTAGGGAAAACTGTTCTTATTCAAGAACTTATTAGAAATATAGCAAAAGAACATGGTGGACTTTCTGTATTTGCAGGTGTAGGAGAAAGAACTAGAGAAGGAAATGATCTTTACTATGAAATGATAGAATCTGGAGTAATTGATAAAACGGCAATGGTATTTGGACAAATGAACGAACCTCCAGGTGCTAGAATGAGAGTTGCCTTGACAGGACTTACAATGGCTGAAAATTTCAGAGATGAAGATGGACAAGACGTTCTTCTTTTCATTGATAATATATTTAGATTTACACAGGCAGGTTCAGAAGTATCAGCACTTTTGGGGCGTGTGCCATCAGCAGTAGGATATCAGCCAACACTTGCTACAGAAATGGGTGTTTTACAAGAAAGAATTACATCTACAAAAAAAGGTTCTATTACATCGGTACAAGCGATATATGTACCTGCGGACGATCTTACTGACCCAGCGCCAGCAACAGCCTTTGCTCACTTAGATGCAAAGACAGTACTTTCAAGGGCGATTACTGCTTTGGGAATTTATCCAGCGGTAGATCCTTTAGAATCGACATCTAGAATTATGGATCCACTAATTATTGGTGAAGAACATTATTCTGTTGCTAGAGGTGTTCAAGAAGTACTTCAAAGATATAAAGATTTGCAAGATATCATTGCGATTCTCGGTATGGATGAGCTTTCAGACACGGATAAATTAGTAGTAAATCGCGCAAGAAAAATTCAAAGATTTATGTCACAACCATTTGGTGTTGCGGAGCAGTTTACAGGAATATCAGGGAAATATATTCCAATGGCTGAGACTGTTAGAGGGTTTAAAGAAATATTAGATGGAAAACATGATGATATACCAGAACAATATTTCTTGATGTGTGGCGGAATTGAAGATGTTATAGAAAAATATAAAGAGGCTAAAGATGGCAAAAACAATTAATTTAGAGGTTATCACACCGTCAAAGAAGTTCTACAAAGGCGATGTTGAAATTGTTATTGTCAGGACTTTAGAAGGAGATGAAGGATTTATGGCAGGTCATACATGGGCTTGCAAACTTTTGGCTGTGGGTGAGCTGTGGATTAAAGAGGCAAACAGTCCAGATTATATTGTTGCTGCTATTTCTGAAGGATATGTCGATGTACAGGACAATATAATCATTTACACAGATGCGGCACTTTGGGCAGATGAAATTGATGAAGAGAGAGCAAAAAAGGAAAAACAGAGTGCTGAATATTGGCTTTCGCATGATGAAAAGCACGATAAGGAAGAAGTAGCAAAGGCAAAGGCATCTATTACGAGAGCTATTTCTAGATTGAATGTAAAACATGGTGGAATTCGTAGAAAAAGATAATTTTAAATGCGTTTATCAATAAACGCATTTTTTATTGACTTTATTGATACAATATCGTATGATGGATATAGAGATTTATTTTAAATCGCGTTATAAAATTTAAATATATCAAATTTGGGTAATTAGAAGAGAGTCCTAAGCAGATCTTGCTACCGTATAGCCGGAAAACCAAGTTAAGATATATGAGAAAAGAATTTTCTGCAGGTTATCGGAACTTCTTTTGGCATTTAGCATTTTGGAAATAACCAGGATGTTTTTTTTGGGCAAATACAGAAAAGACAGTAATGGGACCACTTTTGTTATGGAGCATTTTGTGTATAACCAAAATGCTTTTTTTATGGAGATGAAATTATGAAAAAAACAAATGTAATAATTGTTGCCTTTGCAATGCTGTCCATTGTGATGATGGGTATTCTATCTGGATGTTCAGCAAGTGAACCTGAAGAGAATAAAGGTGGTAATGAACTGTATGCAACAGTGATTATTGAGTGTCAATCCCTATGGGATAATCGAGACGCGTTAAGCGAAACCCTTGTGGCGGTGATTCCCGAAGAAGGAAATGTCCTGAGTGTTGAAGTTCCATATTATGAAGGTGACACAGCTTTAGATATTACAAAAAGAGCATGCACAGAAAATTCAATAATACTTTCTGCTACAGGAGGATATGTTTCAGGGATTGCAGGGATATATGAACGAGATGCAGGGGGAATGAGTGGTTGGAAATTTTCTGTAAATGATGAGTTTGGAGGACAAAGTGCTGGAAAGATAGAAATAAATGAGGGAGATACAATATTTTGGGGATACACACTTGATGGAGGAAACGCATATTGATGATTCATGTTAGGGAAGATTCTTTTGGTAAATTGAATCCGATTGTAAATATTGTTTTTTTTACAGGAATGATAATTGGGACTGCGATTTTTTTTGACTACATTTTTCTTCTTATATCTTTTTTTGCGGCTTTTACATATGGAGCTTTTCTTGGCAAAACGAAATTTATAAGACTGATACTTATATTTGTTTTGCCTGTTATGATTTTATCGACGTTAGTAAATCTGATTTTAAATCAAAGAGGCACTTCTATAATAGGATATTTTTTTGATAGAGCAATTACTACGGAAGCATTGTTTTATGGATTGACGGTTGCGCTTTCGTTTGGGACTATTTTGATGTGGTTTTTTGTATATAACTATACTATTACTAGTGACAAATTCATGTACTTATTCGGAAAAATAATTCCTACATTATCTCTTGTTTTTTCTATGGTACTGAGATTCATACCACTTTTTCATAAAAGAGCTAATTTGATAGCTGAAGGACAAAAAAGCATTGGCTTTGACATTGAGAAAGAGAAAGTTAAGAATAAGATGAAGCATGGAGCAAAGATTCTATCCATAATGACAACATGGTCTTTGGAAAACTCTATAGACACCTCGGACTCAATGAGAGCGAGAGGATATGGGCTTTCAAATAGAACTTTTTATTGCCGATATTCTTTTAGGTGTAGGGACGTAAGCTTTTTAGTTAGCTATATTATGCTACTGCTCTTGTTGTTTTTAGGGATTCCTTTTGCAGGATTAGATGTTTACTATTATCCAAGTATAGTTGTTTCATATAAAAGTTCGATTTGGTATTTGATATATTTTGGAGTTGCATTGTTTTCGTTTTCGCCTATGCTACTTAATTTAAAAGAGGTTGTTTTATGGAAGTGTTTAGAATTGAAGATTTAACGTTTAGATACCCAAAGTCTGAAAAATATGCTCTAAGGAATATAGAATTGAATATAAAAAGAGGAGACTTCTTAGTTGTAATGGGCAAATCTGGCTCAGGGAAAAGCACTTTTCTTAGAAATCTAAAGCCAACTTTGGCACCGAGCGGAGAAAAATCTGGAAAAATATTTTTTGCCCCGAAGAACTCAATAGGTAGGGGGGTAGATTTTGTCGAAGTTGAAAAACTACATCCTAAAACCCATGTTACGGAAATAGGTTTCGTTTTGCAAAACCCAGATAATCAAATTGTAACAGATAAAGTATGGCATGAACTAGCTTTTGGATTAGAAAATATAGGAATAGAAAGTAACGTTATTAGAATGAGAGTCGCTGAAATGGCGAATTTCTTTGGAATTCAAACATGGTTTAATAAAGAAACAAAAGAACTCTCTGGTGGCCAAAAGCAAATATTGAATTTCGCATCTGTGATGCTTATGAAACCTCAAGTTTTAATATTGGATGAACCAACATCTCAGTTGGATCCTGTAGCAGCTACGGAATTTTTACAAATGGTAAAAAAGATTAATAGAGAAATAGGAACGACTATTATTATGTCAGAGCATAGGCTAGACGAAGTATTGCCTATGGCAGATAGAGTCGTTGTAATGGAAGAAGGGGCAATAATTGCAGATGATACACCTGCAAACGTAGGAGGTATACTTAGCGCTTCAAACAATAATATGTTTTATGCAATGCCCTCACCTATGCAAGCGTATAGCCTTGTATATGGAAAAAAATATGGTCAGGAATTGGATTGTCCAATAGATGTTAGAGGAGGAAGGATTTGGCTTGATAAAATACTTGATGAAGATGAGTTGTCCTGCATTGAAATTGAGCAGTCAGATGAATTTACAAATAATGTAAAATCCGAAATAGCATTTGAATTAAAAGATGTGTGGTTTAGATACGGTAAAAATGAGGAAGACATACTTAGAGGGTTCGACATGAAAGTTAAAGAATCTGAAATATATGCTTTGGTAGGAGGAAATGGTGCAGGAAAAAGTACAGTGCTGAAAGTGATGTCGCGCATAAAGACACCGTATAGAGGGAAAGTAAGAGTCTTTGGGAAAAACATATACGCTTACAAAGGCTCGGAAGGAAAAAAAGAAAGTATTGGAATGCTTCCTCAAGACCCACAGACAATATTTGTTTATGATAATGTGAGAGATGATTTGATGGAGGTTATCAGAAGCAAGAACATAAATATAGAAGAACAACAAATTCTGTTTCAAAATATAGTTGAAATGACAGAAATAGATAAATTGCTAGATGCGCATCCGTATGATATTAGTGGAGGAGAACAGCAGAGAGTCGCGCTTGCGAAAATATTGCTTTTAGATCCTAAGATAATTCTTTTAGATGAACCAACAAAAGGACTAGACAATTTTTACAAGATTAAATTGGGCGAAATTCTAGCAAAACTAAAGGAGAAGGGGAAATCTATCGTAATTGTATCTCACGATATTGAATTTGTGGGGCAACATGCTGATAGATGTGCAATGATTTTTGATGGGCAAATTACGGCAGAAGGAAGTGCTAATGAATTTTTCTCGGGCAACAGTTTCTACACAACATCTGCAAACAAGATGTCATCTCATGTTTTTCGGAATGCGATTACAGCTCAAAATGTTGCGGACTTGGTAATGAAAAATATTAACGCAAAAAGCAATGATGAAAAAATGGACTACGATAAAAATAATGATGAAAAAA
>CAYJEX010000011.1:23759-53287 GCA_964369465.1 uncultured Oscillospiraceae bacterium
AACGCAAAAAGCAATGATGAAAAAATGGACTACGATAAAAATAATGATGAAAAAATGGACTACGATAAAAATAATGATGAAAAAAAACTTTACAATGAAAAAATCACCTTAAGTAATCAAACAACGGCAAATGTAATACATGACCCAAAAGAAATAATAGAGAAGAACATAGACGATAAAAAAAACATCATTCCAGAATTGCAAAACAGTAGTTTTAAAAAAACAAAAGTCAGATTATTAGTTTTGACTTCTGTGATAATTGCACTTGCAGTAGCAGGAAGAGCGGCATTTTTCATGTTACCCCAAGTAAAACCCATAGTTGCAATTGTTATTGCAGGGAGTTACTGTTTGACTCCAAGTGCAGGATTTATTGTAGGGATGATGTCTGCATTTGTGTCAAACTTTATGTTCGGACAAGGTCCGTGGACAATTTGGCAAATGCTAGCGATGGGATTGCTTGGAATGATTGCGGGTATAGCTGGAAGTAAAAATAGAAAGGCAAAAACCAACCAAGGCGATAGAAGGTATAGGAATATAAAGATTGCGACAATGGGAGGAATTGGAACGTTTTTCATTTATGGATTGTTGACTGATATCTGGACGATTATTGCTGTTGGAGATATTACAATTGAGTCTGTCTTATTTGTTTATATGGCGGCGATTCCATTTAATATGATATTTGCAATAGCAACATTTATATTTTTACTGTTGATTGCGAATCCAATGATAAATAAAATTGATAGAATAAAAATAAAATATGGATTTGATATATGACGGCAAAAGTATGAATTTATACTTTACGTTGTTGATAAATACAATATAGTACACTTTGAATCAAAGCTTTAAAGAAAGGGTGGTTATTTATGAAAAGAAAACTTATTTCGATTGCAGTTGTAGGTCTATTGTTTGTGGGGAGCGTGACATCATATGTTTTTGCATCAACACATCAACCTAAAACAGATGGAGAACTACTTTGGTCAATCCAATACGGAACAGATAACGATGGATGGATTACCGATATATCAACACCTCCAATAGTTGTAGGAGACTATGTGTATGTCGGACAAAGCTCAAACTTAGTCAAAATTGATAAGGACACAGGGGAAGAAGTAGGTCGAAGCTTAGACATGAAAAAAACAATTGGGGAGGGAGAAAATGCAACAGAAATTACATTTAATAATTACTATTCGCAAACTCCACCTTCGGCAAGCTCGGATGGAAAAACGATTTTCCTTGCAGTGACAAGGGATTGGGGAAATCCAAGTTATGCAGGCATAGCAGCATTTGACGCCTATACCCTTGAAATAAAATGGATAATGGCTTACGAAGGAGAAGGGACAACGGTGGCGCAGACACCAATAACAACGTACAAAATAAACGATGTAGAATATGTTATGACGGGGATAGAAGATTCTTCTCTTGACGCCGATTATAATAAAACTTCATATTCTTCGGATTTCTTCTGCTTGGATGCTTCTACAGGTGAGGAGATATGGAAAGTGTCTACTGAGGAAGTTACTTATGGACAGGCAGGAAATACTGTAAATATATACCCAGTGTTTAATAATACAGGAGCGGGTGTAGTTACGATTGATAGTAAAGAGTATGCGGTATTTGGGGATTCGTGCGGTAATTTGTATGTAAAGAGTATTGTTGATAGTAGCGCTGTATCTTATGGTTTTGGCATAATAAATCTAAGAGAAGATTTGTTTGAACAAAATTGGACAGGGTTAGGTGACTATGTTGAAATAAAAAGTTCTATATCTGTAGATGCTGATTTGTGCTATTTTACAACTAGCGATGGGCAGTTAGCTATTGTGGAATTAGGGATGGACGAAAATAATATTGAAACAGTATATAGGGAACAGCATAAATTAGAAGGGACAACATCTGCCAACACTCCAACAGTAACGCAAGGAAGTGTTGTGGTAGGTTCAGGAGGAGGAGATTTCTCTAATCCGGAAGGATTTATTAACGTATACAAAAGAAATAGTGATGGGACGGTACTTATGAAAGAAGCAGAAGATGGCACCTTAGAAGCAGAAAAAACGTATATAAATGTTTCAAGCCAGCCAGTAGGGGAAATTTTGACACATGAATTGGATGGCAATGTAGATATTTATGCTGTACCAAACGATAGTATTGGGGGACTTTATAGCGCAACCATAAACGTTGGAGAACCTGAAGAATTGACTAACATAGAAGTTGTTTCTGAGTCCTTATTATTTAAACCGATTGAAAGTATGCAAAATTATTCAACATCACATGTTATTGCAGACGAACAAGGGAATATATATTATAAAAATGATAGTGGAAACATATTCAAACTAGGAGAAGATGAAAGCATTATACTTGTATACTTAGCCATTGCAGCTGTTATTACGGCGATACCTTTTGTAATAATAAAATTTAGGAAAAAACCATAGGAATAAACAACCTTTAGAAATGTAAAAAAGGCCCTAGAGCTATACTTGATAATGTGCAACTCAAATATAGTTCTAAGGCGATTTTTTTGCAAAAGATAAAGAATCATCATATAAGAATGAAGCTTTAAATCTATTGCAACTTGTCGGTGGATAAAAGTTTTACGAGTACAGCTTTTTGTGCGTGAAGTCTGTTTTCAGCTTCTTCAAAAATGTAATCTGCATGCTCTTCAAATACGGCTTCAGATATTTCTTCATTTTTATGTGCAGGCAGACAATGCTGAACTATTGCATCGGGCTTAGCAACTTTTAGTAGCTCGTGATTAATTTGATAGTTTTTGAATGCCTTTTTTCTTTGATTCATTTCGGCTTCCTGACCCATAGACGACCATACATCTGTAAATAAAACATCGGCATCTTTGGCAGCTTCATATATATCAGTTGTTAATGTAAAATTATCGTACTGTTTTGCAAATTCTAAAGTGGCTTCATTAGGTTCGTATCCTACAGGGCAAGCAATGCTCACATCCATCCCTACTAATAGGCCACCTGTAATTAAAGAGTTTGCCATATTGTTACCGTCGCCTATATACGTCATTTTGAGTCCTTCTAATTTTCCTTTAAATTCTCTTACGGTCATGAAATCTGCTAAAACTTGACAAGGGTGTGCACGTTCGGTAAGTCCATTAATTATTGGTACGTTGGCAAATTCTGCAAGTTCTTCCACATCATTATGGTTGTTAGCTCTTATCATGATACAGTCTAGGTATCTTCCTATTGCTCTCGCGGTATCTTTCATTGACTCGCCTCTAGAAATTTGCAAGTCGTTAGCAGAGAGATTCAAACCATATCCTCCTAGTTGATATACTCCTGTTTCAAATGAAATTCTTGTTCTAGTAGAATGTTTTTGAAAGATAAGTCCTACAGTTTTGTTTTTTAGAACATCGCAGTGCTTTCCTTTTTTCAAATCGCTTTTTAGCTTATCTGCCAAATCCAATATATCTATAATTTCTTCTTTTGATAAATCTACCATTTTTAACAAGTGTTTCATAATTACCTCCATAACAAATTTCAATCTACTTTGTTATAATTATACACAAATATGAATAAATTTACAATACTTTTGAAAAAAAATGACATATTTTTTCAAAAAAAATTAAGTCAAAAATTAAGAAACATAAAAAACCACTTTAAGACGGAGCAAGTAGCTATTATGATGATTTTTCAATTTAGATAATTTGGAGCGAATTTGTTTGAATAAACAGATGATATTAGCATTTACATGGTAATTTAAAAGAAAATTTCTCCTTTTGCTAAGATGATTGAATTCCCGCCAACTCGAATAGTTACAGAATGAGAAGAGCGTAACGAAGCTTGGGAAGTTTCATTCGAAGATTTTTTTTGTGTGGCTAATTTGTAATTGGGATAAGGGTGATCAAGAGTTAGTTGAGTAAAAATGCAGGATGGCCTATTCATTTCTCTTCCTTGTATAAAGGTGCATTTTGTTGTATGGCCAGCGTGAATGTCGATTATATTGTTTAAGTATAAGTAGTAAGTTAATGCGCCATTTGCTGTTCCGGTTGCTGCTTCTTCTGGGATATCATATAGAGGAGCAAAATTTCTGCAAAAAAATGTTGGTTCTAAAGTTCTTTTTATGGTTTCGATTTTGGAATCTTTGGTAAATTTTGATTGGGGCGTGTTGTTCAGTGCAAAAGCATGTACTCCAACAACATTGTATTTTCTGGAAAGTTCTGTAAGTGCAGTAAAATCGGGACTTATATTTGTAAGATCTTCTGCAGAATTTACAGGAAGGATTATATCTGGAAGTCCTGTAGAAATTATTGAGGGGTATAATGTCGAGGGTGTTTCTGACGATTTAGCGTCACGAGGTATTAAGATTGGGTTATAACTTAATCCCATTACATTATATAGCTCGTTTAGCGAATTCGAGTCACAAATTGTATTCAGATGTGTTGGGGTGGACATATCCATCAAAACTTTATCTTCTGATACTTCCACATTCAATTCTCCGCTCAGTGTCACTATTTTATAATTTTTTGATTTTGAAATAAATTTTGCATCGAGCAAAGCCGAAAAGGTTGCTATTGTAGCATGACCACAAAGGTCAACTTCTGAGTTGGGCGTAAAGTATCTAATGTGAAAAGTGTTTTCGTCAATTACTTTGACGAAAGCAGTTTCTGAATATTTCAATTCTGCTGAAGTTTTTATCATTATTTCCTTTGATGGAAAAATATCTTCTTTGCCGATAATTACTACTCCTGCAGGGTTTCCGCCGAATAATTTGTCTGCAAATGCATCAACTATATAAAATTTCATATATATTCCTTTCGTGGTAATTTTCAAGAAAAAAATGTTTCGTTTATTACATTGTAGTATAATATAATAAATAGAGCAATAACAAGTAATTTATTAAAGAAAGGAAAATAATTCAAAACAAAGCGGATCTAATAAATGACAGACATTAAAATGTGTGTGTGTAGAATTATAAGAAAAAAATATGATCGAGAACTTAAAACAAGAAATATTCAAGTCAATAAATGACAACAAAGATAAAGCCATTAACTTAAATGATTATCTGGCAGACAATCCTGAATTATCAACTAAAGAGTATTTGGCATCTAAAAAAATTGTAGAAATGTTAAGAGAAGAGGGATATAAAGTAGAGTTTCCATTTTGTAATTTAGAGACAGCTTTTAAAGCACAATATGGTGACGGTTCAAAATTGAGAAATGTTGCAATAATGGTTGAATATGATGCTCTTCCTGAGATAGGACATGCGTGTGGGCACTGTACTAGTGCGGCAATAAGCATTCTTGCGGGGTTGTCACTTAAGGAACTCGAAGAAGAACTAGATGCAAATATACAAATAATTGGAACTCCAAATGAAGAAGCTGGTGGGTATAAATTAGATTTAATCAAGGCAGGGGCGTTTGATAAATGTGATATGGCAATCATGATACATTTATATGGTGAAAATTTGATTTCGCCAAATGCATATGCAATAAAAGGAGCAACATACGCATTTAAGGGAGTGCCGGCACACGCCGCATCATCGCCTTGGGAAGGCAAAAATGCACTTAATGGAGTGCAACTTATGTTTCATGCTATAGATATGTTAAGACAACATGTAAAACCAGATGTAAAGATACATGGAGTTGTTAGGGACGGTGGATTGGCTCCAAATATTGTTCCTGAAAATGCATCTGCGGAATTCTTTTTTAGATCAATGGATAAAGATTATCTAGACTTAATGATGGAAAAAATAGATGATTGCGCAAAAGGAGCTGCTATTGCCACACAGACGACATATGAAAAACATAACGGAGACATAATGTTTTATAATCTAAAGAAAAACAAAACTGGAGAAGAAGTTCTGGCAGAAACATTTGAAGAACTGGGACTTGAAGAGGGAGATACATCAAGGCCTTTTGGCTCAACAGATGCAGGGAATGTAAGTTTTGTTTGTCCTACTTTTCATCCTACAATACAAATTTCAAAATCCAACCCGCAAATACATACAAGGGAATTTGAATCTCTTGTTAAAAGCAAAGAGGCACATGAAGCAATTGTAGTAGGAGCAAAAGTTCTGGCACTACAAATTTTAAAAGTATTTACAAGTGATGAAATTTTTAAATCGATGCAAGAAGATTTCAAAAAATAAGAGGGAAGATAACTATGATATTTTATTTTACTGGAACAGGCAATTCGAAGTGGATTGCAGAAGAAATTGGCGAAAAAACCAAAGAAAAAACACATGATATAATCAAGACAGAAATGACAAATGAGTTAATAGCTGAAATTAAAGAATCTGAATATGTAGGATTGGTGTTTCCAATATATGCATGGGGAACTCCAAAACCTATGATTGAATTCATTGAAAAGCTACCACAAATAAAAGGTTTCACATTTGCAATTTGCACCTGCGGGGCAGATTGCGGGTTTGCCGCAAAGAAGTTAAACAAGTTGATACCAATAAATGCTTCTTTCTCTGTCGTAATGCCGTCTAATTGGGTGGTTGGGTATGATATAGAAAGCGATGAAATAATTAAACGAAAAATAAAAATTGCAAAGAAAAAAATAGAGAGTATAAGCAAACATATTATATCTAAAAAAGAAATTTACAATGTCAAAGAGGGTTCTATGAGCGCTCTTAAATCGAGTATTGTAAATTGGGGCTTTAATAATTTCATGAATAATCCAAAAAAATATTATGCAACAGATGATTGCATATCTTGTGGAGTATGTCAATTTGTCTGTCCTGCTAGGACGATAACTATTGAACAAGGGAAACCTGTTTGGGGCAATAAATGTTATCAATGTATGGCATGTATTAACAGGTGCCCGCAAAAAGCAATTCAATATGGCAAAAAAACAGTGAATAGAAAAAGATATTACATCGATGAATGGAAATAACAAAGAGATAGAGAGCCATAAAAGGCTCTCTACTGAATTAAATACAACATTAAATTCAAGGTTTGCATTTGCTTTGTAAATTTTGAAAATTCTCTTTTAATTTTCCTTAGCTGTCCGATTTGCTTTTACATCTAAAATGTATTGAATTTTTTTACAGAAAGAAGTATAATAATGTGTTGTGTTATTCTTAGAGTTCAAAGGAGGATACTAGATGGAAAGAAGAGTAGGAACTGTTGTTAGAGGAATGAGAGCGCCGATTGTAAGAGAAGGTGACGATATTGAAAAAATCGTGACGGATGTTATTTTGGATGCTGAAAAAGCGGGCGAATTCAAAATTTCAGATAGAGATATTATAGCTATTACAGAAGCTGTAGTTGCTAGGACTCAAGGGAATTATGGCACAACAGATCAAATTGGTACTGAAATAAAAACGAAACTGGGAGGAAACCATATTGGAGTAATTTTCCCTATACTCAGTAGAAATAGATTTGCTATTTGTCTTAGAGGTATTGCTAAGGGTGCAAAAAAAATTACTCTTATGTTTGCTTATCCAAGTGATGAAGTTGGTAACCATCTAATAGATATGGACTTGATAGATAAAAAAGGAGTTAATCCTTACAGTGATGTTTTGACTTACGATGAATTTGTTTCGAAATTTGGACATCCTATACATCCTTTTACGCATATCGACTATGTGGAGTATTACAAAGAATTAATTGAAGAAGAGGGAGCGGAAGTTGAAATTATTTTTGCAAATAACCCTGCAGCAATACTAAAATTTGTTGATAAAGTTATTACATGTGATACGCATACAAGAGAAAGAAGTAAAAGACTTCTTAGAGAAGGTGGTGCGAAAGTAGTTCTTGGAATGGATGATATCCTGAATAAAAGCGTTGATGGAAGTGGATATAATACTAAGTATGGTATCTTGGGTTCAAACAAAGCAACAGAAACATTAGTAAAACTTTTCCCTAATGACTGTACACCATTATGCGAGAATATACAAAAGAAGATAAAAGAAGCAACAGGTAAAACTGTTGAAGTTATGGTATATGGTGATGGAGCATTTAAAGATCCCGTTGGGAAAATTTGGGAACTTGCAGATCCAGTAGTATCGCCTGGATATACACAAGGCTTAGAAGGTTTGCCTAATGAAGTGAAAATAAAATATTTGGCTGATAATGATTTTTCACATTTAAGCGGAGACGAACTTAAAGCTGCAATATCTAAATATATAGAAGATAAAGATGCAGACCTTATGGGCAACATGGTATCACAAGGGACAACGCCTAGAAGACTTACTGATTTAATTGGTTCGCTTTGTGATTTGACGTCAGGAAGCGGAGATAAAGGAACTCCTATAGTGTTTATACAAGGATACTTCGATAACTATACGAAGTAAGTGATTCCAGAAAATAGAATTTAAATATCTCAAAAACCCTTTTTGTTATGATGTGTTAGCAAAGAGGGTTTTTGAATTTTGGTGGGGAGCGGAGCATATCGTTTATTTTCTGAAAATATATAAATTTATCCTGTTGCAAAATGGAGAATTTCAATTGAAATATAAATGGCTATATGGTATATTTAATGAGAGCCCATATGCTCACTTTTATTAGAATATTAACAAAAAAACGGAGAACAAAAATGTATAAAAAAAATAAAATAAAATGCATATGTTTTGTATTACTAGCTGTAATGATTTTTGTTTCTCTAACAGAATTTGCTGTATATGCAGAAACAAAAACTATTAAGATAGGATACGTTCCAAATTACGGTGTTATTAATGAGTATCATACACAAGGCGATGAAGGATTTGGATACGAATTTTTTGAGGAAATATCTAAATATACCGATTATACATTTTTATACATTCCTGTTGAATGGGATGAAGGGTTAGAAAAATTAGAAACAGGGGAGATAGATATATTTGGCCCAGTAGATATGAATTATGCGAGAGCTATATCTTATGATTATTTATCGCCTTCATTTGGATATGAAGATATTGTTTTATATTCTCATGAAGATAAAGGATATTATTATCAAGACACAGAAAGTTTCAGCAATTCAATTATCGGGGCGTATGAAGACATAGATTATTTGCCACAGCTTGAGGCTTATGCTAGAGAAAACGACTTCGAATACGAAATAAAGTATTATGAAATGGAGGAACTTCAAAATGCAATAGATAGTGGCGAAGTAGACCTTGTTATGGCAAGCAATCAATTTGATTTAGGAAACACTGTAATTGTAGATAGAATAGGGCAAGAAGAATTCTTTTATATGACTACAAAAGGGAATTACGAATTATCTGAAGAGATTGAAAAAGCTGTGGAAATAATTTACCAAGAAGACCCGTATTTTGTGCTTAAGTTGCAGCTTGAATATTTTAATGATGATCTTGCAAAAGAGGGGATTACAAAAGAAGAACATGAAACGCTTTCGCAAAAAGAATTTTATACAGTTGGGTATAATGTTAATCATAAACCTTTTACATACACAAACAGTTATGGTAATGCAGATGGCCATGGAGTTGATATCATGCGAGAAATCGCAAAACAACTTGATATAAAAATCAGATTTGTTCCACTTCATGATGGGGAGAATATAGACGAGCAAACACTTGACATGCACCTATGTATCATGAACTGTAGTGGAACAAAAGTTGGTCGAACTGTCGAACCATATTCTATTGAGCAAATGGTACTGCTTCGAAATAATTCTATTGAATATCAAGATATGAAGTCTATAGCTTCAATTGATTATGAAGCTATAGATATAGAATTTCATGGTGGAAAAGATAATGATATAAAATTAATTAAAACTAGAAGCATGGAAAGCACACAAGAACTTCTTTTTGAAGGTGAAGTTGATGCGATTCTAACTTCTTCTAGAATTGCAAACTCTATTTTAAATTTTTCAAATGTTGAAAAATACGATATTGATTACACAGAAATAAGTGTACCTCTTTCAATTACCATTTCAGATGATCTTCCACAGGAGGTATTTTTGGCTGTCGATAAGACGGTTCAGAATTTAGATGATGAATTTGTGAATGGGGTAATTGCTGATAATATTTCAGAAGTTCAAAATGAAATAGAAACAAGTCAAATATTTTACAGATATAGATTCCAAATTATAAGTGGTGTTTTGGCATTAATTGGAATTGTTCTTCTCGTGTTTGTATTGCAAATGAAGCAGAAACAAAATGCGATTAGGGACATACTCGAAATTGACAAACTTACAGGTTTTAGGACAAAATTGAAGTTTGAGGAGGAAGTGAACAGAATACTTAAGACGGCAAAACCATCAGAGTATATGATACTGACTATAGATATTGACAATTTCAAAAGTGTTAATAACGAGTTTGGATACGCTACAGGAGATACATTGCTGAAAATATTTTTCGAAAAAGTTTATGAATGTTTTGGTAAAGATGTTATTTTAGCAAGATCAAGTGGCGACATATTGATTGCATTTTTAAAGAACACGTTTAATGGAGAATCAATTTGCGGAAAGGAAAAATGCGATTTTTGCTTACAGAACAGTATCAGAGACGGCATGGAAGAATCGATACTTGTCTCTTTAAGCCGAGGAGTTTACGTTATTGAAAATCCGGAAGAAAATATTGATTACATGATAGATTGTGCTCATGTTGCACGATTGGATGGGAAAAAGTTACTTGGATCAAAACTTACAGTTTTCACAGAAGAAATGAGAAAGCGCTTGCACTTCCAAAATTCTATCGTTTCGCAAATCGAGATGGCACTAAAAAACAAAGAACTTTCTTTTGAGATACAACCTAAATATAATTTGAATGATAACAGAATAGTAGGAGCTGAAACTCTTATTAGATGGAATAAAGAAGATGGAGAAACTATGTATCCTAAAGATTTTATTCCAATACTAGAGGCGAATGGGTATGTTAAAGAAATAGATTTATTTGTTTTTGAAGAAGTTTGTAAATTAATTCATAATTCAGAGTTTGAATTGCCAAAAATATCTGTAAATATTTCAACGATAACTGTAAATATGGAAGATGTTGTAAAAAAATATATGGATATTATTAATAAATATAAAAATGTCCAAGCATCACAAATAGAGCTTGAAATAACAGAAACAGCGTATGAAAAGAATTTCACGACGATTAATGAAACGATGAAGCAATTTAAAATGAAGGGATTTTTAATAGCGGTTGATGATTTTGGAATAGGTTTTTCGACTTTGAGTAGATTGGCTAACATGGATATTGATACACTTAAGATTGATAGAAGTCTAGTAGGTGAAAAAATCACTGATAAAAATTATGCAATACTAGAGAGCATAATATACATGTCAAAAAAACTAGGATTAAAATCGGTAGCAGAAGGAATAGAGACAGAGGAGCAGAAAAACACTATGTCGTTATTGGGATGTGACACAGGACAAGGATATTATTTTGCGAAACCAATGGACATGAAAGAATTTCTTTTACTGATGAAAAAGAATAACAATTATAGCTTTGATTCTGCTGCTTCCAACTTAGTTGAAATATTTGGTTTTGAAAAAATGCAACTTCTGGCATTCGATAAAATGGCTTCAGGAATAATTGTATGTAAAAATGATGAGGATTATACGATTATAGAGGCGAATCCGCAGTTTTATAAAACAATTGGATATACCCGAAATGAGATGATAGAGATACACCAAAATAAATATCAAAACATTACACTGGATAATATTAGAAATATTATTGAGGAGAAGATAAACATTAACAGTAAGTTTTTTGATTTAGAGTACAGGATCAAAACTAAAGAAGGTGAAATTAGGTGGCTTAATACTCAGTCGACATATGATGAAGAAAACGACATATTTTATATTGTAGTTATGGATATTACAAATAAATTGATTTATTCAGAAGAGGAAGTTTCGTTAGATGCCCATTTTGCGCAGCGAGAAGCACATAAAAATGTTATCGCTACAATGGAGGACTATATATATATAGTTAACCCTTCTACGAAAGAGCTTCTTTATATAAATGATAGTATATTGAAAAACCTAGGGAACCCACCAGAAGAGGTGTGGAAAAATAGAAAATGTTATGAATTTCTTTTGGGGAAAAGTGAAAAATGCGAAGCTTGTAATTATTCAAAACTAGAAGATGGAGTTATGCATATAGAAGAATGTGTTGAATGGGGAGAAAAAGGACAGTACTATATGACAAAGGAAAAACTCGTTGAACTAGGTAATACAAAAGCGCATTTGAATATTGTTTCAAATATCACAACTAGTCATTTGCTACAAATACAAAAAAATAGTGAATTAGAAGAACATAAAATAATTGCAAAAATGGTAACTATATTGCAAGAACAAAATCTTGAAGAAGCAATTAATAGTGTATTCAAAGAGTTAATGATTTACTATGATGCAGATAGATCTTGTGGATTTGTTCTTTCGGAATCTGGCAAGTATTTAGATAAAACATTTGAACAAAAAGAAGAAGGCGCCACGGAAGGAGCTGTAAAAGAGGAAAGAATACCTGCTGAGCTCGTGACAACTTGGTTTGAGGAGTTTGAAAAAGATGGTGAAATTTTAATAAGAGATATTGATAAAGATATTGATGGTAATCGAAATGAACATAAGTATCTTCAAAATAAAGGATTGTTCTCTTTGATGCTAGTTCCTTTATACTTTAGTTTTTCAAATAAAAAAATAATAGGGTACATATCATTGGATAATCCGGAAAAGAATATTGAAAACACAAATGTGCTTAAAATTGCTGCCAAGTTTATTGCTGATTCTATGCAAAACACTGAATACATCAAGAAAATAAAGTATCTAGGATTTCATGATACAATGACAGGGACTCAAAACAGAAACAGTTTCACGTCAAAAATAATAGAAATTGAAGAACACTGTGAACACTCTGTAGGAATAATCTATGCTGATATCAATAACCTTAAGTTTCTAAATGACACGGAAGGTCATGCAAAGGGAGACGAAGTGATTGTTGCGCTGGCTAGTCTTTTGAAAAAAATAATGGGGAATAATGTGTATAGAATTGGAGGAGATGAATTTGTTACATTGCTTCAAGATGTGAGCGAAGCTGAATTTTTAGAGAAAGTTTCGTTGTTAGGAGAAGGTATAAAGAAGAACCCGCAAATTGATGTGGCTATTGGAACTATTTGGTGTGAAGAAACTACGGACTGGAATAAGAAATTAGAGATTGCAGAAAAAAGAATGTATGATAATAAGGCAAAGAGAAAAAACAATATAAAATAGAAAAAATGATTCGAAACAAGTTAAGTAGTTAGGAAACGGTAATAGTATAAACGTTTTATTGAGAGGATATAAGAGATAATCTTATATCCTTTTTTTATGAAACCTTTTGACAATAGGAGGGAATTTGTGTAAAATAGTTATATAAATATAATTATTTTATTTTAATTATATTTATATAATAAATTTTGGAGGTGAAAACTATATGAAGTTAAAAGATGCAATGGATAATTTTTATGATGTTATTACACTGTCTGAAGCTAAACATTTTGATAAAGCTGTATTTGGCGAAAGGCTAACTAATAATAGCAAACTGTATCTAGATGTTATTGTGTATAAGAAAAATTGTACGGTGAGTTATATTGCAGAAGAATTAGGTATTGCAATGCCAGCAGTTACGGTGAAAGTGAAAGAACTTGAAAAAATGGGCCTTGTGTCGAAAAAACAATCCGACGATGACAAGAGGACATTTCATATAGCTCCAACAGAGGCAGTATTGGCGGAGTATAAAAAATTCGACAAATCTTATTACGGAGTAATAGAGGAATTTGAAAGAACCCATACTAAAGAGGATTCAGAGAAATTCGCCATTTTTTTGGCGGATATTACTGACATATATCAAAATCTTGCAAGAAAATAGAAAGAAAAACAGGAGAATTTATGAAAAACCCATTGGCAAAAGATATAACAATTTATAGTATGATCAAGTTTACGGTGCCAACAATTTTGATGATGGTAGTGATGGCACTCTATACCATGGTAGACGGTATTTTTGTAGCTAGACTTGTTAGTACAGATGCGCTATCGGCTGTAAATATAGTTTATCCAATTCTTAATATTACAATAGGTATTGGAATAATGTTCGCAACGGGTGCGAGTGCGCTAGTAGGAAAAGAAATGGGTGAGGGAAATAATAAAAAAGCTAGAGCTCATTTTTCAATGGTTGTGTATGTAGGTTTGGTAGTTACATTTATATGTGCTATTTTATTATTTGGATTTATTGACCCACTTATAAAGGCTTTAGGTGCTACTGAGCGTTTATATGATTATTGCTACATTTATGGACTTATTTTGATACTATTTATACCTATTGAATTTCTGCAAATCATGTTTCAGTATTTTTTTGTAACAGCTGGAAAACCAAGGATAAGTTTAATTACTACTATTGCAGGGGGAGTTGCTAATATAGTATTAGACTATGTGTTTATTGTTCCTCTAGATATGGGAGTTGCTGGTGCGGCTTTAGCAACTGGAATAGGCTTTTCTATTCCGGCATTATTTGGGTTGTTCTACTTTTCGTTTAAGAGAAAAGGAACACTTTTCCTTACAAAAGCAAAATTTGAAGGAAAGATAGTTGGAAGAGTTTGCTTGAATGGTTCTTCGGAGATGGTAGTGAATTTGGCAATATCTGTAACAACTATACTATATAATTTGATGATGCTCAGGTATATTGGTGAAGATGGAGTGGCTGCGATTACGATAGTCCTTTATGCCGAATTTTTGCTAAACGCAATATTTTTAGGTTACGTATCGGGAGTTGCACCGTTGTTCAGTTATAACTATGGAGAGAAAAATATTCCGAAGCTAAAGAGGTTGTTTAAATTTAGTTGGATATTTGTTGTTACGACATCAATTGTAACAGTGCTAGCGACAAGGGTTTTGGCTGAGCCTATTGTGACTCTCTTTGCGCAAGAGGGGACATATGTATACAATTTAGCTATTGGGGGATTCCATATTTTTGCACTTGGATTTATTTTCATGGGGAGCAATATATTTGCATCAGGACTATTTACCTCACTTTCAAATGGAAAAATATCAGCTCTTATTTCTTTTATGAGGACATTCTTTTTATTGTCGCTAATGATAATTGCGTTGCCAACGATATTTGGAATAGGTACAATATGGCTTGCAGTTCCAGTGGCGGAATCTATTTCAGCTATTATTGTAATAATTTGTATAGTAAAATATAGAAAAAAGTATGAATATTGCTAATAGAGGCTTTTAATTTGGCTTAATTTATTGAGACAAAATGTAAAAGAGTAGTTTTTTGCTTAAAAAACTACTCTTTTTTGTTTTAAGATTGCAGTATAGACTTGTATGAAATTTAACAAACAAAAAAAAGATAAATTGTTGGCAAAATACAACTTTATGCAGTAAGAAAAAAATAATATTATATAACTATGATAGATAGTGTATTTTGAGATGGGTCATAATGTTAATAGAGATTTACAAATAATTATAAATTAATTCTGTTTTAAAATATTCCAAAAAGAAAGAAGAGGGAAATTATGAAAAAAGTTTTAGTATTAGGTGTTGGAGCACAAGGATCTACAGTTGCAAAAAGATTAGATGAAGAACCAAATGTGTCGGAAATAATCTGTGCGGATTATGATGAAAAAGCAGTAGAAGGATTAGTTGCAACATTAAAAAAAGCTAGAGGTGCAAAAGTAAACGCAAAAGATGTTAAAAGCATCGTTGAAGTAGCACAGGGAGTAGATTTAATTGTAAACGCTTTACCATTGTTGTTTGGAAAGAATGTACTAGATGCAGCTTTGGAAGCGAAAACATGCTACCAAGATTTTGCTGCTCCAGAAACTCCAGATTTGCATAAAGACTGGATTGAAGGAATAAAAATAATGTATAACGAGTATGGACCTAAGTTTGAAGCAATAGGTAAAACTGCAGTTATAGCTACTGGATCTGCACCAGGACTAATATTGGCTGCTTCAAGATTAGCAGTTAAACCATTAGATACATGCGAAACAATTTACAATTTTGTGTGGGAAGGCGTAGAAGCAAAAAGATTTCAGCCTTTCTGGTGGTCAGCAGTAACGGCACTAGAAGATATGGCTTCAGAAAAGTCATATGCTTTTGAAGATGGAAAATTCATTTATCCAACAAACTTTAGTAGACCAATGTATAGACAATACGATTATATGGATGCCCCTGTAAAATTTGTTGAACATACACATGACGAACCTGTACATATCGGGCTTAATGCTGATAGCCATTTCAAAGGTGTAAAAAACATGTTTTTCAAATATGCAGGAGCTGGAGTGAATTTTGCAGAACCTTTATTTAGAGCAGGTCTTTTATCAAAGAAAAAAGAAATGATTGCTGGTGTAGAAGTTGCCCCATTTGATGTGGTATTAGCGCATTTACCAGCAGCTCCAAAATTCAAAGATGAAATTGCAGAAATTTTAGAGGAAGGATTAGTTTCAGACAATGGATGTATGGTAATTGAGGCGTATGGAAAAAAAGATGGAAAAAATACAAAAGTTGAAATTCATGTTTCAGCACCTGGACTTCAAGAATCATTTGAAAGAGATGGAATAACATCGGAAATGTATTTGACTGGTCAAGGGGGATTCTTGTTTACTAAAATGTTCGTAAATGATAAATATGAGCAAACAGGTCTTATTTCATCGGATATGATGAATTATGACGAAATTGACTACTATTTTGCAGAAGCAGCAAAATTAGGAATAACGCTTGATACAAAAGTTGAAAATATATAACAAATACTACATTGCACCAGTATCAGCTATATAAGTTTGGCTATCGCAGAATAATCCGACTAATATAATAAAACAATTAACTATTTGCCCTGTTCATTAGAACGGGGCATTTTTTTATAAGTTGAAATATTTATGCTTATAATGTAAACTTTATGTAGTTATGCAATATTTTTGCTTAAATCCGAATGGAGAGACAAATGAAAGAAAGAGTTATAAAAAATAAAGACGATTTTTTGTTAGTAGAATTTTCCAACTTAACAAATGAATATATACATTTTCATCAAGAAACAGAGATAATATTAGTACTTCGTGGTAGCATTAATTGCAAAATTCATTATGTAGACTATCCGCTTGAGCAAGGTGATGTGATTTTAGTCGATTCAGAAGATCTACACTATTTTCATAATGGATCAGAGGACTTTCTTTGTGTGAGAATGTATATAGATTTAAAACATTACGAAGAGGTATATCCTGATATAGAGTTCATGGTGTTTGTTTGCGAAAAAAACAATTTAAGTGAATCGGAAGAAAAAAATCTGGAGTTTCATATTAAATTAAATGTTGTAAAGGAGTTCATAGCACATATTGCGGAAGCTGCTTACAAAGGTGGAAGTGAACGCGATATTGAAGAGCTTATGAATGATTTTGTGGATATCTTAGTAAGTAAATTCAGAGGATTTTTTGTCGAAAAAAACAATTTTCTAGCAAGTGATGTAAAGGTCAATGTCCTTGAGTTAGAAAGAATAGAACGTATATCGAAATATATATTTGAGAACTTAGAGAAAAAAATTACACTGGAAGAAATAGCGAATATGGAATCTTTGAGCATCTACTATCTGTCGCATTTGATAAAGAACAATTTTGGTGTAGGCTTTCAAGGATTACTCAACTATCTAAGAATAGAAGGTGTTGAGAAGTTGTTATTAGACAAAAAATTGTCTTTGACGGAAGTGTGTGGCTTTTCTGGCTTTTCAACACCAGCATATATGAAGAAAACATTTCTCGATTATTATGGAATTACACCAACAGAATATCGAAAAAATATAAAACTAATCCCCAAAACATATGGTGATGACTTTACAACAGAGGAGGCATTAGAACTGCTATACTCTTATTATGCGATTGACCAAAGCAAAAAAAGGAATTCACAGAATAGAGAAATACTATTATCTAGCGGGTATGATGATAAGTGCATCAGAAATATTTCTCTTAAAACCAACTTAATAGTATCGAATATAGAAGAATTGATTTCAATACATTATTTAAAAGAAATACTGGAAAATATAGGTGTAAAATGCATAATTATAGAGCTTGATGAAAAAAAGAAAAGTATCAATTACGAATTGCTTAATGAAATGATATATGCATTACAGAAAAAGAATTTGAAAATTAAGATTGTAAATTATGAGAATGATGTAAACGAAAAATTAGATTTATTGTGCCAAAAATATAATATAGAAAGAGTAATAAGCAAATTAGCAGAAGAAACGAAAAAAGAAAATATAATCAATAATTTTCTTTTGGGAAAAGATATTAACGTTACGATAAGTGAAGGTCAAAGTGGCATATATAGAGGGAACTTCCTTACTGAAATATACAGAATATTGCAGATTTTGTTCAACATAACTGGAGATTTGGTATTTGATAAAGAAATTTCAGTTATAAAAAGTAGACATTTCACAACGTATATTTTGTCAAACATAGATAACGAAAATTCTATATCGTATGAGATAATTGATGAAAGTTTTTGGAACGATCTTGTGGTGAGCAAAACAAATATATTAATGGATGACTATTTTTTAAATGATTTATATCAAAAAAATTTATGCAAAGAAAGAAATGATTCATTAATCAAAAATATAAATGACAAGCTTAATGCGAGATTTATTTTTGATAAGCCACAAGCAAAAGGGAGCATGAGGTCTATTTTGAAAGCGAAGGGTAATTCGATCGCGATAATGAGGGTGGATGTAATTTAAATACATATAAAATTCGGGATATATAACACAATATAATAAAACAATTATGATATAAATTTGATTTGAAATGACAAACTGGGTATAATATAAATATAAAAATAAAATACCATTCTGATTAGAAGGTTTTAACCTGAGAGTAAGAAGGAAAAACACAATTATTTAGCATATATAATTTGATATATAGTATTCTGATTGTCCAAAATCCCTCGTATTCTCGGGTACGAGGGATTTTTATTTTGAACTATTGTGTAAGTGTAATGAATGTTGGAGAAGAGGTGCAATATGAGCAGAATAGCAGTAATGGCAATAGTAATTGATGGGAATGGATTGTGTGAAGTAGAGAACAAAGATAATACTGAAATTATAAACAGACATTTGACAGAGTATGGAAAATATATTATAGGGAGAATGGGAATTCCATATAGAGAAAGGAACTTAAATGTAATTAGTGTGGTACTTGATGCTCCTCAAGATATTGCGAGTAGTTTGGCAGGAAGAATAGGGAAATTAGATGGAGTATCTGTAAAAACACTATATTCTAAAGAAATATTTGAGTAAATTTAGAAAAAGTGAAATAAGATAAGGCATATGCAAAATATACTAACTTGTTATTTTGGCAATCAAAAGAGAAAGAGAAATAATGGATAAGAATAAAATAATTGAAATGTTGGGAGCACAAGACTTTCAGCCATATTATGAAGAAGCAAACAAAATAAAAGAAGAAATCTATGGAAAAGAAGTGCAAATTAGGGCGATCTTAGAATTTTCCAACTATTGCAGAATGGATTGTACATATTGTGGACTTAACTGTAATAACAATAATTTGAAAAGATATAGAATGAACGCAGAAGATATAGTTCGGATAGGAAAAGAAGCGCATCAAGCAGGATATAAAACGCTCGTGTTGCAATCTGGAGATGACCTTTACTATTCTGCCAAACAATTGGGAGACATTGTTAAGGAAATAAAAAAAACTGGAATGATGATAACGCTAAGTGTGGGCGAGAGAACGTATGACGAATATAAATATATGAAAGAATGCGGAGCGGACAGATATTTACTAAAGCATGAGACAAGTGATGAAAAAATATACTCGAAGCTTCATACAGTATGTTCGCTTGATAATAGAATAAAATGCCTAAGGAATACAAAAGAATTAGGATATGAAGCAGGTAGTGGATTTATGATTGGGCTTCCAGGTCAGACTTTGGAAACTATTGCAAACGATATCCTGTTACTAAAAGATATTCCATGTGACATGGCAGGCATAGGACCATTTATCCCTCATCCAGATACGCCACTAAAAGATAACCCTCAAGGGAGTATAGAACTTACAAAAAGGGCCATTGCAATTACAAGAATTCTTATAGGAAGAATAAACCTTCCTGCTACAACTTCCCTAGGAGTGTTGGATAAGGAAGAAAGGGATAAAATATTTAGTTGTGGGGCTAACGTAATAATGAAAAAAGTTACACCAAGTCCTTACAAAGAATATTATGAAATTTATCCATCTAAAATGAATGAAACGAATATATTTAAAGATAGAAAAGAGTTAGAAGAACAAATTGAAATGTTGGGATGTGTCCCAATATAAAATATGAAAATTCGAATTAGATTGACAAAGAAAAAAACAGAAATTAATGCAATAAGTTAAAGAGAAGGGAGAAAGGCGCGACAGAGATGATATAGACAGTAAATAAAACGTATACAAGCTACTGTATTTATGTCATCATAAATGTTATGCCGGTATCAAAAAATGTACAAACCAGAATCGGGAAAAGCAGCAGAATTTATCAACCACGAAGAAATTTTAGCAACCTTGGAGTATGCAGAAGAAAACAAAAATAATATGGAACTAATTGATAAAATATTGGAAAAAGCGGAAAAAAGAGATGGAATTTCGTATAAAGAATCAATTATATTATTGATGAACGAAAGCGATATTGTAAAAGATAAAATATTTTCAATTGCAAAAGAAATAAAAAAAGACATATATGGAAATAGAATTGTACTTTTTGCACCACTATATCTTTCGAACTACTGTGTGAATGGATGTGTGTATTGCCCTTATCATTTTAAAAACAAAAGTATCGCGAGAAAAAAACTTACGCAGGAAGAAATTGCAAAAGAAGTCATAGCACTTCAAGATATGGGGCACAAAAGATTGGCATTGGAATCTGGAGAAGATCCAAACGCAACACCTATTGAATATATTTTGGATTCAATAAAAACTATATATGGGATAAAACATAAAAATGGTGCAATAAGAAGAGTCAACATAAATATAGCGGCAACAACTGTAGAAAACTATAAAAAACTTCATGAAGCAGAAATAGGAACGTATATTTTGTTTCAGGAAACATACCACAAGCCTACATATTTAGAACTTCACCCAACAGGCCCTAAACATAATTATGAATATCACACAGAAGCGATGGATAGAGCAATGGAAGGTGGTATAGATGATGTTGGCTTGGGAGTGTTATTTGGACTTAACTTATACAAATATGATTTCGTTGGAATACTAATGCATGCAGAACATTTAGAAGCTAGATATGGAGTAGGACCTCATACTATTAGCGTACCTAGAATTTGTCCAGCAGAAGGAGTGGATGTAGATGATTTTGATAGTAATGCAATATCAGACGATATCTTTGAGAAAATAGTTGCGATACTTAGACTTGCTGTACCATATACTGGAATAATAGTATCGACAAGAGAGTCGGAGGCAGTTAGGGGTAGAGTTATTGAGATAGGTGCATCGCAAATAAGTGGAGGTTCAAAGACTTCTGTAGGAGGATATGCAGAAGAGGAATTAGAAGAAGACAATTCCAAGCAATTTGATATATCTGATCAGAGATCTCTGGATGACATTGTTAACTGGCTAATTAAAACGGAACATTTGCCGAGCTTTTGCACGGCGTGTTACAAGGAAGGAAGGACTGGAGACAGATTTATGAGGCTAGCAAAAAGTGGGCAAATAAAAAATGTCTGTCAACCTAATGCTCTTTTTACAATTAAGGAATATGCAGAAGATTATGCCTCTCCAGATACAAAAGAATTAATTGAAGATTTAATTGAGAAAGATATAAACACCATATTAAATGAGAAAGCAAAAGAAGTTACAATAGAGAATATTGAAAAAATAAAAAATGGTGAAAGGTATTTCAGATTATAGTTGTTGATATAATTTGGGGATGTGTTTTGATATATACTTTTGTGCTTGGATAGTGAGATGAAATCACACAAAGTAAATTTGGAAAGTGCCATTTCAAATTGGTTATTACTGTAGAGTAAGGAAAGTGAACAAGGAAAGTAATATGAGTTTAAATGAAACGCCTAGAGCAAACAGGTTACACATAGCTATTTTTGGTAAGCAAAATAGCGGCAAGTCAACACTTTTGAATGCAATTACAAATCAGGATATCGCAATAGTTTCAGAAACAAAAGGGGCAACAGCAGACCCCGTATATAAGTCGATGGAGATAGTTGGCATTGGACCTACTGTTTTGATAGATACAGCAGGGTTTGATGACAAAGGCGATTTAGGGCAACTAAGAGTAGAAAAGACAAGAGAAGTTCTAGACAAAACAGATGTTGCACTTATGGTTGTCGCAAGTAATGTTCTTGACGATTATTCGTATGAAAAAGAATGGATAGGAGAATTCAAAAAGAGGAAAATACCATATACAATAATTGTAAATAATTTTGCAGTAGAAGGCATGGGTGTATCGCCTTCTGAAAACTCATCGATAGATAAGATTGAAGAGGGAATAGGTGGCTTCATTGATAAAATAAAAAAAGAGTTTGATGAGGAAACAATTACCGTAGATGCAAAAAAAAGATTGGGCAGAGATAAAGTTATTGAAAAAATTCTTGAGATTATGCCTGAAAAATTTGAAGAATTATCGCTCACATTGAATCACATTCAAAAAGATGATGTGGTACTCTTGATAATGCCTCAAGACATAGGTGCACCCAAGGGGAGGTTGATTCTGCCGCAAGTCCAAACAACGAGAGATCTTTTGGATAATAAGTGTACAGTTATTTCAGTCACGCATGATAGGATGGAAGAAGCACTGAAAATCCTAAAAAAAGCACCGGATTTGATTATCACAGATTCGCAAGTGTTTCCTTACGTGTATGAAAGAAAACCAGAGGAAAGTAGATTGACCTCGTTTTCTGTTTTGTTTGCAGAGTATAAAGGAGATAGAAAGCTTTTTGAAGAAGGTATGAAAAAATTCGAAAGTATTCCACAAGATGTAGAACTAAGTGTTCTTATTGCAGAAGCATGTACGCATGCTCCTCAAACAGAAGATATAGGGAGAGTAAAGATTCCAAAATTACTTAAAAAGAAATATGGAGACAGAGTTAAAATTGAAATTGTAAGCGGAAGAGATTTTCCTGAAAATCTTAGCGATTACGACTTAATAATTCATTGTGGTGGGTGTATGTTTAACAGAAAACTGATGATGAGTAGACTTGAAAGAATTATGGAACACGATGTAAATGTGACGAATTATGGAATATTTTTGGCAAATATGGCTGGAATATTAGATAAAATAGATTAGCAAAATAACGTTATTTCATGTATATTATACATGCGATAAACAACAGTATTGTTGGTGTGAAGACATTATTTTTGCAAAAAAAAACAAAATAAGCTATAATTATTATACAAAACAATAGTTTGGATGAAAGAAGGATTTTGCAGGGCAAATAAAAAAGGGAGATATATGCGAAATAGTAAAAAAACAGAAATTATTGAAGAAATATTAGATGAGAATACCTATAAAGAAGTAAAGAGCAACATGAAAAAAAGAGGCTTTTTAGTTGTTGAAGGTATTGGTACTCCGAGCGTTGGAAAGACATCGCTACTAAAAAAAATAATATTAGAAATAGAGAAAATCGCAGAAGCAAATGAAGTGACAAATTTTAAGTCGTATGTTGTTGAGTGTGATCCAGAGTCAGATATTGAATATAAAGAATTTGTTGAAATGGGTGTAGAATCGTTCCACATCAAAGACTATGGAGAAGATTATTTGGATGTTCCTACTATAGAGGAGGCAATACCTAGAATGCCTTTCAAAGAAAGGGGAATTGTTTTTCTTGAAAATCAAACCGACATAGAAAATCCTCAAAAATTAGCCATAGGAAAATATATATCTGTAATTATTTCAACTTTATCAGAAGGTAGTGATAAACCTTTGAAGTATTTAGAAGCATATAAAAACGCAGATATGGTTATTATGAATAGAATTGACCTGGCTACATTTGTGAATTTTGATGAACAATTTTATATGAAAATGTTTAGAACGATAAATAGAGATGCGCCAGTTTTTAAGGCTTCTGCCATAACAGGTGAAGGGGTCACAGAAATAGCGCAATGGCTATATGACAAATATCTAGAAGTGGCAAATAAATAAAAAAACATTTGCGGATATGGATTTTAAAATCTATCGCTGTTATTAAACAAATTTTTTAAAGTCCCTGGGGCGTAGGTCGTCAGGGACTTTTTTGTTTCGCAAAAAAATTGTTCCTTTGTTATCTTATCTTTATCTATATTTAGGATGAAATATGTTCCTTGCTCAGTGCTTCGTGGAAAAGAAATGCTTCCTGGGTTAATAAGGTAAATATCGTCCTTTTGCTCAAAAACTGGAGAATGCGTGTGGCCGAATATTACGACTTTACAGTCCATCTCTTTTGTTTTGTAATAAATGTTTGCTAGGCCTAAGTTGACGTTGTCTAAATGCCCATGCGTAAGTAGTATTTTACCATAGGGACTATCTGTCATAACATATGCATTGTTGTCGCAGCTATTAGTTCTATCGCCGTTTCCACCTACTTTTAAAAAAGGGATGTTGAATTCTCTAGAAATTACTTTTGCATCCTTAATATAATCACCTAAATGTACAACCAAATCGATGTTGTCAAGGTGTTTATGTATTGCATCTATTGCAACTGCTATTTTGTCGTGAGTATCGCTAAGTGCTAATATTCTCATATTTTATTTTTGGCATTTTATAAAATACCAATACGCTCCTTTCTGTTAGAGAAAAAATGCTATCGCAATAAAATGCAAAATTGTACCTAACAAGATAAAACAGTGAAAGATTTCGTGGAATCCGAAATCACTGCAAAAATTAGGTTTTTTGATAATGTAAAATACTGCACCTATAGTGTAACTTATACCACCTGCTAGAAGTAGCATGATAAAATCAAAAGGAAGAATGGAGAAGGCTGAAGGATCGAAAACAATTGCCCAACCCATAATCACATAGACAGATGTATATAACCATCTTGGAGCATTAAGCCAAAAAACTTTGACTACAACACCAATTACCATGAATGTCCATATGCCAATTAAAAAGATCGTTGATCTTGGATGTTCTAATCCATTATAGAGTGCGGGGGTGTATGTTCCTGCAATTAAAACGTAAATCATTGCATGGTCTAATTTTCTAAGTTTCTTGATTTTCTCTGGAGGGCCGGGGCAGTAATGATAAATTGAACTGCACAAATATAAAGCTATCATAGAAAGTCCAAACAGCGTCATTGTTATTAATCTGCCTATCCCATCTGCTTCTAATGTGAAGTTTGTGGCAAATAAGTAAACAGTAGCACATACTCCAAAGATTACACCTGCAAAATGAGTAATAAAGCTCCATTTTTCTCGAGGTCCTTTTGACAAAGATGTGTTATAGTCTTGTCCTGTAGTTTCAGTTATAACTTCTTCTGTCGGGCTTTTTTTACTAGTTTCTTTTTTCATTTGGACTCCATTCCATAAATTGTATCAATGCCTAATGTGTGCTGAGTTAAAAATAGAAATTGTACATATTCATTATAATTGTTGTTACATCTATATAACAATTATAATGAACAATAGAGGTATTTGCAAATGTTTTACTATAAAAATGCACTAGGACTTTGATGTATGTGGTAAAATATATATATATAGAAAATTATAAAATGATTTTAGAAAATTTATTTTTAAATAAAAATTACACTTACATTCTGATTACGGGGAAGGAATTAAGATGAAAAAACTAGAAAATAGCAATTATTTTAAAGTTGGAATCACGGCATTTTGTGTAGTGGCAGCATCAATTATTCTGTATTTTGCAATAGCGAGAATGGACGCGATTCTAAATGCACTAAACGTGATAACAGGAATAGTAACTCCATTTATTATGGGGTTGGTGTTGGCGTACTTGCTTTGTCCTTTATATAATTTGGTTAGAGATGTAACATTAAATATACAGTGGGCGTACTTGTCTAAAAAAGTAGACAGTAAGAAAAAGGAACCAGCCCCACTTTTGAGTAAGGTTACGGCTACGGTCGTGAGTCTATGTGCTTTTATGGCGGTAATAATAGGACTTCTTTGGGTGTTATTGCCACAATTATTTGAAAGTGTTGTTGCGCTTATTACTCAATTACCATCTGGAATAGATACACTTTTGCACTGGGTGCGTGAAGTTATGGCGGATCAGCCAGATGTTGCAGCTGTAATCGACAGTCTTTTGCAGACTATTTCAGCAAACTTGACAACATGGCTAGAGGAAACGGTAATCGGAAATTATAATGTTTTACTTAACAATATTTCGTCAGGCATAATTGGTGTATTTAGCATGTTTGTAAATATATTTGTAGGAATAATTATATGTGTGTTCTTCCTAAATACTAAAAGTATTTTTGCGGCGCAAACAAAGAAACTTCTATTTGCACTTTTCTCTAAAGAAAAAGCAGATGATATACTTAGAGGTTCTGTATTTGTTAATAAGACATTTGGAGGATTTATAAATGGAAAACTATTAGACTCATTAATAATAGGAGTCATATGCTTTATCGTTATGACTATATTTGATTGGCCATTTGCTCCACTGATTAGTGTTATTATTGGTGTTACGAATATTATTCCATTCTTTGGGCCTTTTATAGGTGCTATTCCATCTACACTATTAATTTTAATCGTTGATCCAATGACAGGCCTTTATTTTGTAATCTTCATTTTAATTTTACAACAAGTAGATGGAAATATAATTGGACCGAAAATTTTAGGAAACTCAACAGGGATATCAAGTTTTTGGGTATTGTTTGCTATACTTGTCGGTGGTGGAATCTTCGGATTTTTAGGAATGATAGTAGGGATTCCAATATTTGCTGTTATATACGCGTATACGTGTTATAACATTAATAAGAGGTTAAAGAAAAAAGGATTGTCTACAGATTTGAGGGACTATAAATATATTTACACCGAAAGGATAGAGGTTGGAGAAGAAAAACCAAGTATTAAAGAAGAAAAAGACAAAGAAGAAATAAAAAAAGAGATACTCGATAGGACTCCAATTGATAAAGGTGCTGAAATCGACGAGAATAATCTTGAAGGCAAATCAAGTAAAAAGAAGAAAGATGCAAAAGAACAATTGGAGAAAAGAAACATAACTGATATATTTAAAAAATCGAATAAGTAAAAGGAAGAAGACGAAAATATGTATAGCAATAATAAAATATATGATGAGTACAATGACTATGAATCAATGAGCATGGCTGAAAAACAAGAAGAAGACTTAGACTACAGAGCAAAATTAAAAACCCGCTTAGATAAAGAAATTTTATCTTTTGATGAAGATATGTCGAAACACACTTCTTTTAAAGCAGGCGGTAAAGCTGAAATATTTATTTGCCCTAGAAATAAGCAAGAACTTATTGAAACATTAGAAATACTGAGCGAAAGTGGCGAAAAATATATGGTAATCGGGAATGGTTCTAATATATTGTTTAAAGATGAAGGATATAATGGTGCCGTTGTAAAAATAGGCGACGCTTTTTCTGAAATAAAAATAAAAGATAGAAAGATAATGACAGGTGCGGGTGCATTGCTTATTAATGTGTCGAGAAAAGCTTGTGAACAGGGACTTGCGGGTCTAGAGTTTGCGGCAGGAATTCCTGGCAGCATGGGAGGCGCTGTGTTTATGAACGCAGGAGCTTATGACGAAGAGATGAAAGGTGTTGTTACAGAAGTAAGAGTGCTTTCAATGGATGGAAGTGATGAGAAAATATTATTTCCATCAGACTTAAAGTTTGACTATAGAAGCAGTGCTATTCAGGGATCAAACTACATTGTTATGGGCGTGACGCTTGAGCTAAAATATGGAGAAAAAGACGAAGTTCTTGCCAAAGCAAAGAGGTTAAATGAACAGAGAAATTTAAAACAACCTGTAGAATTTCCAAGTGCTGGATCATTTTTCAAAAGACCAAAAAACAATTATGCTGGAAAATTAATACAAGATGCAGGTCTTAGAGGATTCTCAATAGGAGGAGCAAAGGTTTCAGAAAAACATGCGGGGTTTATTATCAATGAAAATAAAGCAACCGCTACTGAGATTATAGAACTTGCGGATGAGGTACAGAAAAAAGTAAAAGAAAAATTTGGAGTTGCATTAGAAACGGAAGTTAGAATAATTGGAGATTAGTCATGAAATATATTATGACATATGACTTGCATACCCATACGACATATTCGCATGGTAAAGGAAGTATAGCGGACAATGTAAAAATAGCTCATGAAAAAGGCTTGAAAGGAATTGCCATATCTGATCACGGACGAGGGCATCATTTCTATGCAATAAAAGGTGATGCGCTAGAGAAAATGAGAGAGGAAATAGAAGAGCTCAAGCCATTATATCCTGATATGGAGATATATTTAAGTGTGGAGGCAAATATTCACGATGCTGGAAGAGGCATGGATGTAAGTATATTGGAAGAACGAGATTGTGATTTCGTTATTGCAGGGTACCATTATGGAGTTAGTAATGGATATTGCATATCAAATTATTTGTATAATAAGGGATTTTTTAAAACAAAAAAAAGAACAGAAAAAATTAAAAAAAGAAATACTAGAATGTATGTAAATGCGATTATGCAAAATAAAATAAAAGTTCTTACCCACCCAGGAGATAAAGCTTTAGTTGATATTTTAGAAATAGCAAAAATATGCGATGAAAAAAATGTGTTGATGGAGATAAGCAACCATCATGATAATTTGACTGTAGAAGAAATAAAAATTGTTGCAGAAACAGGAGTTAAATTCATTTTGAGTAGTGATGCTCATAGGCCAGAAGATGTGGGGAAATATGACAATGCATTGGAGAGGCTTCTTGAATCAGGGATAGATTTAGGAAGAGTAGTTAATATCGAACAAAAACCAGAGACACCAAAAGAAATAAAAACATTGCTAAAGGATGAATTAGTATGGGATGATGTTGATGATGGTTCGAATAATTACGTGAACGATGATGGGGATAATGATATAGAAAAAGAAAGCAATGATACTTCTACTGTAAAACACGGTGCTGATGGCGATATAATAATGATACTTGATAAAGAAGACGATATGAGTTATAGCGAAACAGAGAATGATACAAAAAACAATAGTTTTGAAACAAATGCAAGTGACGAGACGTATTCACATGGGACTGGAAGAAAAAACGAAAATTTAGAGTGGGACGTAAACGACAACGAAATTCCTGAATTGGCTGTTAAGCATGAAAATATTAGATGGGATGTACAAGAAAAAGAAGTGATAATTAATTCGCAAGATACTGGAATATTAGAATGGGATGTACAAGAAAAAGAAATATGGACACCATCAAATAATGAAGATATAAAATGGGATATCACAGAAAAAGAATTCCCAGTCCAGTTTGTAGAAAAAAAAGAAGAGATAGATTGGGACGTTTCTGATGAAGAGGATGATAGTGAAATGTACCCCTATGGAGCCGATAGATATTTTGATAAAGGAAGAGAAGAAAATAAACAGCACGAATATGGTGACGAACTTAGAAACGAATCTAAGAATGAATCCAAGAATGAATCTAAGATAAAACCTATAGTTGGCGTACAGACAACGATGGATTTTG
>CAYJEX010000011.1:53387-57743 GCA_964369465.1 uncultured Oscillospiraceae bacterium
AAGAATGAATCTAAGATAAAACCTATAGTTGGCGTACAGACAACGATGGATTTTGGTGCAGAAATAATAAATCCAACGCCAGAGAAAGAAGACGAAAAATAAAATAAGGAGAAAAAAATGGAGCTATTAATAGTTACGGGTATGTCGGGTGCTGGAAAATCACAAGTAATCGAGACATTGGAAGATGTAGGATATTACTGTATTGATAATATGCCGCCGACTCTTTTTTCGAAATTTTTAGATTTGACAGTAGCAACAGAAAAAGAGCTACATAAATTTGCAGTTGTTATGGACATTAGAAGTGACCGAGGATTTGGGAGCTTAGAAAAAACAATAGATGAAATAAAAGAAAGAGATATTTCTCATAAGATTATTTTTCTAGAAGCATCAGATGATGTTTTACTAAAAAGATTTGATGAAACTAGAAGGCTTCACCCTGTATCGAAAAAGGCTGTTTCTTTACTCGATATAAGAGAAGAAAGAGAACTTTTAGAAGGTTGCCGAAAAAAGGCGGATATTATAGTAGATACATCTAAAATGAAAGCATATAAACTTAGAAATGTCATTTTAGATATACTCGAAAAAGGTGGCAATGAAAAGACTTTTATTTTAAATGTGATGTCTTTTGGATTCAAGCACGGAATGGCTTTGACGGCGGACATGATGTATGACGTTAGATTTTTACCCAATCCATATTATGAAGCAAGTTTAAAAAATCATACGGGTAATAATAAGAAAGTGCAAGACTTTGTTAAAAAAGCCCCTGAATACGAAAGGTTTTTCAAAAATATTTCCGAAAATATCGAATTTATTATGCCAGCATATATGAGAGAGGGCAAATATTATTTAAATGTAGCGTTTGGCTGTACGGGAGGAAAACACAGATCTGTAACTTTGGCAAACGAATTAGAAAAATACTTTAGAGACAGAGGGATAAACACCACATTAGACCATCGGGATATAAAAAAGTAATGGGTATGATATATAATTATTAAATGTCTATTATGGCATTTTGAACAAATAATAGCATAGGATAGATGAAGGGGGGAAGAGATGGAAAAAGTAATTATAGCAGCAGCAATATGTGGAGCAGAAGTGACTAAGGAACATAATCCTGCGGTTCCATATACTGTAGAGGAAATAGTTAGGGAAGCTAAAACTGCATACGATGCAGGTGCGGCAATTATTCATTTACATGTTAGAGAAGATGATGGAACACCTACGCAAAGTAAGGAAAGATTTCAACTTTGCGTTGATGCAATACTTAAAGAAATGCCAGACGTAATTATCCAACCATCTACAGGAGGTGCAGTTGGTATGTCTGATATGGAGAGGCTTCAATCTACTGAAATAATACCTGCTCCAGAATTTGCTACATTAGATTGCGGAACATGCAATTTTGGTGGCGATGAAGTCTTTGTGAATACGGATAATACAATATTTAATTTTGCGAAAATCATGCAAGAACGAGGTATAAAACCAGAGTTAGAATGTTTTGATAAAGGTATGATAGATATTGCAATGAAAGCATATAAAAAAGGACTTTTAAACGAACCACTTCATTTTGATTTCGTATTAGGAGTTCAAATGAGTGCAACGGTTAGGGACTTGTCGTTTTGTGTAGACAGCATTCCTCCAGGGTCTACTTGGACAGGAACAGGGATAGGAAGGGCACAATTCCATATGGCGGCCGCTTCTATTGTTATGGGAGGACATGTTAGAGTTGGGTTTGAAGACAATCTGTATATAGAAAAAGGAGTTTTGGCAAAAAGTAATGGAGAGCTTGTGGAAAAAGTTGTTAAAATTGCAAACCTTCTTGGTAGAGAAATTGCAACGCCTGATGAAGCAAGAAAAATATTAGGAATAAAAATAGATAAATAAAAAACATAAACAAAAGAGTAAACTGCGATAAAAGTAGTGGATCCGATGTTTAAAATGGAGTCTCAAAATGTCATTTTCTTCAGAAGTAAAAAATGAAATATCCCATATTGAACCATCTAAGAAATGTTGTATGCTTGCAGAAATCGCAGGCTTTCTTAGAATGAGTGGAAGTATAAGGCTTGCAGGTGGTGGCAAGTTTGATTTGATTGCAACAACTGACAATCCTGCTATCGCTAGGCACTATAAAACATTGATTAAAGCATATTTTGATGTAGAAGCAGTTACGGATGTTGGCCAAGGGAATAGGTTGAAAAACACAAAAATATACACTATGACAGTAAAGTCTGAAAATCGAAGTGAACCAATTCTTAGAGAAACAGGACTACTCATGATAAGGGAAGGCTACGATTTTATTTCTGATGGTATATACGACGAAATAATCAAAACAAAATGTTGCAGAAAGGCATTTCTCAGAGGGGCGTTTTTAGCAGCAGGGACAATTACCGATCCTGCTAAAGGATATCATATTGAGATATCTACAGGCTCTGCAATTCTTGCAAATGATATCAAAAAACTATTCAATTCGTTCGAGGATATTTCAAGTAAGGTTTCTATGAGAAAAAAAGAATATGTCGTATATATCAAAGATTCTGAAAGAATTAAAGATGTGTTAGCGATAATGGGTGCCCATAACAAAGTGTTTGAATTTGAAAATGTGAGAATAAATAAAGAAATAAAGAATATGGCAAATAGAATTAGCAACTGCGACAACGCTAATATAGATAAAACGATTGAAGCGGGAGAAAGACAGATTGAAGCGATTAAAATAATTGAAAAAACGAGAGGGATTAACTCGTTGCCAGAAAAGTTAAGGGATGTCGCAACGATAAGATTGAATTATCCCGAAGCAACTTTGACAGAAATAGGCGAAATGCTGACTCCGCCACTTCAAAAGGCAGGGGTGAGTAAAAGACTTGCAAAAATTAATGAAATTAGTAAAACGATGGAGTAGTAATGGAAAAAGGAAGCTTGATTACAGTTAAAATAGAGGATGTTTCAGACAATGGACAAGGAATAGCTAAATTTGAAAATCTAGTTATTTTTGTAAATGGAGAAACGGTTTTAGGGGATGAAGTCGAAGTAGAAATAACTAAAACAAAAAAAAATTATGCTTTTGCCGTAGCAAAACGAGTTATTAAACCTTCTATGGACAGGGAGCCCTCGTTTTGTAAATACGGTGGAATATGCGGGGGATGTATGTTCCATAATACAACATATAAATCCGAACTTGAAACGAAGAAAAAGTGGATTAGAGACAAGTTGATTAGAATTGCTGGGATAGAGAATCCGAAAGTAAACGAAGTTGTTTCTGATATGGATAATAGATTTCGATACAGAAATAAAGGAATTATACATATTGAAAATAAAGTAAATAAAAAAAATGAGGGAAAAATTAAAGTAGGATTTTTCAAAAAAAACTCAAATGACATCGTTGAGTGTGACGAATGTATGATTCAAGAACGTTCGGTTTTGATTGTAGCGGAAACGATTAAAAACATGGCAAGTGTAATTAGCAACAAAATATCGAAAATCACAGTCAGAACTTCATTTGAATATAATGCAGTGATGGTTGATTTTCATGTGGAAGAATATAAAGCATCTAAAAAGAAGCCAGAAGAGGCAATGGGATTTCTTGGGGATCCACAACTTGTAATAGATAGATTATTTGAAAGTCTAGATGAAGAGGGGTATATACTGGAAAGTATTTTTGTTAATGGCGAAGTTTCAATAGCGGGAAAGAATGTGATTTTAGAGAAAATAGGGAACTTGAATTTTGAAATATCGCCAAATGCATTCTATCAAGTAAATACGTTTATGGCTGAAAAACTCTTTGAAATTGCAAAATATTATGCCAACATGAATATGGGTGGTGCTGTAGCAGAAGTAGGTGATGATAAAAGGGATGCTTTTCTAAAAAACGAAGAGGAAAAGAGAAAACATGCGGTATCGCCTAAAACAATACTAGACTTGTATTGCGGAGTAGGAACGATAGGATTGTTGATTAGAGAAGAAGATGATTATTTGTATGGAATAGAGTTTTCAAAAGATGCGATACTTAATGCTAATAGAAATTCTGTTGTTAATTCGGTTACTAAAGCGATGTTTTATGAAGGCAAGTCTGAAGATATTTTGGCAGGGATTTGTCTAGAACAAGCCGATAAATTTGATAGTAGAATAGGATTGGAAAATTCCAAAAAAATAAAAAAAGCAGATGTCATTATACTTGATCCTCCAAGGGCGGGATGTCATATAGACTTGATTAAGTCTATATCTAAAACAGAGTGTGGTAGGCTGATATATATTTCATGCGATCCAGGGACTCTTGCTAGAGATATAAAGCTGTTTAGAGAAATAGGATTTGAATTTGTTGAAGCAACACCTGTGGATATGTTTCCGGGTACGGGGCACGTTGAG
>CAYJEX010000012.1:0-20337 GCA_964369465.1 uncultured Oscillospiraceae bacterium
ATTTATTAGAATTTTTATTTGAATTATAGTATAATAAATTAAAATAATAAATCAAAACACACACAATTTAAATTGAGACTAAGGATATAATGTTATAAATATATAGTGAGGTAAAACATGAATGATTTTCAATATAAGTTAGCAAGATTTTTTTATGGGAGAAGGGGGACGGATCAGCTTAACCTATTCTTGTTGTTGGCTGGTTTTTTACTACAAATTGTTGGTAGATTATTTAATATTTCTATTGTCTCGTGGATTGGATATTTTGCAATAATTTGGTCTATGTTTAGAATGCTTTCAAAGAACATCCCGGCTAGAGAAGCAGAAAACCAAAAATTTCTGAGTGTCTGGTACAAAATTACTGGGAATAGAGGGAATAGAAATAATCAAAGTAGAAATAGTTATAATCAACATAATAACTATAATGATAATAGAGATTATTATAAACATGAAAGAGACAACACATCGTCAAGAGCAAAGAAAAACTCAAAGACAGGAATACAATATTGCTATTATCATTGTCCACAATGTAAACAGCAACTAAGAGTTCCTGCGGGGAATGGAAGAATCAGAATCACATGCCCACATTGTAAGAGCAAGTTTGAACTTACTACGTAAAATAAAAGCCGCTTTGGTTCCAAAGTGGCTTTTTAAATATAAGATGTATTATACAAGTCTAAAAACATAAAATAATATTGAAATTGTAATACTTTAAGTTCACTTTAAGTAGAAGTTGTACAATGTTATAGAAGAAGTACTTTTGTAATGAAAAATAGGAGAGAAAATGAGATTGCTTATAGTCGAGGATGAAAAAGATTTAGCGGAAGCGTTAGGCGAAATTTTGACAATGAACAAATACTCAGTAGATATTGTTCATGATGGAGAGGAGGCTCTGTATTATGTTGAAGATTGTTATTATGATGGAATAATACTTGACGTTATGATTCCCAAAATAGATGGATTTGAAGTTCTTAGAACGATACGAGAAAGAGGAAATAGTGTTCCTGTGATTATGCTTACCGCAAAGGCTGAAACAGATGATAAAGTTACGGGACTGGATTTAGGAGCTGATGATTATTTGAGTAAACCTTTTGATACGAAAGAGCTTCTTGCAAGAGTGAGAGCAATTACGAGAAGAGAAATTAATAAATCTGGAAGTGAACTAAAAAGAGGCAATATTATTTTAAACCAATCCACATATGAAATGACAACGGAAAGTGGGAAGTTTACTCTTGCAAACAAAGAGTACCAATTAATGGAAATGCTCTTGGCAAACCCAGATAAATGTTTAAGCACAGAAAAATTGATGGTAAAAATATGGGGATACGAAAGCGACTCGGAAATAAATGTTGTGTGGGTGCATATTTCGAGTTTGAGAAAGAAGCTTTTAAGTTTAAATGCTAATATAATAATCAAATCATCAAGAGGCAGAGGTTATTATTTGGAAGAAATTTCAAATAAAGAAGACGAATAAATAAAAGGAATATTTAGAAGTTGTTTTAAAGAACAGGGAGAATTATGGAAAAAAAATTAAGACGAAAATTTATACTTGTTTGTATGATATCTGCGACGATAACATTGTCTTTTATTGTGGCAGGAATTAATATTTTGAATTATTATGAGATAAACGATAGAACTAATAATACAATAGAGCGAATAATCGATAATGACGGGCAACTAAAAGCAACACCTACCAAAAAAAATAACGGAAATTTTTCGGATAATATAGAAGGAACAAATTTTAGACAAGATGAAGAAAAGTTGAATGGCGAATCGCCAGAAATTCAAGTGAATAATAATATGGGACAGATGTTTTCGAATGCAATATACTTTGTTGCGTATGAAGAAAAAGGAGAGTATGTTGTTGAAAATCTCCCGGCAAGTTTTTTTTCATATGATATAGATGCAAATGAATATGCAAATGAAGTTGCTTTGTTTGACGATGTGAGTGGACAGTATATGGAATTCAAGTATAAAAAAGCTACGATTGAATCTAGGAATGCAATTGTATTTTTAGACATGTCAAAAGATAAGGAGACGATGTGGTGGTTTTTTAGAAATAGTGTCCTTTTTTCAATAGCAGCACTAGTATTGATATTTATTACATCATTTTTCTTGTCAAAGCATGCTATCAAACCAATTGTTGTTGCTTATGAGAAACAAAAGGAATTTATAACAAACGCTTCTCATGAGCTAAAAACACCACTAACGGTTATTGGAGCGAATAATGATATATTGGAAATGAATATTGGGAAAAATAAATGGATTGATAGCAATAAATCACAAATAAAAAGGCTTACCAACTTAATTGAAAATCTGATATCTATGACAAAAATGGAAGAAATGAGTGATTCGCAAAAAATGAATATTAATATATCGGAAATGACAGAAGAAATTGTACAAAATTACAAAGCCATAGCTATGAACGATTCCAAGGATTTTTCTTACTCACTTGAAGAGGAACTATGGTATGAGGGAGATGAGAAGAATATTAATCAGTTAATATATATTTTGTTGGATAACGCATTTAAGTATTCTGATAAAGGAGGAAAGATAAAAATATCAACATACAAAAAGAATAATCAGCTTGTTATAGAAGTATATAATACCACAGATAAAATCACAAAAGGTGACCATAGAGAATACTTTGATAGATTTTATAGAGGAGACAAGTCACGAAATTCTAGTAAAGAGGGTTATGGGATAGGATTGTCTTTGGCAAAATCCATAGTAGAACTTCATAGTGGAAAAATCTCGGCTAGAAGTAATGATGGAAAGTCATTGACTATTAAGATTGTTTTGTAACTTTAGTAAAAAAAAAATATAACTAGTTTGCCAACATATCAACCCCCAATATACTATGTAATTGGGGGTTGATTATATTTAATTATTACTGATATAATAGAAGTAAGTTAATGAGATACCTATTATTAAAAATAAGAAAGTTAGGTGAAATAATGAAAAAGGTATTAGTTTTAGGAGTAGGAGCACAAGGCTCTGCAGCAGCAAGAAAATTGCAAGAAGAACCAAATGTTAGTGAAATTATTTGCGCAGATTATGACCAAAAGGCAGTTGAAGGTTTGGTGGCTGAACTTTCAAAAGCAAAAGGTGCATTTGTAGATGCGCATGACAAAGCAAGTATAGTAAAAGCGGCAGAGGGTGTAGACTTAATATTGAATGGACTACCTTTAGAATGTACAAAAAATGTATTAGATGCAGCATTAGAAGCGAAGACAAATTATCAAGATTATGCGGGAACAACATCGCTTCATCCTGATTGGGTTGAAAATTATAAAATTCAATACAATGAATACGGACCGAAATTTAAAGAAATTGGTAAATTGGCATTGATTGGAACTGGATCAGCTCCAGGGCTAATTTGCGCTGCGACTAGAGAAGCAGTAAAACACCTAGATACATGCGACACTATTTATAACATCGTGTGGGAAGGTGCAGAAGCAAAAAGATTTCAACCGTTCTGGTGGTCGCCAATAACAGCTCTTCATGATATGAGTGAAGAAGGTTATGCGATGATAGATGGAAAACTAGTAAGGACACCAGCGTTTGGACTTCCTATAAAGAGACAGTATGATTACATGGACAGAGAAATTGAATTCACTGAGCATTGCCATGACGAACCAATTCATTACTGTTTAAGTGCGGACACTTATTTCAAAGGAGTAAAAAATGTTTACTTCAAATATGCAGGTGCAGGTATGGACTTTGCAAAACCACTATATAGAGCAGGTCTTCTTTCTCATGAGAAAAAGACGATTAGTGGAGTTGAAATCGCACCATTTGATGTAATCGTATCACATCTTCCTCAACCACCAAAGTTCAAAGATGAAATTCAAAAAATCGTTGATGAAGGTATGGCTTTAGATGCGGGATGCATGGTTGTAGAAGCATATGGTAAAAAAGATGGCAAAGAGACTTTGGTTGAAGTTCACGTTTTTGCTCCTGGATTTGTAGAGTCTTTTGAAAGAGCTGGAATGACTGGAGAAATGTATTTGACAGGTCAAGGCGGATTCTTCTTCTCTAAAATGTTCGTTAATGACGATTTTGACCAAGTTGGCTTAATTGGATCTGACATGATAACAGATGAGCAAGTGGATATTTACTTTGGATATGCCAAAGAACTTGACATAACTTTGGACATTAGAGTAAAATAACAGTATTATATATCTGAATTAAAATGTTGAAGAGGAGAGAAATTATGAAAAAAATAATGGCGATATTGTTAGTACTGATGCTAGCATTTGCAATGGTTGCTTGTGGTGGCGGCGGTGAAAGCTCTAAAACGCTTGAGCAAGTTTTAAAAGTTGAAGCACCTGATGAGTATGAACTCTTCCAGAGCGCTTTTGCTACTACAGCAGGCAGTGGAGCCTCTGTGGATATTGTTGGTAATGAAATTATTCTTACAATGGAAGATCCTTCTATGGACATCTATTTAGGAGATGACGATATGATAGCATTGTTAGAATCTGTATTCGATTCAGATGCAATGTTTGAACAATTAGAGGTAGATGAAATGATTAATCCATTTTATGAATCGTATGACATCGACGGTGAAATAGTAGTGACATTGGAACTTGCAGCATCAACTGGAGAAGTAATATTTGAAATGTCTTTCAATAAAGATGGAGTTGTTGAATAATTAATTAAAAAAAGTTTAAAAAAAGGATGGTAATACCATCCTTTTTTTAAATCCTCTGATAGTTTTCTTGACAATATAATCAAGTATGGCATAAAATGATGTTAGGGAATATCGACGTTAGATATAAATTTTGTGGTTGGAGGAGAATATGATAAAAAAAATAATGGCAGTTTTATTAGTACTGATGCTAGCATTTGCAATGGTTGCATGTGGCGGTGAAAGTGGTAGAACACTTGAACAAGCGTTTAAAATTGAAGATGCTGTTGAATTTGAAATATATAGAAATGCGATCATATATGGTCCGGTTGGAAATATGGATGTAGATATAGTTGATAATGAAATTATATTTACGGTTGAATCTCCTCATTTGGATATGTATGCAGGTGATAGTGATATGATAGAGTCTCTAAAAAGTACTTATAATCCAGAACTTGCATATGAGGAATTGGGGATAAAAGAATTAATAGATGAATTTGAAGAAAAATATGATGACATAGATGGTGAAATAGTTGCTACTATAACATATACTACTTCAACAAACGATAGGTTATTTGATATGACCTTCAATAAATACGGAATTATTGAATAAACTAGTGGAATAAAATATAAATAAAAAAGGATGGTATTTACCATCCTTTTTTTGAGGATTGTTTTTATTGTAAATCTTTATAGAGTTACTTCAGTTCCATAGTAGCAATTTTTGAATAGTTCTTCCATTTGAGCTGGAGTTATTGGACGAGGATTTGAACCTGTACAAGCATCTCCAACTGCAAGTTCAGCGAACGTAGGTAATTTTTCTAAAAACTCTTTTTCGTCTATTCCAAATTCTTGCATTGTTCTTGGAATGCTCAATCTAACATTTATTTCGTCGATTTTTTTAACTAGTGCCATAGTCAGTTCTTCATCAGAACCACCTGTAATTCCTAAATGCTTAGCTATTTTTGCATATCTATCAGCTGCATTTTTTTTGTTGTATTGAATTACAAATGGTAGGTACATTGCATTTGCACAACCATGAGGGATGTGCCCTGTTGAAAATACTGCGCCTGTTTTGTGTGCCATTGAATGTACTATTCCTAATAGTGCGTTTGAGAATGCCATTCCAGCTAGACATTGCGCATAGTGCATTTTTTCTTTAGCTGCTTTGTCTCCTTTGTAAGAAGCTTCCAAGTTATCAAATACCATTTCGATAGCTTTTAGAGCTAGAGGATCTGTGAAGTCTGAGTTAAGAGTTGATGCAAATGCTTCAAATGCGTGAGTAAGCGCGTCCATTCCAGTATGCGCTACTAGAGTAGGAGGCATAGTTTCAGCTATTTCAGCATCAACTATAGCTACGTCTGGAGTAATATTGAAATCAGCTAAAGGATATTTTACGCCTTTAGAGTAGTCAGTAATTACTGAAAATGCAGTTACTTCTGTAGCAGTTCCCGATGTAGAAGGTATAGCAATAAATCTTGCTTTTGTTCTAAGTGTTGGGAAGTTAAATGGAATACATAGGCTTTCGAAAGTTGTTTCAGGATATTCGTAGAATGCCCACATAGCTTTTGCTGCATCTATTGGTGAACCACCGCCCATTGATACTATCCAATCAGGATTGAATTTTCTCATTGCCTCTGCTCCAGCCATTACAGTTTCAACTGATGGATCTGGCTCTACATTTTCAAATAATTCAACTTCCATTCCAGCTTCTTCTAAATAAGCTACAGCTCTATCTAAAAATCCGAATTTTTTCATTGACCCACCACCAACTACGATGATAGCTCTTTTGCCTTTGATATTTTTTAGTTCTTCTAATGTTCCGTTTCCGTAATAAATGTCTCTAGGTAGTGTAAATCGTGCCATAATTTTCTCCTTTTTTATGTAATAACAGTTTGTTTGGTATAGTTTGTGAATTGAATAATGTTTTGAACTGTATTGTTAAAACTATATCAATCTATAATTTAATAGTAACATGTTGTTAAAATTATGTCAATAATTTTTTAAAAAATTGTTTATATTTTTCGAACATTTATCTAGTGATTTTTTTTTACAACAATTTTGTGTAATTTTTTAAATGTGATATAATTATCTAGGTGAAAACAAGGAGGGGAAAAATGATTTCAAACAAGATGAAAGAACATATAAATGGTGATTCTGCGATTAGGGCTATGTTTGAGGAAGGTAATAGACTTGCAGCTATACATGGAAGAGAGAATATTTTTGACTTTAGTTTGGGAAATCCAAATTTTCCAGCACCTAGTGAAGTCAAAGAGGCAACAATAGAAGTTCTGGAATGCCTTCCTAAGGATATAAATAGCTACATGCCTAATTTGGGATACCCACATGTCAGACAAACGATTGCTGAGTATATTAATAAGACTCAATCTACAAATTACGATTCGGAAAATATTGTTATGACGGTTGGGGCAGCTGGAGGGATAAATATTACGTTAAAGACTTTGCTTAATCCAGGGGATGAAGTAATTGCATTTGCACCTTATTTTGCAGAATATGGTAAATACGTTGACAATTACGATGGGAAATTAATTGTTGTACCTCCAGACACAGAGAATTTTCAACTTAACCTAGAAATGTTTGAAAAATTGATTACTCCTAAAACGAAAGTTGTAATAATTAATAATCCTAACAATCCTAGCGGGGTAATATATAGTGAAGAAACAATTGCAGAAATAGCAAAGATTTTAAAATCAGCAGAAGAAAAATTTAATACAACAATTTGTCTTTTTTCTGATGAACCGTACAGAGAGTTAGTTTATGATGGAAAAGAAGTCGTTTTTATTCCTAAGTATTATCACAATACTATTATTGGATATTCGTGGAGTAAATCCCTTTCGATACCGGGACAAAGAATAGGCTATTTAACGGTACCTTCGACGGTTTCGGATTTTAAAAATGTTATTGCGGGAATGTCTATTGCGACTAGAATCTTAGGATTTGTGAATGCGCCTTCTATATCACAAAATGTTGTGGCGAAATGTCTAGAAGCCAAAACAGATGTGGCAGGATATGACAAAAACAGAAAGAGTTTGTATGAAGGACTTACAAAATTAGGCTACGAATGCGTGAAACCTGAAGGTGCATTTTATTTGTTTGTTAAATCACCGATTGAAGATGAAAGAGAGTTTTGTGAACTTGCAAAGGAATTCAACATCCTGTTAGTACCAGGTAGAGCCTTCGCTTGCCCGGGATACGTTAGAATTGCGTATTGCGTTGAATACGAGATGATAGTAAAATCATTGCCTAAATTCGAAGAATTGATAAATGCTACGAATCGAATATAAAATAATAAATAATTAATTTAAATTTCATATTTTTTATTACTTAATCTTTATATTTTTTTAGCTTAAGGGATACTGACGCTTGGCTGATGCCTAATATTTCAGCAACTTTTGTAGTTGTTTTATATTTTTCATATGCTTCTAATATGATTTCGCGTTCTACCATTTCAAGTATTGTTTTAAGGGGCATTTTGCCAATTTCATACTTTCCGTGTGAGTTTTCATCAAGCTTAGCGAGAACCTCATTAGGCAAACTTTCTTTGTCAATTATATCTTCCTCAAGCGTGATTACAAGTGCTTCTATCACATTCTGAAGCTCCCTGATGTTTCCTGGCCAAGAGTATTTTGTCATGATTTCCAAACATTCAGGACTGAATTCCTTGTTTGTATTATATTTAGAATTAAGCATATTGCAAAAATGTGTCGCAAACACTTCTATATCGTCTTTCCTTTCTCGCAATGGTGGTATTTCTATCGTAATTACATTTATCCTGTAGTACAAATCTTTCCTAAACTCACCTGACTTAACCTCTTCTTTTAAGTTTCTGTTTGTAGCTGAAATCAATCTGAAATCTATATCATAGGCCGCAGTGCCACCTACTCTCATAATCTTTTTATCTTGTAACACTTTAAGGAGTTTTACTTGAAGCGTTGGAGGAAGCTCGCCTATTTCATCGAGAAATACTGTTCCTTTATCGCCCATTTCTATAAGACCTTTTTTACCGTTACTTATCGCGCCGGTAAATGCGCCTTTTTCATATCCGAAAAGTTCAGATTCCAAGAGGTTTGCTGGTATAGCACCGCAGTCTATGATAATCAAAGGACCGTCTTTTCTATGGCTTTCTCTGTGAATCATTCGGGCATATTCACTCTTGCCAACTCCGGATTCTCCCATAAATAGTACAGAAGTATCATATGGTGCTATTTTATATATTTGTTTTTGTATTGATTTGATTTTGCTATTATTTGTTTCGATCAATCGATTACTCATATTTATGCCTCATTGAAACTATGTTGCTAAATTATCTTGTACTCATGTAATTTTCTTGAAATTGTGGGTTGGTTAGTCTGCAAAATTTTTGCTATAGCGGAAGCAGAACCATATTCATTCCAATACTTTTCAAGCAATTTTTTTTCGAATTGCGATACAAGTTCTTTTAGAGAAGCTGTTGGTGTAGCTATTATTTCGTTCTCGTCTTCTAAATGATTAAGAGAATTTTGATTTAGAACCTCTTTTACATCAAGGACATCTATTATATCTGAAGGCACTAATATAATAATTTTTTCTATGGTATTTTGCAAATCACGTATGTTTCCTTCATATGGTAAAGAAGACAAAAGCTTCAGTGCTTCAAAGTTGATTTCTCTATGTAAATTATGTTTTTCATTGAATTTTTTTATAAAGTAATTTATAAGAGGTGGAATATCTTCCTTTCTTTCATTAAGTGGAGGGATTTGTATTTGGATAACCGACAATCTATAATATAAATCTTTACGGAAAGTTCCTTCGACTGTCATTTCCTCCAAGTTTCTGTTTGTAGCAGCTATTATGCGTATATCTGAGTATATGGGAGAAGTGCCACCGACATGAAAGAATTCTCCGTCTTGCAAAACGCGGAGTATCTTTGATTGCAAGTGTAGTGGTAATTCACCTATCTCATCAAGCATGACAGTTCCACCGTTGGCCATTTCAAATATTCCTTTTTTCCCTTGCTTGCTAGCATTTGTAAAAGCACCAGGTTCGTATCCGAAAAGCTCTGATTCAAGTAGTGCTTCGGGTATGGCGGCACAATTTATTTTTATAAATGGCTTTGAAAAGCGAGAACTTTTTTGAAAAATATAATCGGCCATCATCTCCTTTCCTGTTCCAGATTCCCCTGTAATCAATACAGTAGAATTAAAAGGAGCGATTTTATCACACAGTGCCACAAGCTGCTTCATGGCGGTACTGCAATATACCAAAGACTTTTGCATCTCAACAGCTACTTGCAAGTTAGAAATAGTCTCTTTAAGTTCCAGGTTATCTTCTTCTGCTCTTTTGAGTTTATGTCGGATGTAGTTATGCTCAGTATTGTCGATAATATTACAGATTATATACTTGAAAGTACCTTTGGTGTCAAAGTAAGGTTGCCCATAGACAAGATAGCTTTTTCCAGAAGGCAAAATTTGCTCTATTGTAACAGCTTGTCTACTTTTAACGATTTGCATGGTAGCGGATTTGTTCCTATTTTCAACTTCTATGTCTGCCATGCTACGCCCTAAAGTCATAGAAGGGTGGTGACCTGTTATTCTGACTTGCGAGTCATTTATTTTTATAACCTTACCCGAGGCATCGGATATCGTAAACCCTACTTCTGACGAATTTATGGCCGCTTCAAGTAACTCTATTGTGTCGGCTTGTTTCTTTATTATTTTCTCCAAATTTTCAATTTGGTTGTTAGATTGTTCAGCGGATTTAATAACCAACACCCCCTTTTCAAGTAATTATACAATACATGCTTTAAATCTAATTGTCAAGCAACAATAAACTCAGAATTTAATCAAAAAAAGAGTTCTAATATTGAAGGATAAAAGTACAATGTGGGAAATACTCTCGTCTAATTGTAGTAAATTAGAAAGAGAGCATTATTGCTATTTTAAATGGAATAAATTGGCATAAAATTTGCTTTATTATAAAATGTAATGCTTGATATGCGTGGAATTATAAAAAAATAAATAATATTATAGTAATTTGTAAAATATGGAGGTGAAAAGATTGAAGAAAATGCCAGTTATGTTAACGTTTGATATGGATGGAGAGACTCTATGGCTATGCAGAGACCCAGAGAATGCAAATCGGCCTGTGACTCTTTCTCAAGGAAGATATGGCCCGGAAGCTGCTATGCCCAGAATATTGAAACTGCTAGATAAATTCGAAGCGAAAGGTACATTTTTTATACCAGGATATACGATAAATCAGTATCAGGATGTGGTTAAGAAAATTTTTGATAAAGGGCACGAAGTGGGGAATCACGGGTGGTCACATACTTATCCTGATAATATGAATGGATATGAAGAGGAAATAAAAGAGTACAAAGATTGCACTGAAATTATTGAAAAAGTTACAGGGGTAATACCAAAAGGATATAGATCTCCTGCATGGGAATTCAGTAAAAATACGATAGATATACTTCAGGAATTGGGAAACTTTGAATACTCAAGCAACATGATGAGTAGCGACAAGATAGAGTATTTGAAGATAGGAGGTAAACAATACGATATTGTTGAAATCCCTATTTCGTGGGTACTTGACGATGCGGCATACTGGTTGTACAGTGTACGAACTCCTGGAAAAGCTATGCAATCATTAGAAGCTGTAGAGTTTTACTGGAAAGAAGAATTTGATGGACTTTTGGAAGAATTTCTTGAAGAAATAGAAGAAGAAGGAAGTTCGGATATATGCTATGTTCTTACATGCCATCCACAGATAATAGGCAGACCAGCAAGAATGAGGATGATGGACAGACTTTTATCATATATGGTGGCAACAGGGAAAGTTGAGTTTATGACTTGCATAGAAGCAGTAGACCGATTTAAGGAACGTCACAAAGTGTAAGGATGCAATGGAAAGAGAATAAAGACATAAAAAATTAGAGTTTGGATTATTATAAGATGCGATGTATTAAAAAATTAATAAAGGTATACATAAATGTATAAATTTACAATTAAAGTAAGATACTCTAAACCTACTTTGTTACATATTCCATTTAAAACTTTTAGAGATGAGTACTAATTTTACTTTGAAACCTAGAAACTATATGCACCTTAGGTGCTAGTTGCAATCATTGCCTTAGATCACTCGTGCTTGACTGAGGTTAAACACGCAAGCACGATAGATTTTTAGAATAGAATAAAGAAGTGAATATTTTTTTCTAGACAAATTACACAGTTGGTATGAATATTGCAATGATATATTTTCAGAAGAAAAAAGTATTTTTGTAAGCTGTGAATTCATAGATAGATATGAAAGTCACAATGCTCATATATATAGCAAAAGAAATTACTTGAAAAATGTATATTGTGGAGGAAAGATAATGACAAATGACTTGTTGTCAAAATATATGAATGAAAATATGGAGGAATTTTTAGTCAAATTTAAGGAATTTATAGAATTGGAAACACCCTCTCATGAAAACAAAAGAGAATCAGATAAGTGTGCCGATTTCTTAGAGAATTTATTCTCTGAATTGGGTTTTGATATAGAAAGAATTCCTCAAAAAACATGCGGAGATCATATATACGGAGAGTTTGGAAAAGGAAATAAAACAGCTTTAATAGTGGGACATTATGATACTGTTTTCCCAATAGGAAGCATTAAAAATATGCCTTTTAAAATAGACGGTGATAAAGTTTTGGGACCCGGAGTTTTAGACATGAAGGGAGGAATACTAATGACCTACTTTGCGATAAAAGCATTAATAAGCTTAGATTTACTCCCGGATAGCAAAATAGGTATATTCTTCAATAGTGACGAAGAAAGTGGAAGCCATTGTTCAAGTAACCTTATCATAGAAAAGGCCAAGCAATACAAATGTGCTTTAGTTGTGGAACCTGGTCTCAAAGAATTGGGGTCGGTAAAAGTAGCAAGACATGGAAGAGGGACGTATGAGATTAGAGCGCATGGTGTATCTGCACATTCAGGATCTAATCCGCATTTAGCAGTAAGCCCCTTGTTAGAGCTTGCAAAACAATTAATTCGTATAGAAGAATGGGATAAGTCTCTTGATGATGTCACATTTGCACCCACAGCTATTATAGGAGGTATTTTTGATACATGTGTTGTCCCAGAAGAGGCGAAATTCTCAATGGATGTAAGGTACAAGACTAAGAGAGCCGTAGAAGAAATACACAAAAAAATATTGGATTTAAAGCCGATAGATTCAAGAATAAATCTTGAAGTATGCGGGAAGATAGATAAACCTCTGATGGAGGCGGACATGACATTGTATGAAAAAGTGAAAGAAATTGGAAGAGGGTATGGTGTAGAAATAAAAGGTGTCTCCATAGGTGGTGGAAGTGATGGAAATTTTACAGCTGATGCGGGAATTCCGACACTTGATGGACTTGGAACTACGGGTGAGTTTTTACATAATCCTGCAGAGTATGCGAACATAAGTCATATTCCTGTTCGGACAGCAATATTGGCAGAGCTTATAAAAGATTTATAAATGCGTTTTTGGAAGTGGTAAAAATAATACGGATTTATATTAAAACTAAGAAGATAATGTGCTTGGCTATATGGTGAGATATGGGTAACAGATAGACGTGCTTAGCCCGTGTCAATTATTTAAAAATTATAATAATATATGAAAACTTTATTAAGGGAGTGGAAGGAAAGTATGAAAAAATTGATTTTAGGTATTTGTGCAAGCCCAAGAAAAAATGCAAACACAGATTTTTTGTTGGAAGAAGCCTTAAAAGAAGCGGAAAAAAGCCCTTGGGTTAAAACGGAGAAGATTGATCTCAGCGACTACAATATAAATATGTGTATTGGTTGTGTTGCGTGTTGCAATGAACCAGGGAAAGAAACTGACAATCCCTGTCCTGCTTTTAAAGATGGGATGCAAGAATTATATCCCAAACTTAAAGAGTGCGATGCGATTATTATGGCAACACCTGTATACTTCGGCTCTATGACAGCTCAGTTAAAAGCGTTTATGGATAGGACAGAAGGCCTACTTCGTTACGGAAGTAGCTCATATCAAAATGCACTTAACAATAAAATAGGAGCAGGGATAGCAGTAGGTGGAAACAGGAACGGAGGGCAAGAATTTACGTTGCTTGCGATACAATACTATTATTTAGTTCAGGGTATGACGGTTGTAGGAACGGGTCCGGATATGACTCCAGGGTGTTATTTGGGTGGAGCAGGAACAACATCCCCCCATAGAGGAAAGGTAAAAACTGCTGTTCATGAAGATGAACTCGGTATAAAAAGTTGTCACATTTTAGGCAGAAAAGTTGCGGCTATGTTAGAAGAATAAAGAAAGGAGAAAGTCATATGGGAGATGTTTGGTTAATGGTAGGATGTTTAGGTGGTATAGGAATTTTATATACTGTAATATTAGTTGTTTTTGCACGAAATACTAAGACGACTAAAAGACCAGATCTTGATTAAGAAGGAGGTAGGATTTTATTATGAATGTTTATATTGTTGTATTAATTTTATTTATGATTATGTTATTGGCTTTTGGCTTTTTTGCAGCAAGAAAGAATAAAGGAACAATTGAAGATTTTTTTGTTGCAGGAAGAAGCATGAATATGTGGGTTGTAGCAGGTACTTATGGAGCTAGTTTTTTGAGTGCGGGTTCTTTTTTAGGAACGATAGGATTTAATTATGCTTATGGATGGGCGGCATCATGGCAACTTATAGGTACACTGACTTGTATGTTTTGCTTGGGCATATTCTTCGCTAAGAAATTTTGGAGATTCGGATATCATAACGGTGCATGTACAATGCCGGATTTGATTGGAATCAGATATCCGTCTAAATTTTCAAGAGGATTTTATGCACTTATGATTTTATCAATATACACAGTAGGTATGGCATCGTTGTATATGGGATTTAACACTATTTTAGGGATGGTAACAGACTTGTCGTATATGACTACTATCATAATAGGGGCAATAGTTGTTTTGATTTACACTATGTCAGGAGGCTCAAGGGCAGTTGCATGGACGGATACAGTATGTATGGTGATAATGTTGTTTGCTATCGTAGTGACCCTTACAGTTGCATTATCAAATTCTGGAGGATTTACGAATTTGGTTATGGAATATGGACAATCTGTAACTCCGGAAGGATTATCGTGGCAAGAAGGTGAGTCTCTATTGACAAGTACAAATACATTTTTAGTATTCGGAATGAGTTTTTCGTGGTTTATGATTTGGGGAACAGGAAACTTATGCCAGCCACATCAAATTACAAGGATGTACTTAGCTAGAGATGAAAAGCATGCTATAGGTGCTGTTGCGATATGTATGATACCTTTTGCAGTTATATATCTTGGAGGTTTAATTATTGCAAACTATGCAAGGGTTATAGAACCGAATATTCCAAGAATTGATCAAGCTTTTCCTACAGTTGTATTAGAGGTAATGCCGACTTTGGTTGCTGCAATAGTCTTGACAGGAATAATTGCTGCTATAATTTCCACATCAAGTACAATGCTGATGATAACATCACAATGTACAAGCTACGATATTTACAAAAAACTTATCAACCCGAAGGCAACAGAAAAACAAGTTTTGAAAATATCTAGAGGAACGATGATTATATGTACGATTTTAGCTATAGTTATTGCGTACTTTGCTCAGACAATTGCAGGTCTAATTTTCTTATGGTCTTCTGCATTCGCCATGATGGGAGCAGGGATTTTACCATCGCTTATTGGAGCATTTTATTGGAAGAGAGCAAATGTTTATGCTAATATAGCATCTATGTTGGTGGGATTTGGTTCTACGGCAGCTATGTATTTATGGCCTGCTATTATGCCAGCTTGGGCACAACATCCAATTTTACCAGGTCTTGTATTATCGTTTACAACATTTATTGTAGTAGCACTGTGTACAAAGAAACCGGATAATAAAATCCTTGATATTTTCTTTGGCTCAAAGCTTGCAGATCCAAAGTAATATAACTTAATTAAAAAAATAAGCTCTATTTCAAATATTGGGGTGGAGCGAAAAATAAACAAAAAATGACTTACTATGTCAAGGTAGTAGGTCATTTTATTGTTTTGGAAACTCATGTTAAAGACGGGATTCAAAAACGCTATGTGCTTGATCAAATGATTATTGATTCTTTCTCTTTTTAATATATACAAATATTATTAATCCAATTAATAATAATGCTATGCCGATAAATATCCATGTATAGTTGTTTTTATCAATATCAGAACCAGAAGTTAGTTCAGTACTTGTTACTTCTGCAATAGTATAAGTGGAAAATTTATTAGTTTTAATAGTAATTGTATCATCATTATTATCCAAATCTTCTAATACTGAAACAACACCATCATGAACTCGTAATACAACGAACTTTTTATCACTGCCTCTTAAATCTTCTGGAATAGTTAAAACTAGTTCGATTTCTTCTGATAAGCTATTGATGTTTGTTGTGACGCCATTAACTACTTTTTCTAATGTAATATTAAGGATTTCTCCAATGATCATATTCTCATTATTGTTCTTAATAAAATTGTTTATTAGTTCTAATTCGTCTGTATTGTAATCACCTTCAATTTTTAAGTTGATTTCTAAATCGTCGAATTTCAAATCTTCCGAATTGAACAATTGTTCAAAGTCTTTTTCGTCTATTAATACATCTAAATCAGTATCAAGATTAATAATAAAATTTTTCGAACTATCTTGAGAAGGGACTTCGCTGTCAGGTGTTCCTGCTTCATCGTTAGATGAATTGTCTTGGCTAGCAGAATCATCTTGACCAGAATCATCATCAGGGGAAACCTTATCTGGCGATTTTTTGAAGTCTGTTATAGCACTATTTAGCTTATTAACCATCTCGTCTATATTTTCTTGAGTGTAATTGGTGCTTAGCAAATCGGCTGCTTCTTTATATATAGTCTCTAATAATACATTAGCTTCTTCCGTTTTATTATTATTACTAAGTAATCTGTTTGCCGTTAATATAACGTCTTCTAATTTGCTGATATCTACAGTAACATCCTCATAAAAATTAGCCAAATTACCAGCTATACCTCCGCCATGAGATTCTGTAAATTCTATTTTAACAAATTTGATTTCTGCTGGAATGTCTATATCAAATTCTTTTAAATCAGGAGTGTTTTCAATGTTAGTAAAACTTTGAATTTTTTCAAATTTAATCCCATCTAAACTGCCATATAAGTTAATTGCTTTTGGTCTGCCTGTATTGGTTGGATACGGTAAAAAGTCAAATTTGGATAATTTTATTACGTCGCTAAATTCATATGTAATGAACTGTGGCAGTTTATCGACACTATAATAATTATTATTTATGTTGCCATTAATTAAGTTGGTTCCAGATTTGTCTTTGTTATAAGGTTTTGAACTATCTATCAAGTTTATGTTTTCGATATAAACATATTGTTTAGTTTCGTCTATATTGTTTTTAGTAAAAGTATAGGTAATAGTTTCACTTGGTAAAACTGTATCATATGCTGCTGCTCTTACATTTAAAGTAACATCTCCTTCAAAACGATCATTTTCTATAGTAACCCATTTTTTCAAATCATTATCATAATATTCCAATAACAACTCAGCACCAATTAACCTATTTTCTAAATCATTTGGATATAAGGAGTTTATAACACCATCAGTGATATCTATAACAAAGATGTTATCATCTGTATATGGTAAACCAACTATATGAATTTTAATATCGTTTGATGATGTAATTTTAGCAAGGTCTTCATCACTTAATAAAACATTCATTTCTTCTGTTTGGGCCCATGTTGATCCACCATCTAGTGAATAATCCCAAACTACTTTACTTCCACTAAATTTTTCTTCAGATAATCTAATTTCATTAGCATGTTCTCCATTAAAAGAAAAGCTGGCTAAATCAGTATCAACAATTCCAAGTAAATGTTCTGCTTGTTCATGTATGCCTAAATACTCTAAATTGTCTGTTTTGGTAACATTTAAATCATGGTTTAAATTATCATTTAACATTGAATAATATATTCCGCTATGAGTAGGAGAATCTTCTAGCCTAGGTAATACGAGTTCAAATAAATGATACATAGGTAATGGACTATATTCTAATGCAGAAGATACCTCTTCCAAGAATATGATTAATTCGTCATTTGTTTTAGAAGTATCGTTTACATAAAGCTTAACAAGGTCTAGCCAAGCCCCATAATCTCTGTTGTTTATTTTTATAGTGTTTCTTAGTATTTCTTCTTGCTTTGCTGTATCGCCAGTAAATGAATTGGCAACTAATCTATTTAAATATCCTTCAGAATAAACATCAAAATTATTTAAATTTTCTTGCGATAGAAAAATATAACTAGCACTATAACCAGAAACAGAACTATCATCTCCCCAAGTAAGAGGCATACGAACATAAAACTTATCGTGCATAGCAGTAGGTCCGCCAGAACCTGTTAATCCCCAATTTCCAGCACTATTATGAACATGGCCCCAAAACATATTGTCATTAGTATCATCATATGAAGAAAAAACAAACGCTAAATGTCCAGGTTGACTAACAGCATTAGAAGGAACTCCTGCTACATTCCATATATCTGCGCCAGTTTTAGAAATTCCCCAGCAAATTCCTCCTCCTTCAAAGACTGTCCATGATTTAGGACTTTCAAAGTATAGTTTATCTATTCCAAATTGTGAAAATTTATATTTATTATCCCATTCGTCAAATTTGCTCATGTCAGAAAATTCGGGTTTATAATAACCGAATTTATCTGTGTATTCCATATAAGTATAAGGGCTTCTTCTGCTATTAGGACTTTTGTAATATTCTTCTTCATTTAACCCGGCCGCTTCATCTTCCGATTCTATATACCAGTTTAACCATTCGACTGTTTTGTCATCCATATGTGCGTTTAATACGTAACGCATTTCTTCAACTTCTAAGTTTTCAAACATCAAATTACTAGTAATAAAAACATTTTCTGTGTTTTGATATCCTAATAAATTATTATTATATAATTTTTTAAACACTTTATATCTATCAACAGGATGCGAAACACTAGGGTGGTCATAAGAATCAAAAGTTCCAACACTTACTCCATCGTTGTTGGAATCATTTTGATGAGCTGTCCAAAATCTTACAGTTATACTGTAGCCTTTACCAATTGAAAAGAACATTTTCTTATAAACGTCACTTTGTATATTGCCATGAACAGTTGTTGCGTTATTTGATAAATCTTCTTTGATAATAGGATCCTTATATAGCATTAATAAAATATTTAGTTCATTAATGTATTTGCCATCAGGACTTCCTCCCAAAGTATAATAACTTAAGTTTTTGTAATCGGTCATTAACCAACTTAAAAATTCACTATTAATACTACTATAATGTGCAAAATCAATTAAATAATCATACCCTATATTATTTACCAAATCACGTTGCATTAGAAGCATTTTATATTCTTGACTTAATGTATTGCTGTACCCATTTTTAATTAACTCGTCATATTCGCTTACAGTTTTAATATATGTAGGAACTTCTGGAATTCTACTAATATAATCGTCTATTATTGATGCTGATTTTAATACAGGAAGCTTATTTAAACTAGTAGAACTTATATCCCATATTTCCTCATCTAACAATAAAGAGTTTTTGAAAAAATCGTCATTAATACTCTCGCTGGCAATTTCTGTTAGCCAACTGTAATTTTGTTTTTTGAAGGAGTGCCCAGACCAATCATAAAAGTTAGAACCATTACCATATCCGTAACCTATTATTCTATTTATGCTGGCTACATCAACACCGTCAGTAGCATTTAAGACATTATTTAAAATAATATAATCTCCGCTATCAGAACTACCAAGTATACCACCTCTTCTAGCAGTACCACTTAACGGTTTAAACAGCGTTGCTAAAATACTATTGTTTATAGTAACGGTGCCTTCATTCTTACCTATAAATCCACCAACATGCCAACCCTTTCCAGTAGTAGTAGTATCTATAAAAACATTGTTAAAAGTAGATACGCCAGTATTACGAGCTATAACTCCGCCAACATATTCTTTCCCTTCAACATACGTGTTAAGTATAGAACTATTGTTAACTGTTACATTAGTTGTGTTTGCTACAAATCCACTAGCCCCATTACCAGTATTAGAAACAATTGAGGAATCAATAACATGAACATTAGTAAAAGTAGTATCAACAGCAGTGTTGGCAATAATTCCATACGAACTATTATAATTAATATCAGATGAGGCTATAATCAAATCGCTAATTACGCTGTTGGTAAGTGAATGGAATAAAGGCCTATTCAAGTTTTTGATAGCATATCCATTCCCCTTTATTTCGCCAGTAAAATCATTCATATAAGCTGCTTGATCCGTGAAGCTGTGCCCTAAAAAATCCAAATCACTTTGAATGTTTATAGTAGATGAAGTAGAAAGAGCAGTTAAAAATTCATCAGCTGTACTAACATCAACAGTAATGTTAGAATTATACTCAATATCATCAGTGTTATTTGCTTTTATATCACTAGAATTAATACAAAAAAACAAACTAAAAACTAAAATAAAAATTACACTTCTTTTCATAAAATCTCCTAAATTCCAAAATTACATACTTATTTACATACTACCATTTTAAGATATAAAAGTCAAATAATTCCATTTATAACAGATTGATTGTCCATTTATAACAGATTGATTGTC
>CAYJEX010000012.1:20437-47490 GCA_964369465.1 uncultured Oscillospiraceae bacterium
TCCATTTATAACAGATTGATTGTCCATTTATAACAGATTGATTGTCTGTAAGTTTTGCCGTTTGTATGAGCATGCGAATTATACAAATATTAGAATCATGTTTGCTGATTACTCGCTTTATCTAAGAAAAAGGCAGAAAACATTAGAGATTTTGTGAGCGAAAATAAAATGAAAGTTTTTTTCGTAAACGCTTGACACGTATATAGTTTTGTGTAATACTTGTTGATAGATGAAATTGTTTTGAAAAAAAAGGATTGAAAATGAACATATTACCACAGATTAAAAATTTCATAGTAGAATTCTTTTACGGATATTTTAGCTTTTATTTTAATAAAGGCTCCTTTTTGCATGGTTGATTAAGACAAAGAAAGTAAATATCCAAAACACAATTTATGGAATATAACTGCTTAAGGCTTAACAACCGAAAGCAGTTTTTTTATTTTTAAGAACAAAGAAAGAGGTGCGTTGTGAAAAATTATAACACGAAAAAAAAATACTATGCAATTGTTGCAGCAGTACTGATCCAATTATGCGTTGGAATTGGGAATTTATGGAGCATTTTCCAAGAGGGAATAGCAAAGACTATTTTCTTGGGTGATAATGCAGGCGCCAGCTTATCGTTTTCGTTGCTACTTGCAATGCTAGGAGTTGGTGGAATAATAGGTGGAAAGATAGAAGAAAAATATTCGATTAGAACAACAATTATTGTTGGATCTTTATTAATTTTTATAGGATTTTTTGCAACGGGATTTGTTACATCAGCTACACCATGGCTTATATGGATTACGTATGGAATAATAGGTGGATTGGGTTCGGGTATTTGTTACTCTCCAAGTATATCTTGTGCGCAGAAATGGTTCCCGAAAAAGAGAGGCCTTGTTACAGGGATTGTAGTTGCGGCGTTAGGAGCCAGTGGAATAATATTTACTCCTGTTATGGAATTGTTGATTGATTCATTTGGTGGAGTGGGTGCTGGTGAGCAAAACACATTTATTGTATTGAGCATAATCTCGCTAATTGTATGCATGGGTAGTGGATTTGTGATGACTACTCCTAAAGAAGGTGAAGTTGAACAAATCAAATTATCTGCCACAAAAGATATCAAGAATTATTCGTCAAAAGAAATGGTGAAAAAACCAGAATTTTATATTATTATATTAACATTTTTCTTAGGATGTATGGGTGGTCTAATGATACTAGGCTTTGCAAAACCAATTGCGGTTGCAAAGGGACTTGGAGAAGCGGCAGCAATCGGAGTATTGTTAATTGCAATATTTAATGCACTTGGTAGGTTGTTCTGGGGAATGGTCTCGGATAGAATAGGTAGAATAAATACAATAACGATTATTTTGGTTGGATCGGCAATTTTCTCCTTCTTAGTCCCTTTAGCGGAGGGGTATATGATTTTTGCAGTAATTGCAGGCGTGGGATTTTTCTACGGAGGATTGTTGACAAGTTTCCCTGCATTGACTGCTGACACTTTCGGGCCTAAATATATGGCGACAAATTATGGTATTGTTCTCACATCATTTGGAATAAGTGCTATAGTCTCATCACAAATAGCAGGGTATTATAAAAATATAGCAGTGACAGATATAGATCTTATGGCACCAGCATTTTATATTGCTACAGCATCGGCAGGTATAGCTATTGGATTAATTACAGTACTTAGAGTAAAAAGAAAAAAAGAAAGTGTAGAGGCTAGGATCAAATAATATCATTATTATTAGGATGTAAAGTGATAATTTTGAACAAGAAAAACCAAGCTATTTTCTTTATATTTATTCAAAAATATGATAATCTATAAAAGTTAGAAAGGGGATGCTATCTGATATAATTCGGATACTAAAGCTAAAATGAAACATATAATATGGAATGAAAAAATAGAATGCGCAAATAGAGAAGATATTAAAGAATTGCAGCTTACAAGGCTAAAACAGACAGTTGATCTTTGCTATAATAAAGTTGCCTTATACAAAAACAAGTTCGATGAAATAGGGCTTAAACCTGAGCATATCAAAACATTAAATGATTTGAAAGAGATCCCATTTACTACTGCAGATGATTTGAAAAACAATTATCCATTTGGAATGTTTGCTGCAGAAAAAAAAGATGTCGTAAGGCTACATGGTTCTTCAGGAACTACAGGAAAACCCAAGATCGTAGGATATACGAAAAATGATTTAAAGATATGGTCTGAAGCAGTCACAAGAGTTGTTTGCGCAGCAGGAGCAACCCCTGAAGACGTAGTTCAAATTTCGTTTGGGTATGGATTGTTCACAGGAGGATTTGGACTACATTCTGGAATGGAAAATCTAGGAGCATTAGTAGTCCCTATGTCGTCAGGTAATACTGAGAGACAGCTTATGATGATGGAAGATTTAGAGACAACGATATTAATATCTACTCCGTCTTATGCATTGTTCTTGGCAGATGAAATAGAAAAAAGAAATGTAGACAAAAGCAAAATAAAATTAAGGCTAGCACTATTTGGTAGTGAAGGTCACACGCCAGAGATGAGAGTAAAAATTGAAAAACAACTAGGAATATTAGCAACAGAAAATTATGGGCTTTCAGAAGTTATTGGGCCGGGAGTCTCAGGAGAATGTTATAAACAAGTAGGGATGCATATTGCAGAAGATCATTTCCTGCCTGAAATATTAGATCCTAATTCTTTGGAGCAACTTCCTATCGGAGATGAGGGCGAAATCGTATTTACTTCACTTACTAAAGAAGCCTTTCCAATTTTAAGATATAGAGCTAGAGATATAACGAGATTGATAGAAGAACCATGTTCATGTGGCAGAACATCAATTAGGATGGAAAAAGTAAAAGGTAGAACAGACGATATGCTTATCATTAAGGCTACAAACGTATATCCTTCGCAAATTGAATCTGTTCTAATGACAATGGATGAAGTAAATCCATTTTACGAAATAATAGTCACAAAAGAAGGATTTATGGATAAATTAGAAGTAAAAGTAGAGTTTACAAGAGAAGATTTGTTGAGTGACTATAGAGAGTTGGATGCGTTGAAGAATAAAATCCAGCATGCATTGAGATCGAATTTGTTGGTGGATGCAAAAGTTACACTTTGCCCAACAGGTACGCTCCCAAGATTTGAAGGGAAAGCAAAGAGAGTAACAGATTTAAGGTAGATGGATATATAATAGTGGTGTAAGGGAGAAAAATATATGAGTGAACAAGTAAAACACGTAATGCTAGGGAATGAAGCATTCGCAAGAGGAGCTTACGAAGCAGGTGTAAAAGTTATTTCTTCGTATCCTGGGACTCCAAGTACAGAAATCACAGAAAATGCAACAAAATATGAAAGTATGCATGTGGAATGGGCGCCAAATGAAAAAGTTGCAATGGAAGTGGCTTGTGGAGCTGGAATAGCTGGAGCAAGAGCCTTAACATGTATGAAACATGTAGGACTAAATGTGGCGGCGGATCCTTTTTTTACAGCTGCATATACAGGCGTTAATGGTGGAATTGTTGCGATAGTCGCAGATGATAATGGCTGTCATTCAAGTCAAAATGAGCAAGATTCTAGATTTTATGCAAGAAGTGCAGGAGTGATAATGTTAGAGCCGTCAAACTCTCAGGAATGCAAGGATTACATAAAGATAGCATATGATATAAGCGAACAATACGATTCGTTAGTTCTAGTAAGATCACATACAAGAATTTCTCATTCAAGAGGAGTTGTCTCTATAGGAGAACCAAAGGAAGTTGTAGTTAAGCCTTACAAAAAAAACATACAAAAATATGTGGCTATGCCAGCTATGGCGAGAAGGCTACATGTTGAGCAAGAAGCAAGGTTAAATAAATTTTGCGAAGATAGCAACAAATTAGAAATAAATAAGATAGAAAAAGGAAGCGACGAAATAGGAATAATTACTTCGGGAATATGCTATCAATATGTAAAAGAAGCAATGCCTGAAGCTTCAATACTTAAAATAGGTAGTGTGTACCCGTTGCCAAAAGAGCTAATAAAAGAGTTTGCTTCCTCAGTAAAAAAAGTGTACGTTATGGAAGAGGGAGAACCATTTATCCAAAATCAAGTTCGATTATTAGGAATAGAAGCAACAGGAAAAGAATATTTGGGGATACAAGGAGAATATTCTACAAATAGAATCAAGGAAGTATTTGGAAAAGAAATCCCGGAGAAATTAGATATAGAAAATGCTCCAGTTAGACCGCCATTAATGTGCGCTGGATGCCCACATAGAGCAGTTTTTCATACGCTGAAAAAACTAAAAAAGATTGTTTCGGGAGATATAGGTTGTTATACTTTGGGATCGTTGCCACCTACATCGGCAATGGATGTCTGTTTGTGTATGGGTGCATCTATAAGTATGGCACATGGATTTGCTAAAGCTGGAGGCAGAGAAATGGAAAAAGATGTAGTTGCAGTTATAGGTGACTCTACATTTTTCCACTCGGGGATTACCGGACTTATCAATATGGTATATAATGGTTGCAAAGGAACAGTTATGATTCTTGATAACAGAATTACTGGAATGACAGGTCATCAACATAATCCTTGCACAGGATTTAACGCAAAAGGTGAGCCTGCACCAGAAATAGATATTAAGGCGGTGTGTCAAAGTATTGGTATCAAGAACATAGTTGAAATTGATCCTTTTGAATTAAATGATTTGGAAAAATTAATAAAAGAAGAGTCTGAAAGAGAAGAGCTTTCTGTAATAATTACGAAAAGACCTTGCGTTCTTATTATCAAACCTACAGATTTAAAATACTGTATTACTGAAGACTGCAAGAAATGCAAAAAATGTATGGAAATAGGATGCCCGGCTATTGAAAAACAGAGAGATGATATAGTTATAGTTAAGGAAAGATGTGTAGGCTGTGATCTTTGTACGAGAACATGTCCGTTTGGAGCGATAAAGGAGGACATATAAAATGAAAGATTTAAACATTTTGATAGTAGGTGTAGGTGGGCAAGGTACGTTGTTAGCTAGCGTGCTTTTAGGGAATATTGCTTTGGAAAAAGGTTATGATGTAAAACTTTCGGAAGTGCATGGTATGGCACAAAGAGGGGGAAGTGTTGTAACTCACGTTAGAATTAGTGAAAATACGGTAGGATCTCCTATTATAGATGAAGGAGAAGCTGATGTTATTTTGGCATTCGAGATGTTGGAAGGGTATAGATATGTCCCTTACTTAAAAAAAGATGGTGTGATGTTCATTAATAATCAAGAGATAAATCCGATGCCTGTAATTATAGGCGCAGCCAAATATCCTGAAAACTTAGAAAATTATTTTAAAAATACATTTAAGAATGCAAAGATAATTGATGGACTAAAAATAGCTATTGAATGCGGCAATACAAAAGCGGTAAATGTAGCTCTCCTAGGGGCTTTGTCGACAAGTCTTCCTTTTGAAGAAGAAATTTGGATTAAAAAAATAGAAGAGAATATTAAACCTGCCTTTGTGGAACTGAACAAAAAAGCATTCAAGATGGGCAGAGAACAATAAAATTTGATTTACTAAGTGCCATAAATTAAGAACAAATTGCACGCAATGAAGGACTAAGCACAATAGAACAGATAACATTACTCATAGACAACAACATTTAATGTGTGTTTGTTTCTGAGCTAGATAATGTAAAATGAAAAGGAGAAGTAAATATGATTTGGAATAATCCAATGGAAGCTGCAGATAGAATAACTATGAATGAATTGCAGCTTGCCAAACTTAAACAAACAATAAAACATGTATATACAAATTGTGAACCATATAGAGTTAAAATGCAAAAAGAAGGGTTGACACCAGAAGACATTCAAACTTTAGATGACTTGAAGAAAATGCCATTTACTTATAAAGATGATTTGAGAGAAAATTACCCGTACGGAATGTTTTCTACAACATTAAGTAATATTGTAAGAATACATGCGTCGTCGGGAACGACAGGCAAGCCTACAGTTGTTGGTTACACGAAAAGAGACTTGGATAATTGGGCAGAATGTTTTGCAAGATGTTTAGCCATGGCAGATGGAGATAGAAAGTCTGTAGTACAAGTTGCTTATGGTTATGGACTATTCACAGGAGGATTAGGTGCACACGCAGGAGCTGAGTACGTGGGAGCATCTGTAATTCCAATGAGTAGTGGAAACACAGAGAAGCAAATTTTATTAATGAAAGATTTTAAAAGCACTGTTTTATGCTGTACTCCATCTTATGCTTTGACAATAGCAGAAGCAATAGAAAAAAATCCAGATATGTGTATTGAAGATATGTCGTTGAAGACGGGAATCTTTGGGGCTGAACCTTGGACAGTTGAAATGCGTAAAGAAATTGAAAAAAGATTAAATATTAGGGCGCACGATATATACGGACTTAGCGAAATACTTGGGCCGGGTGTTTCTTGTAGTTGCGAAATGCAAAATGGAATGCATATTAATGAAGATTACTTCTTGCCAGAAATAATTGACCCAGACACACTAGAAGTTTTGCCTTATGGTGAAAAGGGAGAACTTGTATTTACAACAATTGGAAAAGAGGGAATTCCTTTAATCAGATATAGGACAAGAGACATAGCATATCTTATGGAAGAACCGTGTGAATGTGGTAGAACGACAATTAGGATGAGTAGAGTAATGGGAAGAACAGACGATATGCTTATTATTAGAGGAGTAAATGTTTTTCCAACGCAAATTGAAACTGTAATTGCGAAATTTGAAGAATTGACAATGAATTACAAAATAGTTGTAGATAGAGTGAACAATACAGATACATTCGAAATTTTGGTTGAACTTGCAGAAGGTCTAGCAATTGATAATATTAAATTTATAGAGGATTTGAGAGATAGAGTTAATCATGAATTGAAATCAATACTTGGTATCTCAGCAAAACTTACATTTCTAAATGAAGGTTCACTTCCTAGAAGTGTTGGAAAAGCAGTTAGAGTAGAAGACAAAAGGGATTTGTCGTAGAAAGGTGGTGCTATTATGATGGTAAAGCAAATATCTGTATATTTAGAAAACAGACCTGGAAGGCTAGCGGCTTTTACAGAAGCTTTAGCAGACTGCGATGTGAATATGAAAGCAATCTGTATTGCTGATACAGTAGATTTTGGGATTTTACGTTGTATCGTTGATGATTCTGAAAAAGCAGTTTCAAAATTAAAGGAAGCTGGATTTGCAGCTAGTATTACAGAAGTAATTGCATTGGGGATTGATGATTCACCAGGCGGCCTAGATCAGGCAGCAGAATTACTTAACGATGCAAAAATAAGTATAGAATATATTTATTCGTTTATGAAATCAGTGAATGGAAATGCTGTGATCATTTTCAGGGTAGATGATACAGAGAGAGCTATAGAGGTCTTGAAATCTGGAGGAGTTCAACTTTACTCCACAAAAGAATTAGCTGAATAAATCAAATCACACAACTTGGACTAGAATTCAAAACGAGGAGCAATGAGATAAAGGAGCGATTTACGAAATTGCTCCTTTTGCATTGTGTTTAAAATGTTTTGTATATTTATAGAAGAATACATTGTTATGTGTTTACTAATACTGCACAAGTTTAGTTATATATTTTGTTTTTGAAAATGTCATTTTTTGCTATTGTATTTTTGAATATTTAATTTTTTGTTTTCTAAAACAAAAAAGAAAACGAATAAAACCAATATATAACTTTTTGTTTATGTTTAAATGAAATAAAATACAACTATAAATTATAGATCAAGGGTTTGAAAAGCTTGGTAAATTATGTATTATATAACGAAAGCTGAGATGCCAAGAATAAATTATATTATGTAGCCTGCGAATGGCGGAATGGAGAGAAAATGAAGAAAATATTTCTATTAGGTACAGGTGCACAAGGTTCTACTGTTGCACAAAGAATGGATGAAGAACCAAATGTTGCGGAAATAATATGTGCTGACTATGATATGAATGCAGTAAATAATTTGGTTAAAATATTGAAGAAGGGAAAGGGCGTTCAAGTTGATGCAACTAACAAAGATAATATTGTTGCGGCAGCAAAAGGTTGCGATATTATTGTTAATGCACTTCCGTTGAAATATGGTCCAAAAGTATTAAATGCTGCATTAGAGATTGGAGCGGATTATCAAGATTTTGCTGCGGCAGAATCGCCAGAATTGCATGAAGATTGGATTGAAGGTATCAGAGTAATGTATAAAGAATATGGTCCTAAGTTTGCTGCGAATGGAAAGACAGCAATAATTGGAACAGGCTCGGCTCCAGGAGTAGTTTGTGTAGTAGCAAGAAATGCGATGAAATATTTAGATAGTTGTGAAACAATTTATTTCAATATATATGAAGGAGTAGAATCTAAGAGATTTCTTCCATTCTGGTGGTCTCCTGTAACTGCTTTAGGAGATATGACGGATCAGGCGTATGCGTATATTGACGGCAAAATTGTAGAAACAGAGCCTCATAGCTTACCTATAAAAAGAACATATAGAGGAATAGATAAAGAAGTTACTCTTGTGGAGCATGCACATGATGAGCCTGTATATATTGGGATGAATGCAGATACTCATTTCAAAGGATGTAAAAATTCATATTTTAAATATGGCGGTATAGGAGTTGACTTTGCGTCTCCACTTTACAGAGCTGGATTACTTTCAAAAGAAAAAGAAACAATAAGTGGAGTAGAGATAGCGCCATTTGATGTAGTACTTGCACATATTCCGCCTGCACCTAAGTTCGCATCTGAAATTCAAGAAATACTTGATGAAGGACTAGAATCAGATACAGGTGCTTGTGTTGTGGAAGCGTATGGAGAAAAAGATGGAAAGAAAGTCTTGGTTGAAACATATGTAAATTCACTCGGATGTGTAGACGCATTTGCAAAATCAGGCTTGACAGGTGAAATGTATTTCACAGGGCAAGGTGGATCTTTGTTTACGAAAATGTTAGTAAATGATAAGGTTGAAACAAAAGGATTAATCAGTTCAGATATGTTGTCGTTTGAAGAAGTGGATTACTATTTAGAGGCAGCTAAAGAATTAGAGATTACAATTGATGTTGAAGTTAAAGAAATATAAAAATCTAGTATATCAATTGGATAAAAGATAGATAATAGAATAAGAACAGGTTGAGTTGTGCCGGTCGCCTAATGGTTAGAAGTAGATCTAATGATTAGTAGGCCGGTATTATTATGCTAAAATATTGCGAGATTTGTGCGACGTGGTTTATGACGGATGTGTTAAAATTGTCACAATATTTTGGTGCAAAATCGCAAAATAGTCTTTAAGGACTATTACAAAAAAATATGTATAAGTGTAGTATTAAATAGAAGAGCGGCAGAGAATATATTATTTTTAAATTAAATCGTCGTTGCTCAAGAAATTATTTCTATATTAATAAGGAAAGGAGAAAAGAAATGACAGGACGTAAAATGTCAAAGAAAACATTAGTAATCACTATATTACTAGTAATAGGTTTTGCTTTTATGGAGTTTCCAGGAGTTTTCTTTTTCCAATCTAAAGTTGAACCATTCATATTTGGCCTCCCATTCATTTATGGCTACATAATTTGTTGGTGGGTTTATATGTGTGCAGTGTTATTTTATGCATATAAAGTTAACTTTGGATTCGAAAAAGTTGAAGATGAAAAAGGAGGTGAAGTCAAATGAGTGGACAAGATATAGGCGCTATTTTGATTATATTTTTATTCATGCTAATCCCATTGATTATGGGTGCTATCGCAGGTAAAAAATCACTTCCAACATCAGAAGACTTCTTCGTACAAGGAAGAGGTATGGGTTCTGTAGCTGTATTCTTTACAGTAGCAGCAACATGGTGGAGTTCATTTGCATTTTTAGGATCGAATGGATTATTCTACACAAGTGGTCCTTTATATTGGACTGCAATCGCATGGAATATCTTTTTCGGTGTAATGTACTATGTAATTGGTAAAAGAGTATGGTACTTTGGTAGAGAAAATAACTATATCACACCAAAAGATTTCTTTAAACATCAGTATGGTTCAGTTAAACTAGGTAATGTTGTAGCTATCGTTATGTTGATATTTACAATACCTTATCTGCAAATTCAACTTTCTGGTGGAGCTTATCTAATTGAAGTTGCATCAAATGGAGTAATTCCTTTTGAGTGGGCTGCTTTATTGTTCTATGTAGTAATCATCATATATGTATGGTCAGGTGGACTAAGAGCTGTTGCTTGGACAGATATATTCTATGGAGTACTATTATTCTTCGGTATGGTATACGCTGGTATATATGTTGCAGGAGAAGTTGGAGGACCATCAGGAGTATTCGAGGAGTTAGCAGTAGTTAAACCTGAGCACTTGCACCTAGGCGAAGGAATGTGGATGGGATGGCTTGCGATGTTTATAATCACACCAGTTGGATCATTCATGGGACCTCAGCTTTGGACAAGAATGTATGCGGTTAAATCTCCAAAACTATTTAGCTTGATGCCATTCTTGCTAGCAGTTGCGGCTATCGCATATATAGGTTCAATGCTTGTTGGAAATACAGGAGTTGTATTAGAGCCAACATTTATTGAAGATGGTAATACACCTGACAAAATACTTCCAGTAATGCTTTATGATTATGCTCCGTTTATTCTTGCTTCATTAATAATCGCTTGTGGTGCGGCAGCAGCAATGTCTACTGCAAACTCTCAAATACACGCTATGTCGGCGGTATGGACAGTTGACTTCCACAAAGCTTATATCAACAAGAATATGACTGAAAAACAACTAGTTTGGGTTGGACGTTGGTGCATACTTATCTTATCGGCTATCGCATATGTAATGTGTCTATATGTACCTGGACTTCTAGTTACAATAGGTTTAGTTGCACTTGCAGGAACAGCTCAAGTTATGGTTCCAACAGTTGGAGCTTTATTCTGGAAGAGAGCTAATGTACCTGGCGCTATGGCAGGATTACTTTCAGGACTTACAGTATTAGTAGTATTTACATTCTTGCCAATAGTAACAGGAGATCCTTCTTCAATCGAATTCTTAGGACCTTTTGCTAAAGGTGGAGTAACATTATTATCGTTCTTAGTAAACATCGTAGTATTCGTTGTTGTTTGTCTAGCAACTAAGCCAAGACCAATAGCTTTAATCGAAGAAATTAAAGAACAATACAAAGGTTTCTACAAAGTATAATTTCATTGTTTCGTTACAATGATAAACTTATAAAAGTGGCAAAGATTTGCCACTTTTATATTATAATTGAAACTAAGGAGCTAATAAGTGTATATATAGATAACAAAACGATAAATTTTTGAAGGGAGATCTAAAATGAAAAAAGCAGATTATATTTTTCATAATGGGATAGTAGTTACGGCAGACAAAGAGAACAATCTGTATGAGGCAATAGGTGTAAAAGATGATAAAATTTTGTCATTGGGCACCAATAAAGAAATAATGGAAGTGAAAGGGGAAGAAACTGAAATAATTGATTTAAAAGGAAATACCCTTTGCCCAGGAATAATAGATTCGCATGCACATACCATTGTTTCGGGCATTACAAAAGATGGGTTTGTTGATGTTTTCCCTTCAGCAGTTGCTTCCTTAAAAGAATTGTATGAAGTTGTAAAAAATGAAGTAGATAAAACAGAAAAAGGAAAGTGGATTGTTTTTTGGGGATATGATGAAATGCGCATGTTAGAAAAAGAACATCCTACGAAAGAGATGTTAGACAAGCTTGCACCAGACAATCCTATATTGGTGGCAAGATGTGAGATACACTCGGGCGTATTTAACTCTTTGGGATTCGAAAAATGTAATATGGATACAGAAAGAGCGAAGGAGTTTACGAGCAAAGAAGTGGAAAGGTCTGAAAAAGGGGAACTGCAAGGTCGCGTAACAGATAATGCGTATTATGATATGCTTTCTTATGTAGAATTTGACCCAAAAGCAATAGAAAGAGGCATAGAAAGAGAGAGTTTTGAAAACATTAAAGTTGGAGTAACATCTGTACACGATGCAGGTGGATTTGGAAAACATACAAACATTGGCATTGTGAATGCTGTTGAATCGGGGAAATTTAAGCTAAGAGCTCACGTTATGTTCTTTAGCTTTTTTGGCAAAGAAAATTATATGAGAGTAAATGAAGAGTTTGCAGCACTAGGAATAGGTAGGAATCTTATTAAAGGAGAAAGGCTTAAATTTGGAACTGCAAAGTTTATGATAGATGGTGCGAGTAGTGTGCCAAGTGCAGCGATGTTAGAACCATACAGCCACTCAAAAGATGATATGGGGACAATGTCGTTGGAGAGAGAAGAAATAGAACAACTTGCAATAGAGTTACACGCAAGTGGCTGTCAATTGTCAGCTCACGCTGTAGGAGATAGGGCAATAGAAATGTGGCTTGATATTATTGAAAAAGCACAATCTGTTTGTCCGCGAAAAGATGCAAGACATAGAATAGAACACTGTTTTATTCCAACAGAAGAACAAATGGATAGAATAAAGAAATTGTCTCTTATTCCAGTCTTAAATCTAAATTTCATAGATGCAAATGGAGAAAGATATATTGATTATTATGGGGAAAGATCAGAAAGAATTTTCCCGGCAAAGTCGTTAATAGACCGAGATATAATATGTACTTCAGGTACTGATAATCCTATTTTCGAAGAGAATCCTTTGGTGGGGATGGCTTGTGCAATGGACAGAAAATCAAGTGATGGAACTATAGTAGGACCTAGCCAGAAGATTACGTTTTTGGAAGCAATAAAAATATTCACGTATAATGGTGCATACACAAGTTTCAGCGAAAATGAAACAGGAAGTCTGGAAATAGGAAAAAAAGCAGATTTGACAGTATTCTTAGGTGATTTGACGAAAATGACACCTGATGAGATTAGAAAGAGTTCGTGCGCACTTACAATGATAGATGGGGAAATGTTGTATAACACGAATATATCATAGTTTCTTAGTAATGTCTTGATATATTTTTGGAAAAGGGTATAATTTATGTAATGGGATTAAAGAGATAGGAGTGGAAAGAAATTCATATTTTGTATTTGGCTTATTTTTCACTTTCTATAAACAACCATTTTATCCAAAATAGAAATAATATTTTGAATTATTAGGCTTGATGCTTTTCGAAATAAGGAAGGTAAAGATGTATATAAGTGTTATTTTAGTAGTGCTATTATTAGCAGGTATGGTAGGTGTTGCGGCATTGTCGCTTATTGTGCTTATTTCTAAAATAACAGGAGACTTTACTGAAAGTAGTAGAAATCTTAGAAATTTTCTAGTAGTATTGTTTGGACTGGGGATTATATTCATTGTTTCCAATTATGGAATGGATATAGATATTTACAAAGAAACAACAATAATTGACAGAGGAGCAAATGTTGTATTTATAGGTTTAACGCAGTTCTTTTGGCTGTTCTTTCTCCAGAGTGAAATTGCCCTTAGTTCAACAAAAAAATATGTATTGCAGCAAGTAATATATATATGCATGATCATTACAACAATCGTTAATGTCCCTATACACTGTTTTTTTGTAGATGGTGAGTATAAAATAATAAATGAAGAGCTTACATCAAACATTCTTTTTATTTCGGCGATAATATCAATTTCTCAGTTGATTTTGCACGTATTTTGTATGGTTCTTGCTGCAAAAAAAATACAAGGAAAACTTGAAAGAAAATTCATATTGACAGTTCAATTTTTCGTTATTCTTTACGTTCTTGTGGCAGGAATTTTATTAGTCCTAATGTTCCTAGGGAGGACTGAATTGTTGATATTGACTGAATTCGTTTCGATATGGCTGCTAATATTAAATGGAATGACTCTTGTGTATGTTTTCCAACATGACTTTAGCGAGAGGTTTTTTGCCGATGCAAAATTGAAACTTAACACAGGTGTTGTTGAAACGGAATCAAGCATTATGGATGATATGTCAGAAAAATCCAAATTGACGAACAGAGAAAGGGAAGTGATAGGACTCTCATATGACGGAAAAAGTTATGAAGAGATAGCAGAAGAATTATTCATCTCAAAATATACTGTCAAAAATCATATTCATAATGCATATGAAAAATTGGGAGTTGTGTCAAAAAACGAACTTTTAAAATTAGTGAAAGAATACAAAGAAAAAAAACAGTAATTAATTTCAATATTCCAAACAAAAAAGAGCAAAAGTTTGCTCTTTTTAAATTACAAATTCAATTGTGAATTCATAAAAATTCCCTATTTTATAAGAAATTCTTTTCCAATGTTAAAAGCCTTACCGGCGATTTCTCCTGTAGAAAAATAATTGTTTGATATCGGTTCGAATAGCAAAAGATTTGCCTTTTCAATTGATATTTCACCTGCCTCATCTAGAAGTTCTTCGTCAACTATAATATTTACGATTTTGCCGATGACTTGAAAGTGGCTCCCTATTTCTACTATATCTACAACCTCACATTCTATAGATATTGGGAATTCTTCAATATAAGGTGCATTTACAAAATCACTTTGTATAGGAGTTAAATTTGTTTTTGCGAATTTGTCTTCTTTAGCACCTGAAATTAGACCAAAGTAGTCAGATTCTTTAATTAATGTTTCGTTTGCTAGGTTAACTGTAAAAGACTTTGTTTTCAAAATGTTTTTGTATGTTTGACGTACTGCTCTAAGGGAAATTGAAAGAGTTGGAGGAGATGAACTAGTTACTCCTCCCCATGCTACGTTCATTGCATTCGGTACTTTATCTTCGCTGTATGTTCCAACTATATATACGGGAGTCGGAAAAGCAAATGGTTGAGCTTTAATATTTTTTTTTGCCATTTTTCGTCCTTTCTGATTTTATAAATATAGACAAAATATGTTGGTGCTATTTTTCGTTTTCGATTTTTTTCAACTCGTCCTTTAACCCCTTAATATCCATAGTTGACCTTCTTTTTGCTTCCCTTTGTGCTTGTTTTAAAGCCCTGGTTGTTCCTAATGATTTACGCTCTAGATATGGGATGTATTTTTTGTGCTCTTGAACACAAACATATGCAGGTCGCATTAGTTTTTTGCCAGCAATTGTTTCTTCTAGCCTATGTGCAAGCCATCCAGAAAGTCTTGCTGTAGCAAACAATGGGGTTGCAATGTCATCTGGAATATTTAAAGCTTTATATACAAAACCTGAATAAAGGTCTACGTTTGCGCAAATATCTTTTTTTGTTCCTGTGACTTGTTCTAAGAGATATGGAGCACGTGCTTCAATATAAGAGCATAAATTGAATTCATCTAGCAAGCCCTTTTCCTCTGCTAGCGTTTTTGCCATTTTTTTCAATATTATTGCTCTAGGATCGGAAATTGTATATATAGCATGACCTATACCATAGATCAATCCTTTTTTGTCGTAAACTTCTTTGTTTAATAGTTTGATTAAGTAAGCATCTACTTGGTCTGTATCTGTGATATCGTTAACCCTCGATTTAAGATCGTCAAGCATTCCTAAAACAGAGATATTTGCTCCGCCATGTAGTGGCCCTTTTAGAGAACCAATTGCAGCAGATATTACGGAATATGTGTCTGTTCCCGAAGAAGAAACTAAATGTGTTGTAAAAGATGAATTGTTACCACCGCCATGCTCGGCATGAAGGATCAAACATGTATCCAGAACTTTTGCTTCAAAGTCTGTGTATTCACGATTCATTCTTGTCATTCGAAGTATGTTTTCTGCAGTGCTTAGTTCAGGCTTGGGTTGGTGGATTATCAATGATTTGTCTTCAAAACTCGAAATCTTTGCTTGGTATGCATATGCAACTAAAGCAGGAAAACTTCCTATTAAATTAATTGACTGTTTTAAAATATTCGTAACAGTTGTGTCGTCTGGTTTTTCGTCGTATGAATACAAAGCAAGTATTGATCTTGCTAATTTGTTCATAAGATTTTTTGATGGTGTAGTAAGTATCATATCTCTAGTAAAGTCTTTGGGAAGTTCACGTTTTTCAGAAATAAGCCTTTTGAATTCGGTTAATTCGTCTTTTGTAGGCAATTCTCCAAATAACAATAAAAATGATACTTCTTCAAAGCCAAAGCGATCTTCTTTTTGGTAATTATCTAGCAACTCTTGGATTTCATATCCTCTATAAAATAATTGCCCTGGAACAGGGATTTTATTTTTGTGTTCGTCAGTTTCATAACCCTTAACTTCTCCAATACGTGTTAGGCCTACTACAACACCTGTTCCATTTGCATTTCTCAATCCACGCTTTACGTTATATTTCGTGTATAAATCATTCCCAATAACGTTTGTTTGAGATAGGTGATCAGCCATTGAAGACAAGTAAGAAGGCGGAATTTTATTTGCCCTAGTTTCTTCCTTGCTTGAAAATCTATTTTTTATAAATTCTAACATATCTACCTCCTTATATTGCTATTGTAAAATCAAGATGCGACTATTATACCATATTTGGGTTATAAAAGATATAGAGAGGATTGCTGTTTCGTATCTTTTGCATGGGTGGATATAGAAATAGAGATAGTATATATACGTTCCTTTTCAATCTATTTGCGAATTTTTGAGAAATTCACGGAAAATTTGTTGACAGTTTGACTACGTTGTGATATTATTATAAATTGACTTATAGTGTAATTTTTGCTGTTTTTGCATATGAATGCAGGGAGAATTTTGTGGTGCAAATCAAGCAAAAAACATTGAACAATTTACTAATTTACTGTGAGCAAAATAGTTAATAATACCATAATTCAGGGAATTGATGCATCCGAATTTCTTGATAATAGTTATTTATTTAGTAGTGCATTACGACAAAAGTTATAGTTAAGTATTTTATTAAGGAGTGATGAATATGCCAATAGCTGTAAAATTAGGGAAAAGAGAGCGTCAAACATTTTCTAAAATTGGAGAAATTGCAGAGACACCTAATCTAATTCAAATCCAAACAAAATCGTATGAGTGGTTTGTCAAGGAGGGACTAAAAGAAATCTTTGAAGATTTTTCTCCTATACAAAGCCTTGGAAAACAAGACAAAGAAGGAAGAGAAGCAGAAGCGGGAAGCCTTATCCTGGAATTTGTTGACTGTTCTTTGGGAGAGAAGCCTAAATACAGCCAAGAAGCATGTAAGGAAAGAGATGCTACGTATGCAACTCAATTAAAAGTTAGCGTGAGGCTTATTAATGAAGATACAGGTGAAATAAAGGAACAAGAAGTATTCATGGGGAATTTTCCTTTGATGACTGAAACAGGGACATTTATTTATAATGGGGCAGAACGTGTTGTTGTTACACAATTAGTTAGAGCTCCTGGACCATACTTTTCAAAAGAAATAGACTTAAAAACAGGAAAACCTTTGTTTAAAGGACAACTAATTCCAAACAAAGGTGCTTGGTTAGAGTATGAAGTTGCAAATGATGTGCTTTATGTAAAAGTAGATAGAAACAGAAAGCAACCTATTACCCTTCTTGTTAAAGCGATGGGACAATATTTGGAAAATGAACAGCATAGATTTGGAAGCAATATGGATGTTGAACTAGAGACAAATAGCGACCTTCTAAAATTGTTTGGAGATGACCCAAAACTTATTTCAACACTAGAGAAAGATTTTGCTACAAATTCAGAAGAGGCACTAAAAGAAATCTACAAAAAATTAAGACCAGATGAAGCGGATAATATTACTAAAATAAATGCGTGGAATTTAATTAATTCTCTTTTGTTTGATTCGAAAAGATATGATGTATCAAAAGTAGGAAGATATAAGTATAACAAAAAATTGTGCTTATCAGAAAGACTATATGGTGGAGCAGAAGAAATCACTGTTGCAGAAGATGTAATTAATCCTGGAACTGGGGAAATAATCCTTGAAAAAAATGACAAAATCAATCTTGTGATTGCAAAAACAATTGAAAATGCAGGCGTTAAATCTGTTTTAGTAAACGCTATAGATGATAGAGGGAAACATACTGTTACAAAAGTTATAGGAAATAACTTTGTTGAATTATCGGAATATGTAGAAGTTGATAGAACGAATGAAAAGTATGCGAAAATTCCTGAAAAAGTATATTACCCTGTTTTAAGACAAATATTAGATAGTACAGAACAAGACGAACTTCTAGATACAATACTTGTAAGAAAAAATGATTTATACCCTAAACATTTAATAATAGATGATGTGATAGCTTCTGTAAGTTATCTACTTAATCTTGAATATAAAATAGGGAATATTGATGATATAGATCATTTGGGAAATAGAAGATTAAAAACAGTTGGAGAATTGTTGCAGCATCAATTTAGGGTTGCTTTATCAAAAATAGAAAGAGCTATCAAAGACAGAATGGCTACACAAGATATTGCGGAAATTACTCCTCAAGGATTGATAAATATCAAACCAGTTACAGTTGCAATAAGAGAGTTCTTTGGAAGTTCTCAACTTTCACAATTTATGGATCAGACAAATCCTTTGTCTGAACTTACACACAAAAGAAAACTTTCAGCATTAGGACCAGGTGGTCTTTCGAGAGAGAGAGCAAGTTTTGAAGTTAGAGATGTACACCATTCTCACTACGGAAGAATGTGTCCGATAGAAACTCCAGAAGGACCAAACATTGGATTGATTGGTTCGCTTACTACGTATGGAATTATCAACGAGTACGGATTTATTGAAACTCCATATAGAGTTGTTGAAGATGGAATAGTTACGAAAGAAATAAAATATCTCTCTGCCGATGAAGAGGAACGAATGATAATTGCGCAAGCAAATGAACCATTAGATTCAAAAGGAATGTTTGCAAATTTAAAAGTAGCATCTAGAGGAATTGGAGGAGAAATTGATCTTGTTGAGAGAACAAGAATAGATTATATGGATGTATCTCCTAAACAAGTAGTATCTGTTGCTACAGCTATGATTCCTTTCTTAGAAAATGATGATGCAAACAGAGCTTTGATGGGTGCAAACATGCAGAGACAAGCAGTTCCACTGATTGTCTCAGAAGCTCCTATAGTTGGAACTGGGATGGAAGCAAAAGCAGCAAGGGATTCTGGAGTAGTTAAAATTGCGAAAAACTCGGGTGTTGTTGAATATGTAGACGCGGATTTAATAAAAATAAGGAATGACGAAGGCAATGTTGATGAGTACAATTTGCTTAAATTCAAAAGATCAAATCAAGGGACTTGCATTAATCAAAGACCAATAGTATTTGAAGGAGAAAAAGTAGAAAAAGGCGAAATTTTGGCTGACGGACCTTCTGTTGATACTGGAGAAATTTCACTGGGAAAAAATCTTCTAGTAGGATTTATGACATGGGAAGGATATAACTACGAGGATGCTATTATCCTAAACGAAAGATTAGTTATGGATGATGTTCTTACTTCTGTTCATATTGAAAAATACGAAGCAGAGGCGAGAGAAACAAAACTAGGTGCAGAAGAAATAACTAGAGATATTCCAGGTGCAGGAGAAACAGCACTTAGAAACTTAGATGAAAATGGAGTTATTGTTCCAGGATCGGAAGTAAAAGCTGAAGATATCCTTGTGGGTAAAGTTACACCTAAAGGAGAAAGTAGCGATATTAGCCCTGAAGAGAGGCTACTAAGAGCGATCTTTGGTGAAAAAGCAAAAGATGTTAAGGATACATCTTTAAAAATGCCACACGGTGAAAAAGGAGTTGTTGTATCGGTAAAAACTCTTTCGGCAGATGAAGAAGGAGAACTTTCCCCAGGAATCAAAAAAGTTGTAAGATGCTACGTTGCAACAAAGAGAAAGATAAGCGTAGGAGATAAAATGGCAGGACGACATGGAAATAAAGGTGTTGTTTCTACAATTTTGCCAGAGGAAGACATGCCATTTACTGAGGACGGTGTACCATTGCAAGTAATGCTTAACCCTTTGGGCGTTCCTTCTCGTATGAATATTGGACAAATACTAGAGGTGCATTTAGGTTTGGCTGCAAAAGATAAGGGATGGCATATTGCCACGCCAGTATTTGATGGGGCGAATGAAAGAGATATTCGAGACTTATTAAAAGAATGTGGCCATGACGAAAGTGGAAAGCTAATACTAAGAGATGGTAGAACAGGACAACCATTTGATAATCCTGTAACTGTGGGATATATGTATATGCTTAAGCTTCATCATTTGGTTGATGATAAGATGCATGCTAGAAGCACAAAATCATACTCTCTAGTAACGCAGCAGCCATTAGGAGGCAAAGCGCAGTTTGGTGGTCAACGTTTTGGAGAGATGGAAGTATGGGCTCTTGAAGCTTATGGTGCGGCATATACGCTACAAGAAATATTAACACTTAAATCGGACGATATTTCAGGGCGTGAAAATATGTATAAAGATATTGTTGCAGGTGATAACATTAAAAAACCAGGAACACCTGAATCATTTAAAGTTCTTATCAAAGAAATGCAAAGTTTGGGACTTGATGTAAAAGTTTATGCAGATGATGAAGAAGTAATTCTAAAGGATTTTTCAGAAATTAATGAATTTTCATATTTGAACCCTAAGAAAAAAGTAGGGTTTGATAAAGAGGAATTGGGTGTTGATGATATTGAGATAAGCCTAGATACAGAAATGGATTTAGAAATAAACAATTTGGATTTGGACATGGAATATGAAGAAATAGGAGAAGTTAATAGTGACGAAGTTTTCAAGGATGACTTTGAAGAATCTGAGGAAATTAGTAACGATGAACTTGAAGAAGCTTTTGATGATGTAGAACTTGAGGAGGAAGATGATGAGCGAAAATAGAAGAGAACAGACGAATTTTGAATCTTTAAAAATAGGAATAGCATCTTCGGAAAAGATATTAGGTTGGTCAAAAGGCGAAGTAACAAAACCAGAAACAATAAACTATAGATCTTTAAAGCCTGAGCCAGATGGACTTTTTTGTGAGAAAATTTTTGGTCCACAAAAGGACTGGGCTTGTCATTGTGGAAAATACAAAAAAAACAAAGTGAATGCTACAGTATGTGACAAATGCGGAGTTGAAATAACTAAAGCGAAAGTAAGAAGAGAAAGACTAGGACATATCACACTTGCTGCCCCGGTATCACATATATGGTATTTCAAAGGAATTCCATCAAGAATGGGATTGGTATTAGATATTACTCCAAAAAATCTAGAGAAAGTTCTGTATTTTGCGTCATATATTATTATTGATCCAGGCGATACGGGACTAATGTATAAGGAAATAATTGGAGAACAACAATATAGAGATATCAAAGAAGAATATGGTAACAAGTTCCTTGCTGGAACAGGAGCAGAAGCAATTAAAACACTTCTTTCCATGATTGATGTTGAAGAATTAGTTGTTGAATTAAGAGAAGAACTAAATACAGCAAAAAGCCAAAAAAGAATAAAATTGATTAGAAGACTTGAAGTAATTGAAGCTTTGAGACAATCTGGAAATAAGCCAGAATGGATGATCATGGATGTTATTCCTGTAATACCACCTGACTTAAGACCAATGGTTCAATTAGAAGGCGGTAGATTTGCAACTTCAGACTTGAATGATTTGTATAGAAGGGTAATCAATAGAAATAACAGATTAAAAAGATTGTTAGAACTTAACGCACCAGATATCATTGTAAGAAATGAAAAAAGAATGCTTCAAGAAGCAGTAGATGCGCTTATTGATAATGGAAGAAGAGGAAGACCGGTAACAGGACCTGCATCTAGACCATTAAAATCACTTTCTGACATGCTAAAAGGAAAGCAAGGTAGATTCAGACAAAATTTATTAGGAAAGCGTGTAGACTTTTCTGGTAGATCTGTAATTGTAGTTGGACCAGAACTTAAATTCTATCAATGTGGGCTTCCTAAAGAGATGGCATTAGAATTGTTCAAACCATTTATTATGAAAAAACTACTTAAAGATGGAAAAGCAACAAATTCACCTAACGCAAGAACTATGGTTGAGACAGGTAGAGCTGAAGTTTGGGATGTACTAGATGAAATAATTAGAGAACACCCTGTAATGCTTAACCGTGCACCAACACTGCATAGATTGGGAATTCAAGCATTTGAACCAATACTTGTGGAAGGGAAGGCTATTAAATTGCATCCGTTAGTTTGTACGGCATTCAATGCTGACTTTGATGGAGACCAAATGGCAGTTCACGTTCCGCTTTCTGCAGAAGCACAAGCAGAAGCTAGATTTCTTATGCTATCTACAAATAATATACTTGCACCGAAAGATGGGTCGCCAATTACAACTCCAACGCAGGATATGATACTGGGAGCGTACTATTTGACAGTTTTAGGGGATGAGACGGATGAGCCAGTAAAAATATTTTCAGATTTTGATGAAATGTATATGGCTTATAAAGAAGGTGTTGTTGATTTACATGCACGCGTAAAAGTCAGATGCAATAACGGAAAAGATGATGAAAGAGGAAGACTTGTAGAGTCCACAGTAGGAAGATTTATCTTCAATCAAGAGATACCACAAGACTTAGGATTTGTTGAAAATAGAGAAGAAGACCCATATTCACTAGAAGTAGATTTTGTTTGTAATAAAAAGAGACTGGGACAAATAATTCAAAAATGTTACAAGAAGCATGGAAATTCTAGGACAGCAGTTATGCTAGACTATATCAAAGATATGGGATTCCACTATTCGACGGTAGGAGCAATAACGATAGGCATCTCTGACATGATTATTCCAGATGAAAAAGAAGGAATATTAGAATTAGCAGAAGAAAATATAGAAACATATGATGGATTTTATAAAGAAGGATTAATCTCTAACGATGAAAGATATGAAAAAGTAAAAGAAATTTGGGAAAAAGCCACTGAAAATATTTCAGATGCACTTATGAATTCCCTTGGAAGGTTGAATAACTTATTTATCATGGCTGACTCAGGAGCTAGAGGTAGTAAAGACCAGATAAAACAAATTGGAGGGATGAGAGGCCTAATGGCTAATGCCGCAGGTAAAACAATAGAAATCCCTATTAAAGCAAACTTTAGAGAAGGACTTTCTGTTTTGGAGTACTTTATCTCAACTAATGGAGCTAGAAAAGGACTTGCGGATACAGCGCTTAGAACAGCCGATTCAGGATATTTGACGAGAAGACTAGTAGATGTATCGCATAACTTAATTATTAGAAGTGAAGAATGTGGAAGTACAAAAGGCGTTGAAATATCAGCTTTTTATGATGGAAAAGAAGTAATTGAAACGTTATCTGAAAGGATAATAGGTAGAAATTCTTTGTATGAAATCGTAGATCCTATTACGCAGGAAATATTATGTAACGCCAACGAAGAAATTACAGAAGAGATTGCAGAAAAAATAGATAAGGCAGGAAATGAAGAGAATAGAATAACGAGTGTTGTAATTAGATCGGCTCTTACTTGTGAAAGTAAAGAAGGTGTATGTGCAATGTGCTATGGTAGAAACCTTGCAACAGGTAGACCTGTTAATATTGGAGAAGCTGTAGGAATAACAGCGGCACAGTCAATTGGAGAGCCAGGAACACAGCTTACAATGAGAACGTTCCACACAGGAGGTATTGCTGGAGACGATATTACTCAAGGTTTGCCAAGAGTTGTAGAGTTATTCGAAGCAAGAAAACCTAAAGGAATCGCGGAAATATGCGAAGAAGATGGAGTTGTAACTTCCATTCGAACAGTAGAACATAGCAGAACAGAAGTAGTCGTTAGAGGAGAGTCTGGAGAAACAGTATATGTTATTCCATTTGGAGCAAGCATAGTTGTGCAGGAAGGTGCAGAAGTATTTGCGGGAGAAAACATTACGAAGGGGCCATTGAATCCTCACGATATACTGAGAATAAATGGCGTGGAAGGAGTATATCAGTATTTACTTCGTGAAGTTCAAAGAGTATATAAACTCCAAGGTGTAGATATCAACGACAAACATATTGAAGTTATTGTTAGTCAAATGCTAAGTAAATACAAGATAGAAGAATCCGGAGATGCAAATCTGATAATAGGTGGGCAGTATGATAGATTTGAAATAGAAGAAGCAGTAAATAATATGGAAGAGGGTGGAGAACCACCTGTTGTAAATAGAGTTCTTCTAGGAATTACAAAAGCATCGTTAGCTACAACATCGTTCTTATCAGCTGCATCTTTCCAAGAAACTACAAAGGTTCTTACAGATGCTGCAATCAAAGGTAAAACAGATCACTTAGTAGGATTAAAAGAAAATGTAATAATTGGTAAACTAATTCCTGCTGGTACTGGTATGAAAACTTACAGAGATACAACAGTAGACTATGGTGAAAAAAGAGAATTTATAGAAAAAATTCTAGAAGAAAAAAGAAACGAAAGAAGAGAAAGTAGAAGAAATAAAAAAGACGAGATAATTCTAGATGAACCAATAGAGAATACTTTGATAAATGAAGAAGAAATATTACAAGAGATGAATATCGAAGATATAGGTCAGATAGACGATTTCGGCGAAATTGCAGAACAAGAGTAATTTGAAGTTTCTTTTGAAGCAACAAATGTTTCGTAAAACTTAGATAATAAAAGCACGATTCATGCTATTTGTGGCAGAACATAAAAAAAGATACATGTTGTACGAAAAATAAAACAAGTTATAACTTGGAGAAACCTTACAATTTTGAAAGGTTTCTCTTTTTTTATTGCAAAGGTCAAAATTATCATGTATTATATGTATATATTTTTTGAAAAAATATATACATGTAATTGTACAAACTAGACATTAGGAGGAATTTGACTTATGAAAATTAAAACAAAGAAGTTGTTGGCAATAATACTTTCTTTTGCAGTGTTATTGAGTGCATCGCCATTATACAGTTTTGCCGCCGAAAAAGCCGAGAGTAAAGAGGTTCTCGATGCAAAGGCAAATCTGACAGACTTAGTTGTGTTCCCAAATTATTCACAAAGTAAAAGTAGCACAAATCCAATTGATTCAAATGCAAATTATCTTGCCTTGGGTGATAGTATTCCTCAAGGATATGGGTTAAAAAACATAGAAACAGAAAATTTTGTTGCATTAATTAATCAAAGAGAAGGAATTACAGCCAGTAATCAGGGTATTTCAGGACAGACTTCTCTTGAATTAAAAAATGAAATGATTACAAACAAAAAATATGATGCAGCTATTGAAAGCGCGGAATACATAACTATTACCGTTGGGGGCAATGATTTGATTGCTATATTATATCAGCTAGCTGCAGAGAATTACAATGCATCAAATGATCCAGACATAAAGGCAGAAGAAGTACCTGATATATTGTCTGCTGACTCTGATTCTCGTACTTTTAATCTGATTATATCATTAAATGCTGTTATCTCTTCAGGCTATGCAGGTGATGCTCAAACTGATTTCCAAGATGGAGCAAGTGCAGTGCTAACTAATATTGAAGATATGATTACTTATATCAAAACAAAAAATAATACTGCAAAAATATATGTAACCAATCAATACAATCCGTATAAAGGATTTACTATTCCTCTATTAGGTGGAAATGTAGGAACTTTCTTTGAAGGTGCATTAACAGACAATGAAGGTATTAATGGACTTTTAAATGGATTGACCAACTGCGAAGTAGTAGATATCTACACTACTTTTGATACTGAAAATACTAGCGTTGGAACAGTAACAAATGCTGAGGGATCCAACTTTGATTTTCACCCCACTAAAGCAGGACATGAACTGTATGCATCTGCTTTGAAGGATATAGAAATGACTGTATCACCTGAAACAGATGCCGAAGTAGTAGCAAGAGTAAAGAATTTAATTCTAGGTGGAGAAGTAACTGTAGCGTATTCTGATAAAGATAATCAAGTAGCAAAAACAGCAGCAGTTCAAACTTATGTAGAAGGATTACTAAATACAACAGGAGTTACAGCATCAGTTGTATATAAATCAGGCAATACATATACAGTAAGTATTAGCAAAAACTCCGCAAATGATAGCAAAGATATAGATATGACAATTAACGTATCACCTGAAACAGATGCCGAAGTAGTAGCAAGAGTAAAGAATTTAATTCTAGGTGGAGAAGTAACTGTAGCGTATTCTGATAAAGATAATCAAGTAGCAAAAACAGCAGCAGTTCAAACTTATGTAGAAGGATTACTAAATACAACAGGAGTTACAGCATCAGTTGCATACAAATCAGGAAACACTTATACAGTAAATATTATCAAAAACGGTATAAATGATAGTAAAGATATTGATATGGGTATAAGGTTGATTTACTCAGTAATTGAGGGACAAAGTCAAAAGTTGATAAAGGGAGCAAATGAAGATCTTCAATTTAAAACAGAAGGTAATATAGATGAATTCCTTAATCTGTATTTGAATGATGATAAGGCGCCAATAAACAAAGTAAATTATACTTTCGAAGCAGGTTCGGTTATTTTCAATCTAAAAGCAGAGTATATAAATACACTACCTGCTGGAGAACATAAATTCACAGCTGAGTTTGCAGATGGAGAAGCGGAGCTGTATGTTGAAATTCAATCGACATCGGAAACAGATAGTCCACAAACAGGAGATGATAGCAACCTTATATTATTCACAAGCTTAGTGCTCATCTCGTTGGGAGGAATTGGAATAGTATTTTATAGAAGAAAAATGGTAAAATAAGGCAATATTGCAAAGAGAAAACAACACTTTAAATTGATGGGAGTTTTCAACTCATAATAGTAAATAAGAATCCCCCACTGAATATAGGTGGGGGATTTCTAAAGATAAATTAAATTAATTTGTTGGAAAAGGAGAACATTATGAAAATAATTGGAAACATATTATGGTTATTATTGGGTGGCGGTTTGCTTGCTATTGCATGGGCAATGGCGGGGCTGATTTGCTGTATAACAATTATTGGAATTCCAATAGGATTGCAATGTTTCAAATTTGCAGGCCTTGTTATTTGGCCTTTTGGAAAAGAAATAGTATATAGCGATAGAACAAGCAGTTTTTTATTTAATTTACTTTGGGTAATTATATTTGGCTGGGAACTTGCTTTGCTAGCTTTGATAATTGGAGTTGTATGGTGTATGACTATTATAGGAATACCTTTCGGACTTCAAAGTATCAAGTTTGCTAAGTTGGCATTAATGCCTTTTGGAGCGAAAGTAAAAATAATGCAAACTAATCTTTAAATAGATTACGTTTCAGTAC
>CAYJEX010000012.1:47590-50976 GCA_964369465.1 uncultured Oscillospiraceae bacterium
TATAGCCTTAATGCTTGACATTGCAACCAAAAATATGCTATACTAGCATTTGGTTCGATTAAAACTGTAAAAATGAATTTGCCGTAAAATATCAGCATAATTTGAGGATTCATTGATACATTTTAAATATATTTATAAGAAAGGAGAATTGTATGCCTACTATTAACCAACTAGTACGACAAGGAAGAGAGACAAGTGAAAAGAAGTCAACATCACCTGCTTTATTGAAAGGAATGAACTCTTTAAAAAGAACTTCTACAAACACTAAGTCCCCACAAAAAAGAGGAGTTTGCACTGCTGTAAAAACAGTAACACCTAAAAAACCTAATTCTGCACTAAGAAAAGTAGCAAGAGTACGTCTTACTAACGGTATCGAAGTTACAGCATATATTCCAGGGATTGGTCACAATCTACAGGAACACAGTGTTGTACTTATTAGAGGTGGAAGAGTAAAAGACCTTCCGGGAGTAAGATACCATTTAGTTAGAGGAACATTAGATGCTGCAGGTGTAGCAAACAGATCGCAGTCTCGTTCTAAGTACGGAACAAAGAAACCGAAAACAAAGTAAATAGTCGGGAAACAATGCCTTTGAGAATATCAAGTTAATACATGAAAAGATCAAAGGGCATATGCACTCTATAGTTTCAAAGTATTATATATGAATATATGAGAAGTGATGAGGCTTAGAGCGAGTACCGAATGCGTTAGTCAAGGAGGGAAGAAAGTGCCAAGAAAAGGAAATACACCAAAGAGAGAAGTGCTTCCTGATCCAGTTTACGGAAGTGTTGTTGTGGCTAAGCTAATCAACAGCATCATGTTAGACGGAAAAAAAGGAGTAGCACAGGCAATTGTGTACAAAGCTTTTGAGCAAGTAGAAAAAACTACAGGCGAAAATGCACTAGAGGTGTTTGAAAAAGCAATGAACAATATTATGCCAATACTAGAAGTTAAAGCAAGAAGAGTTGGAGGAGCTAACTATCAAGTACCTATTGAAGTTAGAACTGAAAGAAGACAGACGTTAGGACTTAGATGGTTAACTAAATATACTAGAGCTAGAAATGAAAGAACTATGTCAGAAAGACTTGCTAAAGAAGTTATGGATGCAGCAAATAACTCAGGTGCATCTGTAAAGAAAAAAGACGATACACACAAAATGGCAGAGGCGAACAAAGCATTTGCGCATTACAGATGGTAGGATTATTACTATATAATTAAGAAAGGAGGTAAGATATGCCAAGACAATTCCCACTAGAAAAGACTAGAAATATTGGTATTATGGCACATATTGATGCCGGAAAAACAACGACCACGGAAAGAATCTTATTCTATACGGGCAAGTCATACAAAATAGGTGAAACTCACGAAGGGGCATCTGTTATGGACTGGATGGATTTAGAAAAAGAGCGTGGTATTACAATTACCTCTGCAGCTACCACAGCACAGTGGAAGGATGTTAGAATAAACATCATAGACACGCCTGGACACGTAGATTTTACTGTAGAAGTAGAAAGATCACTTCGTGTACTAGATGGTGCAGTTACAGTATTATGCGCAAAAGGAGGAGTAGAACCTCAGTCAGAGACCGTTTGGAGGCAAGCAGAGAAATATGGCGTGCCAAGAATGATATTTGTTAATAAAATGGATATTCTGGGTGCCGATTTCTATAGAGTAGTAAGCATGGTTAGAGATAGACTAAAAGCAAATGCTATACCAGTTCAACTGCCTATAGGTAAAGAAGATGAATTTAGAGGAATAATCGACCTTGTAATTATGAAAGCATTTATATACAAGGATGATTTAGGAAAAGAAATCGAAACTATAGATATTCCTGCAGAACATGCAGAATTAGCTAATGAGTGGAGAGAAAAGTTAGTAGAGGCAGTTGCAGAAGGCGATGAAGATCTTACTATGAAATTCTTGGAAGGTGAAGAAATAACTGAAAAAGAAATCAAAGATACAGTCAGAAAAATGACAATTGCTGGAGAAATGGTTCCTGTTACTTGCGGTTCAGCATATAAGAATAAAGGTGTTCAACTTATGCTAGATGCGGTACTCGACTATATGCCATCACCAATTGATATCCCAGCGATTAAAGGTATTCACCCTGATACAGAGGAAGAAATGGAAAGGCAAGCAGAAGATAATGGCCCATTTTCAGCATTAGCGTTCAAAATAATGGTTGACCCATTTGTAGGAAAACTTGCATTTTTCAGAGTGTATTCAGGAGTCTTAAAAACAGGTTCTCATGTATACAATTCTACAAAAGGGAAAAAAGAGAGAATTGGTAGAATTCTACAAATGCACGCTGATAAAAGGGAAGAAATACAAGAAGTATATGCAGGAGATATTGCTGCCGCTGTAGGACTTAAAGACACAACAACAGGAGATACTTTATGTGATGAAAAGAAGAGCATCATTTTAGAGTCGATGGATTTCCCAGATCCTGTTATTGAAATTGCAATAGAGCCAAAGACAAAAGCAGGACAAGAAAAAATGGGGATTGCTTTATCAAAACTTGCTGAAGAAGATCCAACATTCAAAACATACACAAATGTAGATACAGGTCAAACTATTATAGCTGGTATGGGAGAATTACACTTAGAGATAATCGTAGATAGATTATTACGTGAATTTAAAGTAGAAGCTAATGTAGGTAAACCACAAGTTTCATATAAAGAAACAATTGTTGGAACTGCGGATGTTGATAACAAATACGCAAAACAATCTGGCGGTAGAGGACAATATGGACACGTTAAGATTCGTGTATACCCTAGAGAACCAGGAGAGGGATTTGAATTCAAAAACTCAATCGTTGGTGGAGCTATTCCAAAAGAATATATTCCAAAAATTGAAGAAGGTATATTGGAGTCAATGCAAGCAGGTCCTGTAGCAGGATATCAAGTTGTGGATGTAGGAGTTGAACTATATGATGGTTCTTATCATGAAGTTGACTCTTCGGAAATGGCATTTAAAATAGCGGCATCTATGGCATTTAGAGAAGCGGCTAAAAAAGCAAAAGCTGTTCTATTAGAACCAATTTTCAAAGTTGAAGTTACTGTTCCAGAAGAGTACATGGGAGATATCATAGGAGATATCAGCAGTAGAAGAGGTAGAATTGAAGGTTCTGATATAAACAATGGAGCAGCAGCAGTTAGAGGATTCGTTCCACTTTCAGAGATGTTCGGTTATGCAACTGATCTTCGTTCCAAAACACAAGGAAGAGGAGTTTATGTAATGCAATTTGATCACTTTGAAAAACTACCTGAAAGCTTATTAGAAAAAATAAACCAATAATAAATAACACATAAATTTTCTATAATAATTTTTTAAAAGAAAGGAAAAATAAAATGGCAAAACAAAAGTTTGAAAGAAATAAGCCACATGT
>CAYJEX010000013.1:0-32332 GCA_964369465.1 uncultured Oscillospiraceae bacterium
TGGTGCACTGTAAGGGATTCGAACCCCTGACCTTCGCATTCGTAGTGCGCTACTCTATCCAGCTGAGCTAACAATGCATATCATTATTTTTTTTAAATTATTATTATAATTCAAACCACTCATTTAGTATAATATATTTGCAAATATTTTTCAATTATAATCTTGATATATTTATTATGAAAAATAGCGTAGTTTTGCTACGCTATTTTAAAAACTTCTGTTTTTTTATTATAAGAAAAACTTATCTAAATATCCTTGTATGAATATTATTAAGCAAATAATTGGAATAACATATGTTACATATGGTCTTATCCATTTTGGATAGTCAAGACCTGTTCCTTTATTTGCTTCTTTAGTGAAGTTGTCCCATCCCCATCCATATCTAGTTACACAGAACAATAAGTATATTATAGATCCGATTGGAAGTAGATTATTACTTACAATAAAGTCTAATAAATCTAATACAACTGTACCTTCTCCTAGTGGTGCAAAGTTTCCAAGTATATTAAATCCTAGTACAGTAGGTGTAGCTAATAATACTATCACAAAAGTATTAATTATACACGCTTTTTTTCTACTCCAGTTAAATTTATCCATACATATCGATACGATATTTTCGAAAACAGCGATAACTGTAGACAGTGCTGCAAAAACCATGAACAAGAAGAATAATGTTCCCCATATTTGTGATCCAGGCATTTCATTAAAAATATTAGGTAATGTCACAAATACTAGTCCTGATCCTTGACCTGGGTTTACACCGAATGCAAAACAAGCAGGGAAAATTATCAGACCTGCCATAATTGCTACTGATGTGTCTAGCAATGTTACATTTATAGCTTCTCCCGTAAGTTTTTTATCATCTGATAAATAACTTCCAAAAATAGCCATACTTCCTATACCAATACTCAATGTAAAGAATGCTTGTCCCAATGCTGCATATACTACTTCCCATATTCCAGCTTCCATCATTTTTTCGAAATCTGGAACTAAATAGAATTTAAGTCCTTCAGCCGCTCCCTCAAGCGATACTGATCTAACTACTAAAATCAATATCAAGAAGAATAGTCCTAACATCATTATCTTTGTAATTTTTTCTACACCTTTTCTTAATCCCATTGAGCAAACGAAAAATCCCAACACTACAACTATAACCATCCATATTTCTAAACGAATTGGATTCGAAACTAATGCTCCGAAATAGTTTCCTACTTCGTCTGGAGTAAGATTGTTAAAATCACCTTTAATCATTCCAAATAAATATGCCAAAAACCATCCTGCAACTACAACATAAAACATCATCAAAATGTAATTTCCTGCTGCTCCAATATAACCATAAATATGCCATTTTTGGCCTGGTTTTTGTAAAGTTTTAAATGAACCTACAATACTTTGTTTACTTGCTCTTCCTACGGAAAATTCCATTGCCAAGATAGGAATTCCCAAAGCAAATAAGAATACTAAATATATCAGTACAAATGCTCCTCCACCGTACTCACCTGCAATATATGGAAATCTCCATACATTACCGAGCCCGATTGCGCATCCTGCCGATAATAGTAAAAATCCTAATCTGCTTCCCAGCATTTCTCTGTTTTTTTTCATGTCGACTATAACTCCTCTTCTATATAATAAATTTATAAATAACATACATATTTTATATCATTTTCATTATAAAATCAACAAAGGATAGCTATATTTAGCTATCCTTTAAAATCAAATTTATTCCTTATTTATATTATATTATGAAAAATCAATAAATGCGTTATATAATATTGGCAATACTAACTACAATTTCACAATTGTTTCATTTCCAAACACATCCAATATTCTAATTCTTTTTTCTTCTCCTCTACTATATGCAAATTCTAGATTTAAAACATTATTTTTGTCAGGCAAAATATATTTGCATTCTTCTATACTTGATTTATTATTATTTTCGTTATCTATGATTACTTTTGGAGTATTATATATCTGATAATAACTTATAAACGAAAGAGGGTTACTGTTATAAATGTTTATTAATTTTTCTTTTTCCTCTTTTTTCATAGAAAGAGTATCAATATCTAATTCGTACCCAACTATTTTTGCTAGATTTTCTTCTATGTTTATTTTTATTGAAATAGGATCATTTCTATACCCTACTTTTTTATTAGTAAACTTGTCAATAACTTCATGTGAAATATTATTCTTTACAGCGAATTTTTCTAGTAATCTTGCTGATAATGGGTTTATATCACAACTCATAATCTTTCTCTTGGTGCTCAAGTTCATGTTTTCATCTGTACATGCCATTGCAAATGCCCCTGATCCACCATAAAAATCAGCGCAAACGTTTCCTTCTTCTGATGAACTTTCAATTATTCTTTTCAATAATTCTTTTGGTTTTTGTGTAGCATATCCATTTCTTTCTTTAGAAGTACGTCCTACCATATCTATTTGCCATACATCTTTCATATTTACAAGTGTGTACCAACCATTTTTATCTTCATACTCTTTTACTCCTGCAAATCTATATGGTTTATAATTTCTATTATATGATTTTTCTTTAGGGACTTTAAGTTTTCTATTTGGAAGATTCGAATAAACCAAAAGAGTATCATGTTTTCTCGAAAACTGGTTTCCTCCTGCCCCACCAGACTTGTAATTCCATATTATTTCGTTTAAAAAACAGTCAGTTCCAAATATATTATCAGCAAGTACTTTCACGTAATGCACAGCATGATGATCTAAGTGAATCCAAATTACACCTTTTTCTGTCATCACATCTTTTGAAAGTAATAATATTTTTATAATGCCTTTTAAGTATTCTTCCATTCCATTTTTTTTTGCCCAAGAATCTTTATATGAAGATATTTTTATTGTGTTTTCTACTTCATCCTCTCTTATTTTCGTTGTTTTTACTACAGAACTGTAATCAGCCATAGAATAAAATGGAGGATCCATATATATTAAATCAATTCTATTACCACTAGCATAATAATCTAAAACAAAATCATAATTATCACCTATTGCAATAGTAAGCTCTTTCTGATTGTATATTATGTTTTTTTTTGAACTCAATGCAAAACTTTTTTCTTCCTCATATTCAGATTTCGCATCAATATAAACACTATGTAATTTATTTAGCATATTATTTCCTTCTAAAAAGTTTCTAACTAGTCCAATCACTTATTTATCTAAAACAATTTTTTTATTCTTTCATCTTTTATTATATTATAAGCCTCTCGTATATATTTTTTGTTTTCAGGCTTATTGAAATGGATTAACGCCTTTTGCATTTTTTTTTCTTTATTACCCTTAGCCACATATAGTTTTTCTCCTGTCCGTGGATCTTCTTCCATATAATACATTGCTGTTGAAAGCGTTCCTGGAGTAGGATAAAAATCTTGAATTTGGTCTGGTACAAATCCGTGTTTTTTAAAATACAAAGCAAGTTCCAAAGCATCTTCTAAAGTGCTCCCTGGATGTGATGTCATTAAATATGGAATTAAATATTGTTTTTTTTCTAGTCTATTATTTTCTTTATCATAAAAACTCTCGAACTTTTCAAAATCTTTAATTGCTGGTTTCCCCATGTATTTTAATGTTTTTTCTGAAATATGTTCTGGAGCAACTTTAAGTATTCCGCTCACATGAAATTCGCATAATTCCTTCAAAAATTTTCTGTTATTTTCCGAGTAATTTGCAAGTAAAAAATCATATCTAATTCCTGATTTTACAAATACTTTTTTTACATTTGGCAACTTTCTAACAGTTCTTAGAATATCTAAATATTTTCCATGATCACTATTTAATTTTTTACATGGTTTAGGAAAAAGACACTGTTTATCTTTACAAACTCCTTCTTTACTCTGCTTTTCGCAAGATGGGTTTATAAAGTTTGCGGTAGGCCCTCCTATATCATGTATATATCCTTTAAAGTTACTTTTTTTTGTAAGTAATTTTGCTTCATTAACTATGGATTCTTTACCTCTCCCTCTTACTTGTCTTCCTTGATGGTATGTTATTGCACAAAAATTGCAGTTTCCAAAGCATCCTCTGTTTGCCGTAATACTAAATTCAATTTCTTTTATTGCAGGAACGCCGCCTTCTTTTTTATATATGGGGTGATAATCTCTAACATAAGTCAATTCATAAATTTCTTCTAAGCTTTTTCCTTCCAATGGTTCCTGTGGAATGTTTTGCAAAACATAAACATTGTTATCGTATTCTTCGTATATTGGTTTTGCTGTAACATGATCGTTGTTGTTTTGCTGAACTAAAAAACTTGCACCATATGCTTTTTTTGACTCTATTACTTCAGAAAAAGATGGTAACTCCAAGTAATCTTCAAGAATATCATCCTTGCATATTTTTACAACAGTCCCTTTTATCCATGTGATATCTTTTGCACTAATCCCACAATTCAAAGCTTCTGCTATTTCTATAATTGCTTTTTCTCCCATACCATAAACAAGAATATCTGCTTTGCTATCTAACAAAATAGATTTTCTAATTTTATCATCCCAATAATCATAATGACTAAATCTTCTAAGACTTGCTTCTAAGCCCCCTATAACAATTGCAACATCTTTGTATGCTTGTCTTGCTCTGCTTACATAAGGAATTATACTTCGGTCAGGTCTTTTGCCAGTTTTTCCACCTGGTGAATACTCATCTACTTTTCTCTTATTTTTCCAAACAGAATAGTTATTTACCATAGAGTCTACATTCCCTGACGTGATTAAGAATCCAAGTTTAGGCTTTCCAAATCTTTTGAAATCATCAGGACTATCCCATCTTGGTTGTGCCAAAATCGCAACTTTAAATCCTTTGCTTTCTAATACCCTTCCTATAACTGAAATACCAAAAGAAGGATGGTCTACATATGCATCTCCCGTCACTAATACAAAGTCTACATGTTCCCATCCTCTATGTTCCATTTCTGATTTGTTAATTGGCAAAAACTCTTTTGACATAATTGATTATTCCTATTGAATTATTTATACTCTTCTGCTATTCATTAATACAATTCAGGTTTCATTGCTGATAGAATTGGTAATTGTTTTCTTATTGAATCAACATAATCAAAATCAACTTCACCAACTTGAACGCCTTCCTCTGTTTCCATGTCTATTATTACTTCACCCCACGGATCAACTAGACAAGTGTGTGCAAATGCTATGTACCCAAGTTTTGCTCTTGCAGGAGAAATTGCTGCAAAATAGACTTGATTATCTACTGCCCTTGCTTTCATTGTCATGAACCAATGGTAAGGGCCAGTATTAATATTAAATGCCCCAGGAAGAATAATTGCTTTTGCTCCTTCTAAAGTCATCTTTCTGAATATTTCAGGAAACCTAGCATCAAAACATATCGCCACACCTATTTTGCCATATTCGGTATCAATAGTATTAATTGTGTCGCCAGGAGTCAAAGTATCAGATTCCATAAATCTAATTTTATCCTTAATATCTATATCGAACAAATGAGTTTTTCTATACTTACCTATTAATTCACCTTTTTTATCGAATGTATAACTAGTATTATAGAGGTATTCTACTCCTTCCACTACTTCTCTTTCTGGAATGGAACCTCCAATCAAATATATTTTATTCTTTTTTGCAATCTCCGACATGAACTTATATGTCTCTCCACCTTCCTCTTCTGCATATTTTGCAAAAAAATCATTTCCATACGGAGAGTTCCATATTTCAGGTAATGCTACCATATTAGAACCTTTGGAAACCGCTTGAATAATTAGCTCTTCTGCTTTTTCAATGTTTTTTTCTTTGGACAGTCCTACCAACATTTGGCATAGTCCTAATTTAAATTTGCTCATAATACTCAAACACCCACTATAATGTTAGCAATGATTAAAAAAATATTAGCAGTGTAATCCACTGCTAAAGCTATTAATTCAAAACTACTACATCTTCAAAGTTCACGCCTATCATTTGTTCTCTAGCAGCGCTCAAGCTAACTGTAAACTCAATCTCATATGTAGAGGCAATATCTTTTATTCTTTCTAAAAACACAGGCAATGTTCCTAGCGATACATCAGCATGATGCATGATTCCATCTATATATATAGATTCTATATCATTATCAGAGCTAATTATTCCATATATAAATCCAATATATTCATCACTATTTGTTATATGCGGAAAGTCCTCCATGCATACTACTCTAATTTTATGTTGAAGATCAAACATCAAACTATGATTTTTGTTTATAAAAATAACATTACCCATAGCTTTTTCTACACCATCATTTGCAAGCTCAATCATTTGTTTTGTCTTACCTGACCCCGCATGCCCTACTAATAATTTCACCATAATAATTGCCCTCCTTTTCTGTTAACTATTAAATATATTATACCCCACACTATATATAGTATCAACAAATAAATTGATAATCTGATAGTTTTTTTATTTATATTCCTTTACTGATAGCCTTAACTGCCCACATGCAGCATCAATATCAGATCCAAGTTCTCTTCTTGCAGTTGATTCTATTCCGTATCCCTCCAATTTTGTCATTATCTCCTCAGTCTTTTCTTTTGAACTCCCTTTATTTTTTTCTTCAATAATATTATTTAGTGGTATTAAATTTACGTGAAACAATCCACCTTTTAATAAATTACATAATTTATATATCACATCATTAGTATCATTTACACCATCAATAAGTGTGTATTCAAATGTAATTCTTCTGCCTGTTAATCTTGTATATTCTTTTGCCACCTTTATTAGTTCATTAATAGAATACTTATTGTTTATAGGCATTATCTTGGATCTTTCTTCATCTATTGGGTTATGTAGAGAAATTGCCAAATTTACTTGTGGCATATCTTTTGAAAACTCTTGAATATTAGGTATAATCCCACAAGTGGAAACCGTTATTTTTCTTTTGCTAATATTTGGTCCATCTTTATGGTTAATTATTTTAATAAATTTCACCAAATTATCATAATTATCAAATGGTTCTCCTATTCCCATAATTACCACATTACTAATTTTCGAAGTTGTATCTTTCTCAATTAAGTTGATTTGTTCAATCATTTCACCAGCTGTAAGATTTCTAATTAGTCCTTCTTTTCCAGATGCACAAAAAGTGCAACCCATTCTACATCCCACTTGTGAAGAAATACATATACTATTTCCATGTTTATATTTCATATATACTGCTTCGATTTTTGTATCATCTTTAAGCTTAATCAAATATTTAATTGTATCATCCAATTTTGATTTTTGAAATAGTTCTATTTCCCCTAATGTTATTTCTCCTATCTCGCTCAATTTTTTTCTAAGGGGTTTAGATATATTCGACATTTCATCAAACGAAGTGGCCCCATTATGAAGCCACTTAAAAATCTGTTTTCCTATGTAGGATTTTTCACCTATGGTAACCATAAAATCGCAAAGCTCTTCTATAGTATAATTTTTAAAATTAATTTTCGAACAATCTTCAGTCATCAAATTACACTTTCTCTACATCAATAAACGCTTTATGTCCATTTATATCATAACTACTTCCTTTTTCTTCCCAAATAATCTCTGTAGCCAATGTTTCTTTCGTTATGTAACTATTATATATTCCAACAGCGTTCTTTACTTCTTCATCAGTATTCAAATATATTTTGATATTATCCATCATTTCAAAATTAGCTTGTTTCCTCAGTTGTTGAACTTTAGACACAATTTCTCTTGCATAGCCTTCATCTTCCAGTTCTTTAGAAATATTTGTATCTAAAATTGTAAATATATTATTTTCCATCGCAACTGCAAAACCATCTTTTGCATTAATTTTTACATCTATCATTTCCTTCGTAATCGAATAATTTTCTCCGTTAATCATCATTGAAATGCTATCAGAAGATTCTAATTTTTCAATCAATTCTTTTGCTACTACTTTATTTAATTCGTTTCCAAATTCTTTAATGTTTTTTCCAAGTGTTGGGCCTGCAACTTTGAAGTTTGGCTTTAGTGTGAAATTCATGAAATCATCCAACTCTTGTTCAAAAACCACATCTTTTACATTTAATTCTTCTAAAATAAGAGGAACAAAATCTGAAATCAAATCTTCGTATTTGCCATCAACTAAAATGCTATTAAGTGGTTGTCTAACTTTAATCTTCTCTTTTTCTCTAGTTCCTCTGCCAAGAGCTACTAAGTCCCTAATCAAATCCATTCTTTCCTCAACTTTGGAATCAATCATAGATTCTTTATGCTCCGGATAATATGCAGTATGAACTGATTCTTCATCTGTAAGGTTAATATATATTTCATCTGCCAAAAATGGTGCAAATGGAGCCATTAATTTTGCAACTCCAATTAAAATTTCATATGTTGTTGCATATACAGCTTTCTTATCCTCTGTAAGTTCTTCAACCCAAAACCTTCTTCTTGCTCTTCTGATATACCAATTTGATAAGTCCTCAGACACAAAGTACTGTATTTTTCTTACGGATTTCATATGATCATATTGATCCATTTCCTCAGTAACTTCTTTGATCAATTTATTATACTTGGAAATAATCCATCTATCTAATTCAGGTCTATCCTCATAAGATATTTCAAATTCAGAAGGATTAATCTCGTCTTGGTTACTATACAAAACAAAGAAATTATACACATTTTTTAGTGTTCCAAAATATTTAGACACAACTTCAATAAGTCCTTCTTCATCAAACTTAGTTGGAGACCAAGCTGGTGACACATGAAGCAAATACCATCTAACTGCATCGGCACCATATTTATCAAATAGTAAAAACGGATCAACTACATTGCCTTTTGACTTACTCATTTTTTTGCCTTCTTTATCAAGAATAAGATCATTTACCAGTACATTTTTATATGGTGACTTTTTCTTAATAAATGTGGATATTGCCATAAGCGAATAGAACCATCCTCTAGTTTGATCAATTCCTTCACATATAAAGTCCGCTGGAAAAAGTTCATCATCAAAAATTTCCTTGTTTTCAAATGGATAGTGATGTTGTGCAAAAGGTACTGCTCCACTATCGAACCAACAGTCCATTACTTCTGGAATCCTACTCATTTCTTTTCCACATTTATCACACTTAATATGTATATCATCTACATAAGGTTTATGTAGTTCTATAGTAGCATCAATATCTTCTATTACTTTGTTTACTAAATCTTCTCTGCTTCCAACACATTCTAAGTGTCCACATTCACATTTCCAAATAGGTATAGGCGTTCCCCAGTATCTATTTCTGGAAATTGCCCAATCATTTACATTTTCTATCCAATTTCCAAATCTTTTTTCTCCAATAAAATCTGGGAACCAATTTGTAGAATTATTATTTTTAACTAAGTCATCTTTTAGTTTTGTCATTTCTATATACCAACTTGGGCTTGCATAGTATATCAAAGGTGTTCCGCATCTCCAACAATGAGGGTAATTATGTTCCATTTTTTCTTTAGAAAACACTTTACCATCAGAAAGCAAATATTTCAAAATATCTATATCTAATCCTTCTTCAAGTACAAAACGCCCTTCCCATGGAGTATCAGTATATTTTCCATCACCATCCACTGGATTAGGAACAGGCAGTCCATATCGTCTTCCCGTATTATAATCATCCTCTCCAAAAGCAGGAGCAGTATGCACTATACCGGTTCCATCTTCTGTCGTTACATAATCAGCACATGTAACATAAAAAGCTTTTTTATCAACTTGAATAAATGGCATTAATTGTTCATATTCAATATGTTCTAATTCACTACCCTTTAGTTCTTTAATTACTTCGTACTCAATTCCTTTGAAAACTTTATCTGCTAGTGCTTTTGCAACATAAAATATATTTCCTTCTTCCTCTCCACTCGTTGCTTTAACTTTCAAGTAATCAATTTTTGCTCCTACTGTAAGCGAAACATTAGAAGCTAATGTCCATGGAGTTGTTGTCCAAGCAAGGAAATATTCGTTTTCATCTTTTCTCTTAAACTTTGCAGTAATAGTTAAACTTTTTACTTCCTTATAGCCTTGTGCTACTTCATGTGAAGCAAGACCTGTTCCGCAACGCGGGCAGTATGGAAGTATTTTATGTCCTTCGTAAATCAAGCCTTCTTTAAAAAATTCATTTATAATCCACCAACCAGTTTCAATATAATTATTGTCGAGTGTAATATATGGGTTTTCTAAGTCGATTAAATAACCCATTCTTTTAGTCATATCTCTCCACATACTTTCATATGTAAACACGGACTCTCTACATTTTTCGTTAAATGCTTTAATTCCATAATCTTCTATATCTTGTTTTCCAGACATATTTAGTTGTTTTTCAACTTCTATTTCAACGGGAAGCCCATGAGTATCCCAGCCTGCTTTTCTTTTGACTTCAAACCCTTTCATTGTTTTGTATCTACATACAGAATCTTTTAAAGCTCTCGCAATCACATGATGTATTCCTGGCTTGCCATTTGCAGTTGGAGGCCCTTCATAAAACACAAATGATGTGTTACCTTTTCTAGTATCCACACATTTTTGTAGTAAATTTTCGCTTTCCCATTTGTCTGCTTGATCCATTTGAAATTCTGCAATTGGCTTTTCTGATAATTGTTTGAACATTAACTTAACTCCTTTTCTTATTTTAATATCTTATTTGATATAAAGCACTTATATTACATTTTATGATTCGACCAATAGTAGTTTATACAGCCATTCATATAATTATAATTTACGATAATTAAAAATCCCTAATCGAAAACTTCGATTAGGGACGATTATTAACCGCGGTACCACCCTAATTGTATCCTAAGATACCTCTTAATTTTTTATCTAAGCTCCAGACTGATATTCAGCTACCATTTTTGCACTACTCCTTCTCAGCTAGCGGAGTTCTCTGTAAGGAAAATATGAGCCTACTGGTTCCTTCATTGCTTAATATTTAATTAATATTATTGTATATTTTTTTTATGTAAAAGTCAATCAATTAACTGAGAATTCTTGACTTCTCTCCCCCTTCATGCTAGAATGAATAAGGTTAAATTATTTCGAATGCGTAAACGAGGAATATTACTCCTCGTTTTTTTTATTTCTACAAAAATCTAAAGATGTTAGATATTAAACATATAATAGAAAAGAGGAACAATGTCAAAAATTACATTCAAGCAATTAGATTTGCTACCTAATATTCAAAGAGCTTTGGACGAATTAGGTTTTACATCTCCTACGGAAATTCAAGAAAAAGCCATTCCATTAATACGTACTGGAATAGATATTATAGGGCGCTCTCAGACAGGCACGGGGAAGACTTTGGCATTCTCGCTTCCAATAACTGAAATAATTGAACCATCTGATAATAAAAAATCATCACCTCAAGCATTAATTTTATGTCCAACTAGGGAACTAGCTATGCAAGTATCTGAAGTGATTAAAAAAATAACAAAACATTCTGACCATATTTTTGTAACTGAAGTATATGGTGGGGCTTCCTTAGACAAACAGTTTGCACAACTTCGAAAAGCGAATATTGTTATTGGGACACCTGGAAGAGTAATGGATCACATGCGACGCGGCACATTATTGCTTAATAATGTGAAAATGGTAATACTAGACGAAGCAGATGAAATGCTATCCATGGGGTTCAAGGAGGATATTGAAACAATTCTTATTGAAACACCTGCTGAAAGACAGACCATATTATTTTCAGCAACTATGCCTCCAGGAATAATGTCTATTACTAAAGAATTTCAAGATAATCCAAAAATGCTTGTAACCAAAACCACAGAGCTTGCTGTAACAAATATAACTCAAAGTTATGTAGAAGTCCCATCTAACCAAAAATTTGAGGCATTAGACATTCTTTTATACTACTACGAACCAAAACTAGCCATTATATTTTGTAATACAAAAAAAATGGCAGAAGAACTTACAGGGCATCTAAATTCAGTTGGAATTGAGGCAGACGGTCTTCATGGTGACTTACGTCAATCTCAAAGAACTAACGTAATGAATAGATTCAAGTATGGTAAAACATCAATACTAGTAGCAACTGATGTAGCTGCTAGAGGAATAGACGTAGATGATGTCGAGTATGTATTCAATTTTGATTTACCTCAAAACTACGAATATTATATTCATCGTATTGGTAGAACTGGGCGTGTTGGAAAATCTGGCAACGCTATCACTCTTTGTACAAGCCGAAGACAAATTAATACTCTTTTGGATATTGCACATCGCACAAAATCTAAAATTGCTACGATGCCACTCCCTTCTTTCTCCGAAATTGTTAATAAAAGTTCTATTGGTAGCTTGTCAGCAATGAGAAGAGCATTAGCTGAAAAAAGTATGCCAAAATATACTGAAATGCTAAATAAGCTCCAAGATGAAGGCTATAAATTAGAAGAGATAGCAATTTCAGCAATGGCACTATGTTTTGCTGAAAATGATGCAATGAGGTCGTCATTAAAACCTGTTCAAATGGATACATCTTTTTCATATTCAAATGACAAAAGAAACAATCGCAAAAAAAGTTATAATTCTTCAAGCAAAAGAAGTAATAAGACAAGTACTTCTAACAGAAAAAAACAGAATAATACTGAAAAAAAATACAATTCTAAAGACAGCAAAGCCTCAACTTACGATAGCATGAATAATCCAGAGAGAAAAGATAAAACAACCAGAAAATCAAAAAATATGTCTGAGCGAATGAATAACAAAAAAACCAAAAAAGCATCTTTCTAATTTTAGAAAAGATGCTTATCTTTTTGTATAAGCGAAAACCCGCGTTTAATACGGAGATGTTTTTCTCTATACATATACTATTTCATTAAGTTGTTAATATCATCTATAGTTATTGGCTTATCTGGATCTGGAGAGGCAACAAGTCTTCCTACTGCTTCGCCATTTACAAACTTAATTACTGTAGGGTATAATTCGACGTTGTATTTTTCTACAAGAGGCATATCATCATCTACATTAATATCCGCCAAAACAAAGTCAGGTGTTCCAGATGCAATTTCTTCTAATTTTGGGTGCAATATTACACAATATGGGCACCATTCTGCTCCGAAGTATACTAATGCTTTTTCTTTTTCAAGAACATCTTTTTCAAAGGTTTTTTCTGTTGTATTTATTATTGACATATTGTTCTCCCTTCTACTCCATTAATTTATAAATAGCTTCAATTGTGATTTCTTCATTGTTTGGTAAAGTTTCAATAATTTTATCAGTTTCTTTTCCTCGCTCAAACCTTGTTAAAGTGGGATAAAATTCAACTTGGTATTTTTCTACCAGTCCTTCTTCTTCATCAACATTTACATTTGCCATAACATAATCTGGATTTTCTTTAGCTATTTCCTCTAATTTTGGATATACTGCCACACAATCTGGGCACCAACCTGCTCCGAAGTATACTAATGCTTTTTCTTTTTCAAGAACATCTTTTTCAAAAGTCTTTTCTGTTGTTTTTATTATTTCCATATAATTTACTTCCTTCCAATTGTCAACTTTTCTTTCAAAGAAATGTATTATCGTAAATTAATTTTGGGGGAGACTAGGCCTCCCCCTTATTACATATTTTATTATACAACTCTTTACTTGTATCTGAAAATTATAATGTTTGCATTTTATAATTCATAATATGTGATTATAAAAGTTTTTCAAATCCTTCAGTATTGTACTCTTTTCCTTCACGTTTTAGTTGAAGTTGAGCTGATAATTTTTCATATGTTTTCTTATTCATTGGGCTTAAAGCATAAAGTGCTACTGCTATCAACATTAATGCTCCTGGATAAAGTGTAAACATATAATTTATTTGTGCTACAGCTTCAGCTGTTTGTACAGTTGCGTTAGCATCATAACCAGATACTTCAAGAAGTATACCTGCTAAAGTCGCAGCAATTGCATATGCAATTTTGTTTGTACAAAGCGAGAATGCCAAAATAGTTCCTTCTCTTCTTTTTCCATTTTTAAATTCATCAATTTCCGAAACGTCATAAATAAGAGCAGTACTAATTGCCCAGTATGAACCTGAACCTGGAGAATACAATAGCATATAAATTATTAATCCTAATGCTGTTGATACTCCTATCCATGTATATCCAATAAGCGCTAAACCAGAGAAAGCTATACCAATCATAATTACATATTTCTTGTCGAATTTTTTTACGATTGGAACAAGCAAGAATACACACGCAAATCCTGCAAACGTCATAGTCGTATAGAATGCACTTAAAGCAATCAAGTCTAACTGTGCTACATATAATACATAGTAGAATGTAGATGCTACAAATAGTGCCATTGCTACTCTATATATAAGTGATGCTGCTGTTAAAATTAGGAATGTTTTTATTTTTAATATTTCCCAAACATCTTTAAATATATTTGTATTTCTCTTTTCAACTTGAGATTCTGCTTCTAAGTTAATGTCTCTTCCCCTTGTAGATGCAACTGCTATCAAAATAAATATACATCCTGCACCTGCAATAAATTTAGTTGTCAATGACCATGCATCAGGTTCTTCCATTCCTGTACTTAATAAATAAGCAACTATTAGAGGAGGTGCTGCAGATCCTAAATATACACCAACATATTGTAACATTTGACTTAATACTCTTGTCATTGTTCTATCATTGTAATCTGTAACGATAGATGCTCCAAGTGAGTAATATGGAACCATTACACAAGTATATAGCGTATAATACATAATTGCTACTATAATAAAGTATGCATTTTTTCCAGCTTCTGAGAATTCAACTGGAGTAAACAGTGCCCATTGTGCAAGTGTAAATGGCACTACAGCAAATAGCATCCAAGGTCTTCTTCTACCAAACCTTGATTTAGTTCTGTCTGATAAGTTTCCAATAATTGGGTCAGTAATTGCATCCCAAAATACAGCCAATCCTATAATCCCACCAGCTACCGCAGGGTTAACACCCGCCATGTTTGTCAAGAAAAATAGTAAGAATCCAGCGATATAGTCAGCCGAAGTTGAGTCAGTTGCTGATCCGATTCCGTAACCCAATTTTACCCGAAACGGGAGTTTTTGAGTAATCTCTTTTTTTTCAATATTCATGTTTGCAATCTCCTTTCATTCATAGTGAAATAATTTAAGTAAAATAACATATATAAAAAATTCAATTGAATTTTCTAAGCAAGCATCATTTCCATTATCTCTTTATCTGTTTCATACATACCCTCTTTTGCTAGTCTACCAATGTTTCTTATTGTATTTTCTACATCATCAGCAATTAATCCATCTCCTCCATAAAAAGATTTACCTCTTTTGCTCATTTCATATCCCATTATACCTGCATCTATAGCTGAAGCCATTTTCGCTGCGCAAGATGATTTTGCACCATCACATACCATCCCTGAAACAATTCCCAAAGTATTGATTAATGATTGTACTACTGCATCATATTCTTCATCATTTAAGTATGCTATTGCAGCCGATGCTCCTGCTCCTGCACTAACAACGCCACAAAACGCTGATAATCTTCCAATAAATTTTTTCTGATATAAAGTAAACAAATCAGAAATTATCAAAGCTCTAATCAATTTTTCTTTTGGAACTCCCAGGGATCTAGCATATGCAATTACAGGGAGTGATGCTGCAATCCCTTGATTTCCACTTCCCGAAACAATTACAACTGGCAAATCACATCCATTCATCCTAGCCTCAGATGCAGCTGCAGCCTCAGCTTTTGCACATTCCTTTATATTGTTTTCTGAAAACTCCATAAGTTGTTTCCCTATACAAGCACCATAATTTTTTTTCATTCCCTCTTTCGAAATTTGAGTATTGTATTCTATTTGTTTTGAAATTACTTCTTCTACATCTTCTATTTTCACCGAAAGTGCAAAATCATATATATCCTTAATTGATAATAGCTCATAATCACTATCTGTATTTTTCTCTATTACTTTTGCTAATTCACCTTTTAGAGGTTCTCCATTTTTCTCAATGTAAACCACATTAGTATGCTCTTTTACAATTTGAACTTTCGCTTCACCTTTTGCAGAAATGATTTCTACAATAATATTCAAGTTTTCTTCGTCTTTAATTACTTCAATATTTACTGGTACTTTTTTCAAGAACAGCTCAGTCGTTTTTCTTTCTTCATCTGTAATCTCTGCTAGTACTTCTAATCCGTTCTCGCTTTTGCCACCACAAATTCCTATTGCTGTTGCAACTTCTATTCCCTTTTTATTTCCAGAATTAGGAACAATTACACTTTTTACATTTTTCAATATATTTCCGCTACTAAATACATTTACTTTTTCTATTTCATTAACAGAAACTTCTTTTCCTAGCACATCTTTACATAAAGCCGCACAATATGCCAACGCAATAGGCTCAGTGCAACCCATAGAAGGAACTAATTCCTTTTTAATTATTCTTAAATATGCTTTATATTTTTCACTTGTATTTTCCATTTATATCTTTTCCTTCCTAATATTAAATTGGATAATTTACATTGAAAATATTTCTTTTCCCTCAGCAAAAGTTTTTATAACTTTTACATCTTCGAGAGTTTTAGGATCAATTTCCAAAATATTTTTATTTAAAACAATAAAGTCTGCATCTTTTCCTACTTTCAAGCTCCCTGTTATCTTTTCTTTTCCAACCATATATGCACCATTAATTGTAAAAGCCTTTATCATATCATGTATTGTCAAGCGCTCTTCTGGAGCCAAGACTTTTTCTAGATCATCCGCTTTCTCAGGTAAGGCTCTCTGCATACCAAATCTAATTCCAGCCAGTGGATTTGGTTCTGGTGTTACTGGAAAATCGCTAGCAGCAGCCAAATTTATGTTTTCATCTAACAAGCTTTTCATCGGATACTCTTTAGATGCTCTTTCTTCTCCAAGAAATGGCACTTCAATAAGATCATAAAATTCCTCTTTTGCAAACCAGTATGGGTTTGACGATACTGTTATTTGTAAATCTTTAATTCTTTTTATATCTTCTTTATCTATAATTTGTGCATGTGCAAAAGTATTTCTTCTATCCTTATTTCCGTTTATTTTTGCAACTCTTTCTAAGGCTTCAATTGTTTGTAGTGTTGCAGCATCACCAATAACGTGGAAATGTGACCAAAAGTTATTGTTATCTAATTTGAGCAAAGTTTGAAACAATTTCTCATCATCCCATAGTTTTGTTCCTGTATCTTCTGGTTTATTCTTATATGGTTCCTTTAAGTATGCCGTACCATTTTCCACAACTCCATCTATGAAAAATTTGACAGAAAAGGCTTGATACATTCCGCAGTCAAACTTTTTCCCTTCTTTGATTACTTCATCTACATATTCTGTGTCATCAATTTTCGTGTGAATAGATGCAGTAACTTTGAAGAGTAGTTCATCATTTTTGGCCAATTTCGCTAGTGCTTTATGCCCAGTAGAATTCAATTCTACTTTGGCATCATGAACCATAGTAATTCCATATTTTGCCATTTCAGTTTGATAGTGAATCCATGCTTGCTCATATTCTTCTTGTGAATATTTATGTGTAATTGGTTCTACAAGTTGTGCAGCTTCTTCTCTTATCGTTCCTAAAGGTTCTTTTGTTACCAAATCTCGTTCAATAACTCCACCCTCAACATTTTTTGTAAAGGAATTAATATTTGCAAGATCAAGCGCTTTTGAATTAAGCCATAATGCATGATGATCATTTGAAAATAGTATTATAGGTTTTTCAGACGATATTTCATCTAGCATTTCTTTCCTAGGTCCTATTTCGTCGAATAAAGACAATGACCAACCCGCTCCCATAATTGTTTCTAAATCCGGATTATCTACTATAAATTGTTTGATTATTTCCACATATCCCTCAACAGTAGTACATTTACCCAAATCTACTTCAAAAATCATTTCAGGGCCTGCTAAAGTTGGATGTGCATGTGATTCCATGAAACCAGGCATTACAAAATTATTTTTCAAATCAATTTCTTGAACTTCTACTGCCCATATATCATTTATAATATTCTTTACATCTTCATACTCGCCTATGGCAATTATCGTCTTTCCTTTAACAGCCATTGCATTTGCGAATGGGATATCTTCTTCAACAGTATGGATATACCCATTGTGAAAAAGTTTGATATTATTCATATCTCAATTTCGTGTGATTAAAAATTCAATTTGAAAGAGAATTTGCACACATCCTCCTCTCCACTATAGTTATTCTACATTACATTTATCAAATAAATTCAAAACGTCCTATTTATATATTAAATTTGTATTTGTATTTGTATTTTATATATGCAAAATACATGCCAAAATAAAATATTGTTATAATTATTATTGGCTACCACTTTTTATTTTTATTAATGTGGCAAATTTTCTTACAATTTCAATCTTTTATAAAAAAAAACATCATCTGAATTTGCAAATGATGTTTTTTTATAAAAAACTATATGAATAATATTTCAATATATTTCAGCACTATTTATTCAAAATTGAATAAATAGTGCAACAAGATTCTCTTTTAAGGCGATTTTATTCGTTTTTGAATAAAATCGCCTTAAAAGCAAGATCTATTTGCTTGGAATACGTACATTTCTTTCATTAATGAATTAGAATTGAATTATTAGTCCTGTAAATAATTTATTTCATCCGAAAAATATTTAGATATTTTTCTATGCGCAGTAGGCTGGCTCATCCCTAATGACTTCGCAACACCACTTGTGGACTTGTTTTTTTTAAGCGCAGAATATATTATTTTTTTTTCAACATTTTCTAATATTTCTTTCAAAGTCTGGCCTTCATAAATTTTCAACGCTTCCTCCAATTCATCGATTTGATCATTTATCGTGTGCACGGTTTGAATATGTTCATTATTTAATTGTCTTTCTTCTGTTTTAGTCTTTTTATATTGAACACAAATAGGTAAGTTTTCTTCTAAAATCATTCTACCTTCACAAAAGAGAACTGATCTTTCCATTACATTTTCCAACTCTCTTACATTCCCTGGCCAATCATAAGCAATTAATTTTTTAGTCGCTTCAGGAGACATTTTTATATCAAAATTATACAGAGTATTATATTTGTCTAAAAACGCAAAGATAAGAGCATACAAATCTTCCTTTCTCTCCTTTAAATCTGGGATTTCAAGCCCTACAACATTTATTCTATAGTACAAATCTTCTCTAAATTTTTTTTCATATACCATTTCCTCAATATTTCTATTCGTTGCAGTTATTAATCTGAAGTCAACAGTTTTTTCTTTTGTACTTCCTACAGGAGTAATTCTCTTATCTTGAACAACCTTCAATAATTTAACTTGTAAATTCAAAGGCAACTCACCTATTTCGTCCAAAAATAATGTCCCTCCATCAGCAAGCTCAATTAATCCAACTTTTCCTCCTTTATTCGCACCTGTAAAAGCACCATCTTCATAGCCAAAAAGTTCAGATTCAAGAAGGCTTTCAGGTATAGCCCCACAATTTATTTCAACAAATGTTTTGTCTTTTCTTTTACTTTTTTTATGTATATGTTTTGCAATTAAAGTTTTCCCGACACCAGAACTTCCCGTAAGAAGTATACATGTGTCCAATGGCGCAAGTTTTCTTATCGTTCTAATAATGCTCTCCATTAATTTAGATTCTGAAACTAATCCTTCAATTTCAAAATCGTTTTCTTTTGAGTTATATATGCTCTTTTCATAAAAATCCTTGCTACCCAGCACTCTTTCGTTGCTCTCTGCATCCTTTAGTATTATTGAGTCGTTTTTTTTCAAGCTTAAACCCCTTTTCCATATTCAAGTTATTGTGTATACATTTTATTTGCTAATTTTATATATGGCTTCTATCGCCGCCCTTATTTCTTTTTCATTATTAAAGTATCCTATAGAAAATCTTGCTGTCCCATTTTTGTATGTTTTGAAAGTCTTATGTCCATGTGAAGCACAATGGAGCCCACATCTAACCAATATACCAAATTCTTTTTCTAATCTATATACTATATCCGCATTATCATCCTCCAAAAAGTCTAGAGAAACAACTGCACATCTATTGTTAATGTCTTTTCTCCCTACAATTCTAATATTTTTCATATTCAAAAGACCTTCTAAAAAAACATTTGTAAGATGCATCTTTTTTTCTCTGATATTTTTTATTCCTTCATTTTGAATAAATTTCAAACTATGATTCAACCCAATAATCCCAGGAATATTCGCCGTCCCAGCTTCAAACTTATCCGGCATATATGACGGCATATGCTCTGTATGCGCCGCACTTCCTGTTCCTCCCATCACCATTTCGTTTATGCTTGAAGGAAAGTTGTTTTCTCTGAACATCATACATCCTATTCCTTGTGGACCTAGCAATGCTTTATGCCCTGAAAATACAATAGCATCTGCGTTTGCCTCTTCTAAGTTCAATTCAACACTTCCAACAGTTTGTGATGCGTCAATTACAAATCGCACTCCATTTTCTTTACAAATTTCGCCAATCTCTTTTATAGGTATTATTGTTCCACTTATATTTGAAGCATGTGTCATCAAAACCAAATCATCATTTTTTGAAATATTTTTCTTTGCATTTTCGATATCAAAATTTCCATCTTCATCACATTCTATTTTTTTCCATTTTAAGCCTTGGTTTTCCAAGTTCCACAATGGTCTTACAACCGAATTATGTTCCATAGATGTCGTTACAACCGAATTGCTTTTGTTTAAAAATCCATTAATAATAATATTTAGTCCAGCAGTAGCGCTAGACGTAAAAACAACATTCTTCGGGTTATTTGTGCCAAATATATCTGTTAAACGATTTCTCACTTCCAAAATTTTTTCTTCAACTTCAAATGCACTTTCATAGCATCCTCTTCCAACATTGAATCCTTTTTCATCAATATGTTTTCCCATAATCGTTCCGAGCCCTGGGGCTTTTGGAAAAGATGTGCTAGCATTATCTAAGTAAATCATTTCCATAATTTTTTCTCCTTTGTCTAGAATAACTTTATATTATATGCGTTATTATTTATATGAGCCAATAAATCAATTCGTAGTGTAAAAGAACAATACTCCAATGGTATTTCTCCCTCAAATAGTTGGTGCGTTTTCATGATATAAAAACATGTCAATTGTCTATATCAAAGAAAAGAAAATACCTTGTTCACTCAACGGACAAGGTATTTGAAAATTGCAAAATCGCAATAAGTACAATTAGTTCAATTAATGTAAATCCGTTTTATAGGACATTATTTTTTTCATAATCATTTCACTATATAATCATCAAAGATGCTACTAATATGGTGCTTTTTCAAGGTCAAGACCAAAATCTACCCAAGCGTTAACATCTTCCCTAGGCCAATACGCAAGAACTATTTCACCAGTAGATACATTAATATGGAATGCAAAACTATTTTCATTACCTGCAATGGATTTGGCATCATTGATTTGAGCAGTATACCCTCGTCCATAACTTGTATTATTAAGTAATGTCACATCCGATGCGCCCAAGTAATTAAACATTGCATCTGCAACAACCTTATAACTTTCTGCAGAAACATCTAGCGATGTTAAATCTGCGTCACTGTCGAATACAGAAGTACGTCTAGGATTTCTTATAAACAACCTAGCAGTGTATGAATTATTTGCATTTAAAACTCCGCAAGCCCATACTACTTCTAAGTAATGATCTTCAGGGAAACCATGCGCTGTTGTGAGTACTGCAATTTTTGTTGCATCCATAATATTTGAAGCATCAGTTACATCAGCAGCTCTCTTCGCTTCTTCAATATACCCTGTAATAGATGGAATAGCTATTGCAGCTAAAATTGCTAAAATTGCAATAACTACAATTAGTTCAATTAACGTAAATCCGTTTTTTTTAGACATTATTTTTTTCATAATTTTTTCACCATATAATTATCATACACTCTACTAATATGGGGCTTTTTCAAGGTCAAGACCGAAATCAACCCAATCGTTAACATCTTCCTTATCCCAATTCGCAAGAACTATTTCACCAGTAGAAACATTGATATGGAATGCAAAACTACTTTCATTGGCTGCAATGGATTTGGCATCATTAATTTGAGCATAATAACCGTAGCCTAGTCCAGAACTAGTGCTTATAGTTACATTTGTAGCATTCATAAATTCAAACACAGATTCCGCTATAATTTTGTAACTTTTCGACTCTCCTCGATATGGTGTATATAAGCCAGCATCGGGCCCAGTATTGAAAACAGATACTCTTTTTGGTTCTCTAACAAATAGCATTGAGTCGTATTCTCCTCCTTCATTTGTCGCACCACAAGCCCACACCACTTCTATATAATGGTCTTTTGGCAAACCATGGTTTGTAGTAACAACAGCAATCTTCGTTGCATCCATAATATTTGATGCATACACCAAATCTGAAGTTCTATTTGTTTCTTCTATATATCCAGTTATAGCAGGAACCGCGATAGAAGCCAAAATAGCAAGAATTGCTATAACAACTATTACTTCTATCAAAGTGAACCCTTTATTTTTTTTGTTTTTTGCCATAATTTTTTTCACAATAATTTTCCTTTTTATTCTAGGATATTCAATCTATATTAATTATAATATAAATTCACATGAAAATCAAGAAGACGAAATATCATCAATATTATCAATTACCATTTTAAAAGTATATTCATTAAATTCAAATCTTCTTCGTATCAATCAATACATATCCGACAAAATACAACGTTTATTAAATTTCTAGTTCTCTAATATTTCCTCTGCAATATTTCTTGAATGATCAGAAATTCTTTCTAAACAGATAAGCGTATCTATAAAAACAACTCCTGCTTTTGCATTACATTGATTGTTAGCCAATCTTTTTATATGTTTAGTTCTAAGTTTAATTTCTAGCTCATCAGCTTTGGATTCTTTTTCGACAACTGTTACTGCAGATTCGATATCGTTTTCTTTAAACGATATGAGTGCATATTTATAACTATCTGCACAAACTTCTAACATTTCTCGTAACTCCTTCTCTGCTTCTTCAGAAAATGTAAGCTTGTCGTCTTTTAAGTTTTGAGCATATTCAGATATGTTTTCACAATAATCACTTATTCTAGTTATATCATTTACTATCGAAATCAGTTTTGCGACCTCTTCGTGTTCTTTTTCTCCTATATTCAAAGAGCCTAATTTTACAGCATACTCTGTTATACTCGCCCCCATAGTCCCTACAATTTGAACATTTTCTTTTATTCCTGAAATATATCCTTTATTTCTAGTAAACAATACTTCCTTTGTCTTTTCAACAGTATCCTCAACTATTGTTCCCATTCTTTGCGTTTCAGATATTGTAAGTTGAAGCGCAAGCGATGGAGTTTCTAAAACACGAACATCTAAACGAGCCGCATTACTGTCCATCTCTACTTCTTTTACATTACCTAATTTCATAGCCATTTTAACAATTAATGATGCAGCTGGGAAGAGTAATAATGTAGTTCCAATATTAAACGCAGTGTGAACAACGCTTATTTCTGTCAGAGAAATTGCAATTTCTCCTACAAGTGGATTGATAAATTTAAAGTATACTATTGCAAGAATACTAAATAATACCGTTCCTATCAAATTAAATAAAAGGTGCATTAATGCCGCAGTCTTTGCATTTTTATTCGCACCTATACTCGAAAGCATCGCCGTTACGCATGTTCCAATGTTTTGTCCCATTATAATATATACCGCAGCACTAAAAGGAACGAGGCCAACAGCCGCAAGACTTTGTAGGATACCAACAGATGCTGATGAGCTTTGGATTATTGCTGTAACTGCAGCTCCTGCTAAAATTCCAAGGAAAGGATTTTCGCCTAAAGTAACAAACATATTCACGAATGTTTCAGAATCTCTAAGAGGATACACTGCTGCAGACATCGTAGATATTCCTACGAATAAAAGACCAAAACCAATAGCAATATTTGAAATATGGTGACTTGTTTTTCTTCTAGCCGTAAGCAATATCACTACCCCAAGCATAATTACTAACGGAGCTATTGTTGTAGGACTTAGAAAATCAGCCCATTCCGATGATGATACTAGCCAGCCTGTAACAGTCGTTCCAATATTTGCCCCCATAATAACGCCTATGGCTTGAGTAAGGTTCATGAGACTAGCATTCACAAAGCCCACAACCATTACTGTAGTCGCAGATGAACTTTGAATTATCGCTGTAATAGCAGCGCCTAGAACAACCGCAAGCATTCTGTTTCTCGTAAGCGTTTCTAACACTGATTTCATTCTGCTTCCTGCAGCATTTTCCAAACCGTCTGCCATTATATGCATACCGTAGATGAACATACCTAACCCACCTAGAAAGGGAATAATTATATTTATGTATTCCATTAAGCTCTCCTTTTATAATCTAATTATACTACCGTTCTATTCAAATATAATTTTTATCATTAAATCACACTAAACCATGGCCAATATGTAATAAGCGCCCAAGCCAAGACAGTCATCAAAACAATAACAATCAAGGTAAGTTTTATTCCATGTTTAAGCATATAGCTAGGACTCAATCCATATCCTACAGGAATAGCTCTTATTGATGTAGGCATACAGTATGATAAATTAACTCCTATTGTAGCAGCAAGCATATATGGGACAGGATCTAAATTCATTGCTAACGCAAGGCCCAAAACAATAGGCATTGCAACAGCTGCCGTAGCAGTATTACTTGTAATATCAGAAAGAATAATTGTAAGTGTCACAATCATAAGTACAATTAAAAACGAATTATCAATTTGCGAAGATGATAAAACTTCACCCAATGCAGTTGCAGCTCCACTTTCATTAATTAACGTTCCAAGTGCCAATCCTCCCGCAAAGATAAATATCAAATCCCAAATTATCTTTTTCTGCACTATTTTCCATACCATAAGCCTGTTACCATCAGGTTTCCTAATCAAGAAAGATACTATTCCAGCTATAATAAATATATATGCTGGCTTTAATGCAGGTATAAGTTCTAAATACAAAGGTCTTGCAAAAGAAAGCCCTGCAGCTATAATAAACAGTAAGAAACACGCTAGTTCTATACCTGAAATTTTACCTAATTTTTTCTTTTCTTCAACAAAGTACTGTTTTGTTCCATGTAAGCTTTGTCCCTTAGGCATTATCCACATCAAAAACAGCAAGTTTGAAATCACAAGAACAATCATAATCGGTAAAAATTTTACAATCCAATCCACATACAAAAATTCTGTGCCTGTAACCTGCTCTATGTAATCAACTACAACGAGGTTCATAGCTCCACCAAGTGGCGTTGCAAGTCCACCAAGTCCAGCTCCCCATCCTATGGTCAACAAAAGTATTGCCCCAATTTCACTTTCTTTGATATCCGTAATATTTACGTATTTCAACATAGACACTGCAATTGGAGCTACCGTGGCGCATACTATTGAATTCGGAAGAAGTGAGGACATTGCCACAGTCAAAAAAAACCAAAATATAATTTGAGACCTAAGCGACGTACCTATCAAAGCAAGAAATGTATATGCTATTCTTTTATCAAGTCCAACAATCTCCCATGATACTGTTAAAATTGACGCTCCCAAAAGCAACATTATTGTTTCTGATGAATAATTAGCAAGAACTGTATTCATAGGAGCAATTACAATTATTGCATTTACTGCAATTGGTAAGAATCCTGTAATTGCATAATCAATGCACGAACTTACCCACCAAAATGCCATCCATGCAACTGTCCCTATTGCCGCACGCATTTCTAAAGTAGCGAAAATTTCATTTGGCAATAAAAAAATACATGCTATCATCAATATAGGACCAATAGCTATGTATATGTTATTTTTAACAACTTCTCGTTTCTCCATAATTTCTCCTTATATTATAAGCTAGTTTAGATCAAAATATTTCCAGTCTAGCTTGTCAAAGCATATCTTTGGAAGTATGTAATTTATTCTTGCAAGTCACCAATTAACTTGACAATATCATCAACTGAATTCAAATTTTCCGGAACCAAATCCATTACATCAATGTCAATATCAAAAGTAAAGCTAAGTTCGCTCACAAGTGCAATAATTGAAAGTGAATCCAGTATTTTTGAGTCTACAAGTTTTTTTTCATTCTCATAATCAACACCTGGTTTAACATTATTTAAAATATCTATAATTTGATTTCTCATATTATTTTAGCATATAATTTCTATTACATCGAATTATATGCTTTCTCCTTTCTTTCTATAAAACAAATGTAAAATATTATACAATTTCATCACAACGTGATTTGCAAAATATTCAAGACAATTAATGATATCAAATTTGCAAAATGATTGCAATAATCTTACAATCATTTTATATGATATTAACAATCTATTTCTTTTAGTCTGTCGATTTTACCATTATATGTTCTAGGAACAGCATCAATAACTTTAATCTCTCTTGGTCTTTTAAAATCTTCTAGCAATTCCATTAAATGTGCTTCTAAAGCGTTAATATCTATTTTTTCATTTGCAACAATGTAAAGAATAGGTACTGCTCCCACAATTTCATCTTTTCTTGCTTTACAAATGCAATCAATAATGCCTTCAAACTTTTTTGTAGCCTCTTCAACTTCCATAGGAGCAACTTTATTGCCCCCAGTGATAATTACATCATCAGCTCTTCCCAACATGTATATTCTTCCTTGATCATCTTGGTAGCCTAAATCATTAGATCTCATATATCCATCTTTTCCAACAGTTTTTGATGTTAATTCTGGAGAATTAAAGTAGCATCTCATTGCCATGCCACCTGTGTACGATAAATATCCAGGGTTTTCCAAACTAGAATTTTTTATCTCATTATTATTTTCATCTACTATTTTGAAAAAAGAATTGACTGTTGGATATCCTATACAATTTGCACGATTATCATCAGAATTAAAATCCAATATACACGCACACCCTAATTCCGTAGAACCATATAAATTATACAATCTAATATTTGGAAGAATTTTTAATAGGTGTTCCTTATCCCCTTCTGGAAGCGGAGCAGAGCCTAATTGTATATAGTCAAGTTGCTCAGAGTAATCAGCTAATTTATCTCTGCTCAATTTAAATATTATATTTAGGGATGCAGGCGCCATAGCTATTGATGTTGCCTTATATTTTTCTAACATATTAAATAGTATTTTAATAAAGGTTACCCCATCAATTACAATGACAGTGCTTCCATTTATCATATTTGCAAAATATCTACGAAGACTAAATGAATGATTCATTGGCGTTGGTATTATCTCCACATTATTGCTTTTCATTTTTGTTCCATATTTTACATTCTCAGCAACTGCGAATTCCGCTTTATATTGAAGTACAATTCCTTTAGATTTTCCTGTAGTTCCTGTGGTAAAAAGAACCATTGCATCATTTTCCAGATTGGGCATATCCCACTCTTTAATAGGTTCATTAAAATTAAAAGCGTCTTCTATATCATATGCTTCAAATCCTTCAACTTCAGAATCTCCAAATATCTTTGTCGCTTTTATTTCTTCCATTATTTCAATGAGTCTAGCCTCGTTTGCACTTTTTTCTAGTGGAACACAAATCGCACCATATAATTGTATCGCATGACACGTTGTCAAATATTCTACTGTTTGTTTTGCTTTTATTGCAATATACTCTCCTTTTTTTACACCTATATGTTTTAAATAGCCTGCAGATGCACATATCTTGTTCCAGTATTCCTCATATGTCAATTCATGTTTAGTATCTATTAACGCCAATTTATTTGGGCTTTCAATCGCAAATTTCCTAATTTGTCCAATTACTGTATCATTATAATCCAACATTCCCTTTACTCCTTTTTAATTTACACTTATGAATTACACACTATTTCTATATTATTTTTCATTAAATTCATACGTATAACCAGTGTATTATTATCGGCAAAAAAGCAAACAACCACAATAGTTATCAGAATACAATTTCAGAAAAATATAATAATCCTCTCAAAAAAATTTCAGATTTGTTTTATCACATTAAAATTATACCACAATTATAATATGTACATATTGTAATTATATATACTTTAGTATTATAATTATAGAAAATAAATGGAGGGATATATGAAGTACAATAAACTTGGCAAAACAGACCTTATAGTGAGCGAAATAGGATTTGGAGTTCTTACGGTTGGACACAATCAATTGAACTTGCCTATCAATGATGGAGCAGAAGTTGTTAAATATGCACTAAAAAAAGGAATTAATTTTTTAGATACCGCAGAATTCTATGAGACTTATCCATACATCAGGAAAGCATTAGACGATTTAAAAAGAGAAAAAAGCGAAATTTCCCCAATAATATGTTCTAAGTCTTTAGCAGTTTCTGGATACGAAATGGAAAAAGCAATTGATGACGGGTTAAAAGCTTTAGGTATAGAATATTTTGATATTTTTCTTATGCATGAAATTAGGCACGATGGAGATTTCGCCTCACGTAAAAGTGCCTTCGAAGCATTAAAGACTGCAAAAAAACTTGGAAAAGTAAAATATATTGGAATATCCACTCATCATGTAGATGTAACAAAAGAAGCGTCATATTTAAACGAATTAGATGTTATTTTCCCTCTTGTGAATATAGATGGCATAGGAATACGAGACGGTTCAAACATTGGAACTAGAAAAGATATGGAAGATGCAATTAAATTAAACGCCATCGCTGGAAAAGGTATTTTTTTGATGAAAATATTTGGCGGCGGAAATCTGATTTCAAAATACCAAGAAGCATTAAACTATGGTAAATCGATCGGAGAATCCTCTTCAATGATGATAGGATTTGGAAAACAGAAAGAAGTAGACGATATAATATCTTATGTAGAGGGGACACTTCCTCCCAATTATATTCCCGATCTTAAATGCAAAAAAATCACCATAGAACAAGGTGATTGTGAACAGTGCATGGCTTGTTACTACAAATGTCCGAATTCTGCTATATATATATGTGATGATGGTTCTGTAAAGGTTGATGATGAAAAATGTTTAACGTGTGGATATTGCGCACCTATTTGCCCTACTAGAGCATTGATATTTATAGGATAAATCCTCCACCAATAACTAAATCATCCTTATACACTACAACTGATTGTCCTGGGGTTGCTGCTCTTTGAGGTTCTTCAAACAGTACTAGCCCCTTTTTTACTGTGCATTTTGCAGGTGGAGCCGCATATCTTGTTTTAGCATAATATGGAAACTCGCCTTCTTCTGTTTTAAAACATGAATCAGATACAAAAAATCCATCAGAAAATTTCACTTCTTTAACAAACAATTCATTTTCATCATATGTAAGAATAATTTTATTCTCAGTGGAACATATTTCTTTCACATATGCTTCTTTCCCTAAATTAATTCCAAGGCCTTTCTTTTGTCCAATTGTGTAATTGCTTATACCGCTATGCTCTCCTAGTTTCTTACCATTAGTATCAAAAAAGTAACCTTTCGGTATGTTTACATCTTCTTTTTCCAGAAAGTCATTGTACGTTTCTCCTTTTTTCAAAAAACAAATTCCTTGACTATCTTTATATTTGTTATCTATCAAGCTATTATCAAATGCTAATTTTTTTACAATCTTTTTGTCTTCAATTTCTCCTAATGGAAAAATAGTTCTAGAAATAATCTCTTGAGATAATCTGTACAATACATATGATTGATCTTTTTTACTGTTTTTTGCTATTTTTACATAATGGAAGCTATCCATTTCTTCAACTCTCGCATAATGACCTGTGGCAATTTTTTCTGCCCCAACTTCATTCGCAACATCAAGTAACACCTTGTACTTTATTGCAGGATTACATATGATACACGGATTAGGAGTTCTTCCATTAATATACTCATTACAAAAATTAGATATAATTTTATTACGAAAAACTTCACTTACATTTTTGTAAATGTATTCAATACCAATACTTTCACACATTTCAAATGCTTTCATCGCCGCATCTGGAAGCTTACTCCCTAAATATTTCCCCTCTTCCAAAGTTTTAGGCCATATATCAAAGTGTACTCCTATAACGGTATATCCTTTTTCTTGCAATAATAAAGCAGCGGTAGAGCTATCTACTCCACCACTGACACCTAATACTATTTTTTTTCGTTTTTGTATTGTCATATCTAAATCACCAATATATGCTAATCAAAATAACGAATTAGTTATTAGAAAACTAAAGAACACATAGTAATTTGGATTAACTACTACAGCAATTTCCTTGATTTTCATCTTCTTCTTCATGATGATGATCTTCTTCCTCATTCGGATCAAAACCTTCTAACCCTACATACGTTTTTCCTGTTTTTTGAGAATAATCATATATAGCGGACTTTATTGCATGATCTGCCAAAACAGAACAGTGCACTTTAGGTCCAGGTAACCCCCCTAGTTCATCAATAATAGTTTTATTTGTTAACGAAAGTGCTTCATCTATTGTCATCCCAATAATTAGATCCGTAGCAATACTAGAAGACGCTATTGCTGAGCCGCAACCAAATGTTTTGAACTTTGCATCTACAATTTTTTCATCTTCAACTTTAATTGAAATTTGCATCATATCGCCACACACTGGACTTCCATATGTGCCAACTCCATCTGCATTTTCTATTTCTCCCACATTATGAGGGTTCATAAAATGATCCATTACCTTACTGTTATACATTGACATTTTTGTCTTTCCTCGCTTTTCTAATTTAATCTATAATTGTCACAATATATTATTTATTTGTTAAAACTATTAACTCCATCCTTTTTCTTTTGAAATCGGAGACATTTCTCTTAGTTTTGTCACTATATCTGACAATGTTTCTATCGCATAGTTAACATCTTCTTCCGTTGTAAAATCTCCAAACGAAAACCTAATCGAGCCATGAATTCTTTCAACAGGAACACCCAACGCATCTAACACATGTGATGGTGTCAAACTAGCCGATGAGCACGCTGACCCTGTAGCAACATATATTCCCTTCATGTTCAGCAGCAAAAGAATAGCTTCTCCTTCAATAAAGTCAAATGTTATATTTGCATTTGCAGGATGTCTATGTACCATAGAACCATTAATATATACATTATCTAACTTTTTCTTAATTCCATCTACAAACATATCTCTAAGTTTTTTGCAGTGTGCAATATGTTCATCTAAGTTTATTCTACTAAGTTCTGCAGCTTTTCCAAATCCTACAATTCCTGGAAGATTCTCTGTCCCAGCTCTTTTTTTGAGTTCTTGACCTCCACCGTAAATGAAGTTTGACAACCTTGTTCCTCGTTTAATATACATAGCCCCGATCCCTTTTGGACCATAAATTTTATGTGCACTAAATGACATCATATCTACATTTAATTCTTTAACATCAATTTTAACATTTCCTAAAGCTTGAACAGAGTCTGTATGGAATCTCACTCCCTTATCAGCCGCAATTTTGGCAAGCTCCTTTATCGGCTGTATAGTTCCTATTTCATTATTTAATTGCATTATTGTCACTAGAATAGTCTTGTCTGTTATGGCTTTACTTAAATCATCAGGGTTAACCAATCCATCACTATTCACATCAAGATATGTAACTTCATATCCATTTTTTTCTAGGCTCTTACATGTATTTAATATTGCATGATGTTCAATTTTACTTGTAATAATGTGATTTCCTTTTGATTTGAGAACATCAACTGTACCAAAAATAGCCCAATTATCAGCTTCTGTTCCACTTCCTGTGAAAATAATTTCTTCAGGTTTTGCATTTATTAGTTCTGCAAGTTGCCCTCTAGCTTTTGAAATTGCATTTTTCGAAAACTCTCCAATTTCATATAAGCTTGATGGATTACCATAATTTTCCGAAAAAAAAGGAAGCATTTCATCTAAAACTTCTTTTTTTACTGGTGTTGTTGCTGCGTAATCAAGATAAATTTTTTTCATTATTTTAACCTCTTTTATTATGTTTTCTTATTTCTTCAGGTGTCATATCCTCAACGAATTTAATTCTATCCGCTTGAGCTTTCACATTTACCTTTATGGCATCTATGTATTCTCTTCTAAGAATTTGCTGCTCATTTTGTTCTTCTTCAGACAAACCTACATCTTTTTTCTTCTTTGCCAATTCGTTTATTCTATCTATCTTCTCTTTTGTTATCATACCCATTTCTTTCTGATATTAATCGTGTATTAATAAATTATTTGTATTTTCTATAATATTCTAACATAAAAAAAATAATAAATATTATTCTAATTACAATTTATTTAAGTATAATGTGGTTGTTAATGTTATTTTCGTATGGAATGTTCATGTATTTTTATTATTATTTGAAATATTTTTCAAGTATCCTCTTTTCATTTAATAGCAAATTTCTGAATTGGATATTAATTTTTTTTATATCTTGTCAATATTGGTTTAAGTATTTCAAATATTTCG
>CAYJEX010000013.1:32432-47457 GCA_964369465.1 uncultured Oscillospiraceae bacterium
TATTTCGTTATGAGTTTCATTCAAAATATTTTCTTTCTTATAACATTTACCTACAATCTTTGCAACTTCACTTGCCACCGTACCATAGCCTTCATCGCTTAGTTTCTTTTGCACCTCTGTATTGAGAGTCCTTTTTGTTAGAACTTCTTCTTTTAAATTTTTTCTTCATTATCTGTATAAAATAAATAAATTTTATCTTTATCTTCATTTAGTTTATTATATCCATCAAGTCCTTCAATAGATACATTCTCATAATCAACTAGATAATATTTTTTCATAGTTCGACTCCTAAAAACACTTCGCCTTAACTATAAGTATGCACCTATTCACTATTTAAGTCAACAAATTTTGTACTAATAGGCTAATAGTGCTAATGCCAATAGATATTTCATCTTGCACTTTCTTTTCAACATTTCTTGACAATTAAGCAAAAAGGCTATTCACCAAGTAGCCAGTCTATAAAATTCATTTTTTTTACACCCTCATAATTTGCAACTGGTGCTATTGTGTCAAGAGTCAAAAGGTATTTGGGATAATTATCACGAAGCTTAGAAAAAGGTTTTAGCTCTCTTTCTAGAGTGCTAGGATCTAATGTGGTAGCAGAAATTTGATAATATTCAATATCCGTTCCTTTTATTGCGACAAAGTCAACCTCAAAAGAATCAATTTTTCCCACATAAACACTGTAACCTCTGCGCTTTAATTCTAAGAAAGCTAAGTTTTCCATGACATGTCCTATATCGTTATCCGTGCCTTTTATTAGCAAGTTCCTTAGCCCTATATCTGCCACATAATATTTATTTGCCGTTGTTAAATAATCTTTACCTTTTATATTATATTTGGGTGTTTCATAAAGAAGTAAGCTGTCGCACAAACCCTCCAAATATTTAGATATGGTTTTGCTGTCAATGTTTCTGCCACCCGATTTTAAGGTATTGGATATTTTGCTTATTGATGTTATGTTACCAATATTGTGAAAAATAAATTTCACTACATTTTTTAAACTAGTAACATCATTAATTTTTTTTCGTGCAACAACATCATTTAATATAACTGAGTTATGCAATCCATTTAAATACTCCATTCCATCGGCATTGAACAACTCATGCTTTAACAAATATGGAAAAGACCCGTATTCAAGATAGAGATTAAATTTTTCTGTTATAGATAAAGTGGCTCTATCCCCTTTTAGTCCCAAAGAAAACTCCGAGAATGATAGCGGAAGCATTTGAAGTTCAATGTATCTTCCTGAAAGCAAAGTCGCAAGTTCTCCCGACATAAAATAAGCGTTTGAACCTGTTATATATACATCACAATACTCTTTGATAAAAAGACTATCTACAGCTTTTTGATAATCTGCCACATGCTGGATTTCATCCAAGAAAATGTAATTCATTTTATTAGTGTTTAACAACGGCTTGATATATTCGTACAACTTTTTATAGTCATCTAATTGTTCAAAATCTACATCCTCAAAATTTATAGAAATAATTTGTTCTTCTGATACACCAGTTTTCAAAAGATGAGACCTAAAAATTTCAAACATTGTAGATTTTCCACATCGTCTTATTCCAGAGACAACTTTAATTATTTGCTTATCTTTACCTCTAATTAGCCAATCGAGGTATTCTTTTCTTATTATTTTTTCCATATCCGCCCTACTATTTTACTTGTATTTTCTATAGCCACTCTATTATACAACTTAAACGTTTCTACTTTCCTACCATTTAGGTCAATTATAATAATACTCTTTCTTAAGAAGAAAGTCAATAAATCAGGAATGTATTCCATAAATCATTTAAAATATTAAACTTGAGGAACATATTCCTCAAATAATCAATAATGGCTAAATCATGGAATATATTCTAGTAATTGTCAAAACAGTTAGTGGCAAGAGGCGATGAAAAGAAAATTGGAATACTATTCTTCGGCAGCATGAAGATATATTATTTTTTAAAATATGTAACATATGTATTGATATATAAGACTTCATATTATATCAACACATATCATTTTCTTGTATTTTAAATATACACATGATATAATTTTTTAGTAGAAATCTCCCCAAACACAAACAACAATACTAGTGTAGAAAGGTCAAATACATTGAATAAATTAAAATTCTTCGTCGCATTATGGGTTGCAAAAATATCTATAATTGCACTCAAATTTTCAAAAAGTGGTGGAACAAATTTCCCGGGCAGAATTGCAATAAAAATATGTCCTACTTTTCTGAAATATATAGGCAAGCCAAAAACCATAATAGGAGTCACTGGCACGAATGGCAAGACAACAGTTTCTAATTTAATAGAGGATATACTGAGAACGAACAATTACACTTTCGTTGACAATCAACTTGGTAGCAATACAAACTCAGGTATAGCTACAACATTTCTTCGAAATTCCACTTTGTTTGGAAAGGCAAAAGTTCAACTTGCTGTTTTGGAATTAGACGAAAGAAGCTGTATTAGAATTTTTCCTTTTGTCACGCCAACATTCTTAGTGTGTACAAATCTTTCTCGTGACTCTTTAATGAGAAATGCTCATACAGAATTCATTTCTGATTTGTTAAACAAATACATTCCTGATGAAACGATAATAATCACAAATTCTGATGATTTAATTTCTTCATACTTAAAACCCAATAATAAAAAAACACTATATAGCATTGACAAACTTTCAAGTGATAAAAACGAACCATTTAATATCGTTCAAGATATAATAGTATGCCCAAATTGCTATACAAAATTAAAGTATGATTATGTAAGATACCATCATATTGGTAAAGCTCACTGCCCTAGTTGCGATTTCAAAAATATGGAACCAGATTACGTTGTAAGACATTTGGATTTTTCAACAAATAACCTAGTATTGCATAATAAAAAAACAAATTTAGATACTACTTACAAACTCTTAAATGGCAATATTGTAAACGCATATAACTTGATTGCAAGTGTTGTTGTACTCGAAAAGTTCGGACTAACTCCTGAAGAAATACAAAAAGGTGCAGAAAACCTTAGCGTCGTAAAAACAAGATACAATGAAGCTGAAACAAAAAATAACGAATTTAAAGTAATCACTCAATTATCAAAAGGTGTAAATCCAATTGCTTCCTCTAGTTCACTAAAATATGCCAAAGAAGAAAGTGGCGAAAAAGCTGTAATTGTAATTTTAGATGACAAGTTCGAAGATATAAAGAACACAGAAAATATTAGCTGGATTTATGAAGTTGACTATGAATTTTTAAATGACAATAGTATAAAACAGGTTATAATAGCTGGGCCTCGAAGGCTTGATGTTTATGCAAGACTTAAGTTTGCCGGAATTCCTGAAGATAAAATCTTTGTTACTGAATTTGAAAAAGACACGCCTTCTTTAGTCAAACTATCCGATGTAAATAAAGTTGTTATTTTACACGATATTTTCCTAATGGATGTGAAAGAAAAGATTAAAACCGATCTAATAAACGCATATCAAGAAATGGAGTGTAACAAATGAAAATAGAAATATTATACCCTGAATTTGGAAATCTTTTTGGCGATAGTGCCAATATAAAATATTTAAAAAAATGCATTCCACAAGCTGAATTCATCGAAACAAGCATTAATTCAGTGCCTGAGTTTTCTAAGTCCAAAGTCGACATGATATATTTAGGTACAATGACAGAAAAAAACCAAGAAGTTATTATTGATAAATTAATGCCATACAAAACAAAATTTGAAGAAGCAATCAAAAATAATACTGTAATATTATTCACTGGTAATTCGATCGAAATATTAGGCAAATATATAGAAAACGAAGACACTTCAAAAATAACAGCACTAGGAATATTTGATGTTTACTCAAAACGTGATATGCTACACAGAAAAAACTACAATATATTAGCCACATATGACAATCTTGAAATTGTTGGTTTCAAAAGCTTGTTCACTACGATGCACGGGAATTTTGAAACTGATTATTTTGCCAAGACTCAAATAGGCATTGGCAATAACGAAGCAACGAATTTGGAAGGGCTGAAGAGGGACAATTTGATTGCAACATACATAATTGGTCCTTTATTATTGCTAAATCCTCTTTTCACAAAAAAACTTCTAAATCTATTACACTGCGATACTTTAGATTTGCCTTACGAAGAAGAATTAATGACTGCATACAATTACAGAATTACAGAATTTAAAAATAAATTTCTGAAGTGATATTTGTCATACACATAGTTGAAGGAACAGATTACGATTTCACACAGAAATATCGTCTTTCATTTCTTCAAAAGTTTTCTCACCAATCCCGCTTACATTCATTATATCTTCTATTTTTTCAAATTTTCCATTCTCGTTTCGATAATCTATGATTTTCAAGGCAGTTGCAGGCCCTACACCTTGAATTTCTTGCAGCATTGTACTATTTGCCGTATTAATATTCACTTTAGAAAAAAACACTTCACCTATAGGAATTTGGCCTTCTGTAATACCATTTTCAACTTCTTCAAATGATGGGATATATATTTTCTCTCCATCCGAAAGGATCAAAGCTCTATTAATAGTTGATACATCCGCATTAGAAGTTAAGCCTCCAGCAGCAATAATAGCGTCTTCTACCCTACTATCAATTGGCAGTTTAACAACTTGCGGGTTCATTACTTCTCCACCAACATCAACAACAATATTTTCTACTACAATCACATCTTGTACAGTATCGTTTGGCAACACTTCACTCTGAGTTTCTATGTCATTATCATTGCCTATACCTGTAAGAAAAATAATCAAAACCGTAAATAAAATTAATATCATTGCACCAAGTTTAATTACTTTATTTTTATTTTTCTTTACAAAAACTTTGTTCAAATATTTCTTTTTCAACTCAAAAATTATTTCACTTATTTCCATAATACCCCCATTCTAAAGACAAAAAAAGACGCCTTGCTGGGGGGCATCTTTTATTATACGAATATTATAATGGTAAATAATGGAAATGTCAACATTAAATGTAATTATTTTACATTTAATGTTTGAAATAGTAAACTATTAAACATTCATTATTTGAAAATAATTTCACTTCTCATAATTTTTGCTTCTTCTTTTTCAGTTGCTAATCCAGAAAATTTCAGCACTGCCTTAAGTAGCAATTCTGGGTTTAAATTTTCGGTACTCCCTGCTTTTATTCGTGCTGTAAGAAAAACAGTGTCGTATGCAAAAGAAGTCGTCATATCATATATCAAATGTTTTATATCAACTTCTTTGAAATCAAATTTATTTTTTCTGTGTTTAGATTTTACTTTTTTACTAACGATTATTTCTTCCTGCTTCATGAAACTTTCACAGAAATCATTCCAATACGGAGACATACGCTTAACTGCTTCACCTAATTCATCTTTTTCATTATCTAATGTTTTAGGTCTCGCATTATTATTTAAGTCTTCATCTTTATTTGGCTTGCCACACGAATTGCAACCACAACTAAGTTTAATAGGAAATCCAATAATATATTCTGCCCCTACGACTCTTCCAGAAAGGTTCTTTGTTTCATTGCTTTTTTTAATTGAAATAATTGATATTCCTTCAGGCATAAGAAAGTTTAGTATATTGATTTTTTCATCTATGTCTGAGATTGCTTCTTCAGTTTCAATTTCAATTAGCTCGCATGTAGATTCATATCCTAAAGATAGTGGTAATACAAATGCCATTTTGGGGTGTGGGTTAAACCCTTGAGAATGAACTAGCTTAATATTTGCTTTTTTAAATGTCCTCTTAAACAATCTAACCATATCCAAATGAGATGTGTGTTTAATAAGGCCTAGTTTTGAAAATTCAATTACATATTTATACATTTTTTCCCCTCGCCCTCAATACAGATATTACAATTTCCATTTCTGCAATCTAGTGTAACAATACCTTGATTTGCTTTATTATTTTCATCAATCAAGTATTTTTTCGAAACAAACGTATCAATAAAATCCCAAGGTAGTATTTCATCATATTTATATTCTTTAGTCGTAAACTGCGACACACTTCCTTGTCCTAAATCTTCATATTTGGAAATAGCATTTTTCCATACATCTACATTAAAATGTTCGCTCCAACCATCTAATTTACAACCATTATTAAACGCATCTAAAATTATTTTGCCAACGGATCTATCCCCTTTTGCCAACAAGCACTCAACTACGCTTACAAATGCATCATGATAGTTAAATACTATTCCTTTTTTATCTAATATTTTTGACAAGTAATTATGCTTATCAATGAATTCTTTTTCCGAATTTTGAGCAAACCATTGAAATGGTGTATGTGGCTTAGGTACAAAATTGGATACGCTTATATTCACTTTAAATCCACCCTTCAATCCTTTTTCTCTATGTATTTTTTGTATGTTCTGAGCAATTTCTAATATTCCATCTAAATCTTCATACGTTTCAGTAGGAAGTCCTATCATAAAATATAATTTAACTTGTTTCCAACCCAAATCCATCGCTTGGCTTATTGAATCGTAAATATGATCATCTGTTATGGATTTATTTATCACATTTCTAAGTCTTTGCGTTCCTGCTTCTGGAGCAAATGTAAGGCCTGATTTTTTGTATTTTTGAATTTGATCAAGAACCTTAAATGAAAACGAATCTAATCTCAAAGAAGGTAATGACAGCGAAATATTATCTTCATAACACTTTTTCATAAGGTCCTCTACAAGTGTTTCAAATTCACTATAGTCTGAGGTAGATAGCGAAAGTAGTGATACTTCTTCATGCCCAGTATTTTTTATTGTCTCATCAAATATAGAGATTAAATTATCCTTTGTTCTTTCTCTTACTGGCCTTGTAATCATCCCAGCTTGACAAAATCTACATCCTCTAGTACACCCTCTAAACGTTTCAATTACTCCCCTATCTTGTACAACTTCAACAATAGGCACAATAGGATTAATTGGATAATCTACTTCATCTAGATTTTCAATTGAAGCGACACTCACTTTTTTGTCTGTATATGGTAAACCTGGAATATAGATTCCTTTGATTTTTGAGGAACTACTTATAATATCCATTCTGGAAAGGCCTTGTTTTTTACATTCATTAATGTATAACAGCAGTTCTTTTTGAGCATTCTCACCATCCCCTATCAAAAAGATATCAATGAAATCTGCCATAGGTTCTGGGTTAAATGAACAAGGTCCTCCTGCAATAATAATGGGGTCCTCTTCTTTTCTATTTTGTGATAAAATTTCTATTTTGCCAAGTTTCAACATATGTAATACTGTCGTATAAGACATCTCATGTTGTAATGTAAACCCTACAACATCAAATTCACATAGTGGAATTTTATTTTCTAATGAAAACAAAGGAATATTATTATCAATCAGTAATTTTTCCATATCAAAGTTAGGTGCAAAAACTCTTTCCATAGAAATTTTATCTTGCTTATTTATGATATTATATAATATTTGCATTCCTACATAAGACATTCCTATTTCATAAAAATCAGGAAATGCAAATGCAAAAGTAAGTTCAGTATTATTTAAATCTTTTTTTACCGAATTTATTTCATTACCTATATATCTCCCTGGTTTTTCAACTTTTGAAAGAAGCGAATCAATATTTATTATGTTTTTTTTTGTTGTCATTTTACCACCTTTTAATTACATATTCTGGTGCATCTCTTATAATATACTGTCTTTCGAAAACTATACATATTCATCATAATATTCTAGTTCAAAATCTAAAATTTTTATAGTATCCCCTTCTTCTAATCCATCATTTTTCATCAGTTCAACTATACCGCTTTTTTCAATATATTTATATAGATATCTAATAGAACCTAGGTCATTAAAGTTTGTAGAATTAAATATTTTTTCAAGCTGTTTTCCTTCCAAAATAAATATACCGTCTTCTTTTCTATAATTCACAAGTCTATAATTCGGGTCATTATCATCTTTTTCAAAATCAAATAATTCTATATCTTTATCAATATCATCCTCAACGTATGTTGAAAGCGCTCTAGAAGCCTCTTCTAATATTTCTTTCACTCCTAGGTTCAAAGGTGCTGAAATTGGAAATACTTTGTAATTTTTTCCTAAAGAATCAATAAATTCTACAAACTCCTTGTACTTAGGGTCTGTAACTCCCAATTCGTCTCCTGTTTCAGTATCAATCAACAAATCAACTTTGTTAGCACCAATAATCATTGGTTTTTTTATCAACTTAGAGTCAAATTGCTCTAACTCATTGTTTATTTTTTTGAAATCATCAATAGGGTTTCTTCCTTCACTTCCTGAAATATCTACAATATGAATAAGTACTTTCGTTCTTTCTATATGCTTTAAAAATCTAAATCCAAGTCCTGCACCTAAATGCGCTCCCTCTATTATTCCTGCAATGTCTGCCATAGCAAAACTTGTATTTGATACTTCAACAATTCCAATGTTTGGATCTATCGTAGTAAAATGGTAATCTGCAACTTTTGGTTTTGCTTTTGTAGAAACGGCAAGAAGTGATGATTTTCCAACATTAGGAAATCCCACAAGGCCTACATCCGCGAGGAGCTTTAGTTCCAAAATAACTTCTCTATCTTTTGCTATTCCTCCTGCTTCTGCAAAATTAGGAGCTTGTCTTACCGATGATTTGAATTGATCATTACCTTTTCCACCTTTACCCCCTCTTGCTGCAACAAATGAATCCCCGTGCGAAACTAAATCTTTCATCAAAAGCCCTGATTCTACGTCATATACCATCGTTCCAGGCGGAACATTAATTACTAAATCTTCTCCATTTTTTCCATATTTTTTTTTCTTCATACCATCTTGTCCATTTTCGGCTTGGTATTTTTTTTTGTATTTGAAATCCATAAGAGTACGCAGGCTATTATTTGCAACAAAAATAACATCTCCACCTTTTCCACCATTTCCACCATCAGGTCCGCCTTCTGGTACATACGGTTCTTTTCTAAAAGAAACCGCACCATTTCCACCTTTTCCGGAAATAATTCTAATTTTTGCTTTATCAATAAACATAATAAGCCTTTCTATATTTTTAAGTTTAATTTTCTCGAAGAAAACAAAAGAACTGAATAATCAAACAAATATAAATTGAAATTTCATTTTTTAAAAATCATTTTAATTAAGAAAAAAGAAAAAATAACACTTGCAATACAAACAAATACATTAAGTATAACATTCCAGCCTGCATGTGCATAATTTCCTGTTTCTATAAGTTTTACAGTTTCTAAACTAAATGTTGAAAATGTAGAAAGTCCTCCTAAAAGGCCAGTTGTAACAAACACATCTAGTTTCTCATTTTCCCAATGAAATTCTCTATCTAATCCTATATATATTCCAATTAACACTCCCGCTACAACATTAGAAATAAGAGTTGACAAGGGAAAAATAGCAGCTGGGAACAACTTCGCAACTCCATATCGAGCTATGGAGCCTATCGCTCCGCCAATTCCTACAATAATAATGTTGATCATTTATGTACAATATCCAATCTGTTACATACAATAGTACAAAGGTACACGTGTATTAAAATATGAGTGTAATTTAAAATAGACAGATGCAATATTTATCACATCTGTCTTAATTCTTTATTGTAGTCCAATAAATCTTTTATGCTTCTTTTGGATAAACACTTACTTGCTTTCTTGTTTTGTCGTATCTTTCAAATTTTACAGCTCCGTCAATTTTTGCAAATAGTGTATCATCTCCGCCAATTCCTACATTGTTGCCCGGGTGAAATTTTGTTCCTCTTTGTCTAACAAGAATGCTTCCTGCGCTTACAAATTGTCCATCACCTGTTTTGACACCTAGTCTTTTTGATTCACTATCTCTACCATTCTTGGAACTACCTACACCTTTTTTACTTGCCATGGATGTTCACCTCCCTATTTATTTAGCAGCTTCTATCGCTTCTATAATAACAGCTTTTGTGGAAGAAGCACTTACTTTTATTCCTTTTGAAGCTGCATATTCTAATAATTCATCTTTTTTCATTGCATTCAAATTAACATTTGAAGCTTTTTCTACTGGTGCTTCTGCCTTAGCAGGTGCTTTTTCTTTTGTAGCTTCTGCCTTAGCAGGTGCTTTTTCTTTTGTAGCTTCTACCTTAGCAGGCGCTTTTTCCTTTGGTGCTTCAGCTTTCTTTGGTTCTACTTTTTTAGCAGCCTTTTCATCACCTATTCTAGTAATCTCTACCGATGTGAACGGTTGTCTATGTCCCTGTTTTCTTCTATAGTCTTTTTTTGCTTTATGCTTGTAAATTATCACTTTCTGACCTTTACCTGCATCTACAACTTTTGCTCCTACAGTAACTCCATCAATAAATGGTGTTCCAACTTTGATATCTGAGCCTTCTCCCATAACAAGAACTTCTTCAAATGTAACATCCTTGCCCACTTCTACATTTAGTTTTTCAACAGTAATAGTATCTCCAAGCTTTACTCTATACTGTTTTCCTCCAGTTTTAATCACTGCATACATAATATGAATATCCTCCTCTAACCTGTCTCGCCTTTTCAAGGTGTGGCATATACTTTATTTTGCCAACTTAAATAAACCCACTTAGTGCGGCCAACTATTTAATAATACCAAAATTCTTTTGATATGTCAACGAATTTTGGTATTATTGTTTGTACTTTTTATTTTTAAATACAGCTTTATTCTTCTATAAGAACTCCATCTTCATCAGTTATCAAAAAAACATCTTCGTCACTTATTCTATCACTATTTTTTGACTTCTTTTTTGTTTTATCATTTACAGATGGAGTCGCATCATCGCTTTCATCTTTGTTTTTTGATTTTTTTATGATATCAAAAACTTGTTTTTCTATTTCTGAAATCAATTCTGGTTTTTCTGATATAAATTTTTTGACGCTTTCTCTTCCTTGTCCAATTCTATCTTCTTTGTAGCTATACCACGAACCTGCTTTATTTATAATTTTTTTGTCTACAGCAGCATCAATTAAATCTCCAACTTTGGAAATACCTTCTCCATACATTATATCAAATTCTGCAATTTTAAATGGTGGCGCTAATTTATTTTTTACAACTTTTACTTTCGTCCGATTTCCAATAAGTTCGTCTCCAATTTTTATTGCCTCAACCTTTCTTACGTCAAATCTAATACTTGAATAAAATTTGAGCGCTCTACCTCCTGTTGTCACTTCAGGACTACCATATATAACTCCAACTTTTTCTCTAAGTTGGTTAATAAATATAACACAACAATTAGTCTTATTAATAATCCCTGCAAGTTTTCTAAGTGCTTGTGACATAAGTCTTGCTTGAAGTCCAACATGACTATCTCCCATTTCACCTTGTATTTCACTCTTGGGAACTAATGCTGCTACTGAGTCAATAACAATTACGTCTAGCGCAGCACTTCTAACTAGCATTTCACAAATTTCTAATGCTTGTTCTCCATTATCTGGTTGCGAAACAAGCAAATCATCAACTTGTACTCCTAAATTTCTGGCATATTCAGGATCTAAAGCATGCTCTGCATCAATAAATGCTGCTTTACCACCTGCTTTTTGTGCTTCTGCAACAATATGCAATGTCAAAGTTGTTTTACCTGATGATTCTGGTCCGTAAATTTCCACAATTCTACCTTTTGGAACTCCGCCTATTCCTGTCGCGATATCTAAGCTAATTGACCCTGTTGATATTGTGTCAATATTCAATTGAGCAGCTTCATCGCTCATTTTCATGATCGCACCTTGTCCATACTGCTTATGTATTTGTTTTAACGCTTCATCCAACGCCTTTTCTTTTTGTTCTTTATTAATTGCCATAAATACCTCCAAAATTTATACAAGCGAACATTTGTTCTTTTGTATATAATACATCATATTGTTTGTGGAGTCAATAGAATTTCTGTAAAAAATATAAAATTATAATTTTTTACATTTTTTAACATTTATGTTTTTATTTTACATGCACTACTATGTTTTGTCAAGGCAAACTGATATTATTCTCTCCCCATAATGTCAATAAGTCTTTTTGCAATTTTAACAGATTGTTTTTCTTCTGTAAGTGAAACATGTTTTTCTAAAAAAACTTTTCTCATGGAATTATATTTTTCACAGTTTGAATTTTCTATACTTTTGTTTATATCTAAAGGGTTTTCGAAAATGTACCCCGGCATTTCTTTCATATAATCAACATAAAAATCTCGATTTTCCGTATATTCCATGTAATCATAGACATAAAATGACATTGGCAAATCCAATATTGCCGCTTCAAATGCAATAGCTGAATAATCACTTACTACACAGTCTGCAACCATAAGCATGCTTTGGGTCGAGAAATGCTTTGATACAATTATACTTTCTCCTATTTTATCTTTCATTTCGGACTGTGGCAAATTGTCCAAAATGATTTGTTCTGAAAATTTCATACTAGGATGAACCTTGATAATCAAATTGTATTTTTTAGTATCAATATTTGTGATCAGACCAAATATTGGTGAAAAATCAGTGTTGTCTTTTCTATATGTAGGCGCATATACAATATTTGATTTTGTATTATTTTGTAAATTGGGGTATAAAGAGAATATTTTTTTTCTTTCATTTTCAATGTTTTCTTTATCACGAAAAAGGTCAACAACCGGCAAGGGGTTTATTTCAATTATTTCCTTCTTGACATTGTATGCTTCCGAAAACACACCAACATAGTATTCGCTACTCACAAATGCTTTTGTATAATTACAATGTATTTTCATTCCCTTTGTTACATTCTCCGACCAGCCCTCTTTCTTTCCAATTGTAGAATATCCAAATTTTTTAATCGCTCCTAAAGCATGCCAAATTTGCACAATTTCTAAGCTTTTTTTGTGCTTCAAAAGACTGGCAGCAGCGCAATATCTATCTATTACTATAATTTTGGACTGAGAAATATGTCTCATTTGAGAAAGGAAGTTAAAAGAATATGATATTTTGCCCGTTATCCCTTTTCCCATTTTTTTACAAAGCATTACAGTTTCTATTTCTGTCCCTGCCTTTTGCAAATCATTTATTGCATTCTGAATCAAAAGAAAATCCGATGATGGTGTATCGGATTGTTTGGAAATAAATGTTATTTTTTCCATTGTTCTTAATACCTTAAACGGTAAATAGACAATATTTAGCGTTATTCGAAGTAATTTAAATATAATAGTCATAATTTATCCCTGCAAAATCAAATTTCTAATTTTCATCATTTTTTTCAAGTAATTCTGCAACCCTTTTGTCAATTTCCTCTTCCTCTTGTTGTCGTTGCACTTTGTTTTTAGGATTATTTTTTTTTCTTTCTTTTGATGTTGCTCTCTCAATAAACTCTTTTTCATTTCCTTCTAAGAGATTTTTATTTTGATTCATTCTGTACGCTTTTTTTCGAGATATAATTATTATTTGTAATATGACAACAACTACAAGCAAAAACAATATTGCCGATAAGAAAATATATATAATAAGGCTATTATTATTATTTTTCGGTTCTACAGCACCTAACAATGTAAGCGAATCATCAAGTGAGTTGTACAAATAATATCCACTCCCGCTACCATCATCACCATATAAAAGTTTGTGATTTTCACTATCTAGTATAAATATTTCACCGCCTACTTCTATAAGTTCCGCCAAAATAAATACTTCTGTTTCTTTATTATACAAATATATTCCTTCTTCATCATTTGAATTTTTAAGAACTGCTACAGCATATTTTTCATCATTACTTTCATAAACAGTTATTTCTTTATTCTGATACATTGCAGTCGTTTCAGTTAGTCCTGATGGGAGATTTTTTTCGTCATATCCAGACGCAAAAGTAAAAAGCTGTCCTGTTACAATTATTTGATCTTCTTTTATTTCTTTATATGTTATAGTGTATTCTTTTACGCTAGAATTCTCCGCTGTAACAACAATGGTTTTTTTCTCTCCAAATTTTGTAATATCTTCTCCCGACATTCTTATTGTTGCATTTGAATCTTGAGCCACAGCAGTAATTTCAGTTTCTTTTTCTTCTTCTACATATAAAATGTAATTACTAGTTTCAGCAGCAAAAGATGGAGATAATGTCCCATATGAAGATGTAAGTGATTTTAAATTATTGTTGGAATCTAGCCCAACTTGTCCAACTGAAGAAGAACTACCTGAAGAGGAGCTACCTGAAGAGGAGCTACCTGAAGAGGAGCTACCACTTGATGACTTAACTGTAAATGCAACAGATTTACTACCACTAATTTGCTTAGGGTCTAAATCCAACGTCGAAACATCAGTAGCAGTAACAGTCACCGTAAAGCTTCCTGAACTAGGTGCAGTAACCGAAATAGACGTGCTATCATCGTCTAAAAAAACATGAGTTTCATTTGTGATTCCACCACCTGACACTGTGATGTCAAATCTTCCAGCACAATCATTTGCCGTGATAGTTACAGTTCCTTTTCCCCCAGACGATATACTTCCACCTCCTGAAACCGAAAACGATCCCGCTGCGTAAGTTTCCTCTACATTAATAGAAAAAAAGATTATTAATGTAATACATATTGCAGATATTATTCTAGTATGTTTCATATTTTATTCCTTTATTTATTGTATTATACTGTCTCCCATTATATGGTTTTTGACATGTACATAATCTATAGATTTGACTTGTCCGTCTCCACTAATATCAGCAGCCTCTATGTAGACTCCTGTCAATATTTTAACTTCCATTATGTGATTTTTTATAAAAACATAATCTAGTGATGATATATTTCCATCTCCGTTAACATCTCCCTTAATCAATATAGTCTTTTCTATCAATATTGTTCCAGAACTATTTTTTACAGATACGCTCATTCCTGTTCCAACATATCCGGATTTCACTTCATCGCCATCATTATCTAATACAGTTACTGTATTTGCATTTTCCGTAACATTAATAATGCTTTCTATGAAGTCGTCGATGTTTGTTTTTTCTCTAACGTTTGTAATATATTCTCCTAACTCATATTCATCTTCAACATAAGAAGATGTTATATTTATTGTATATGTTCTTTTTAGTCCACTCGTAGATGTCACAA
>CAYJEX010000014.1:0-44860 GCA_964369465.1 uncultured Oscillospiraceae bacterium
AAAAAGCCTTGTAGCTTTTTTCATTGCTCAATATAATCTTTTCTGCTAAAATTAAATAAATAATTTCAAAAGTTGTTTTGGAAAGGAACCAATATGTTACGAATACTAATAGTAGAAGATGAAAAAGATTTAAGAGAGCTTTTCACCGTAGTATTAAATGAAAGTGGTTATATGACACTTTCTGCCAAAGATGGGATAGAAGCTTTTGAAATATTAGACGAGAACCATGTGGATTTGATTATAACAGATATAATGATGCCAAGGATGCATGGTTTAGAAATGGTAGAATCATTAAGAGAGGCTGGATATGACATGCCTATATTGGTAATAACTGCAAAAGACGCTTCTAAAGATAAGAAAAAAGGCTTTGATCTTGGTATAGATGATTATATGGTAAAACCTATCGATGTAAACGAAATGGTATGGAGAGTCGAAGCACTTTTAAGAAGAAGTAAAATAGCCACAGCTCATAAGCTAAAAATCGGAAAAACCGTGTTTGACAGAGAAACACTAGAGATTTCCACGGAGAATGATGTAAAAGTTTTGGTTCAAAAAGAGTTCATGTTATTGTTCAAATTAGCTAGTTCACCTAATAGAATTTTCACTAGGAAACAAATTATGGATGAAATTTGGGGCATAGATACTGAATCCGATACGCATACATTAGATGTACATATAAGCAGACTGCGAGAAAAATTCAGAGATAACGAAGACTTCGAAATAATAACTGCACGAGGCTTAGGCTATAAATTGACTCCAAAAAAATCATAAATTAAAGAAGGGAATTCGCAAAACATGAATAAGAAAAATTTTGGCGTTGCTATGTTTTTTTCAACAACTATTTTTATTATAATAATAGTTACATTTTTTTTAGCTGGTGGAATAGGATATTTCCTAATTAAAGTAAGAATTGTAGACGAAAGATATCCTATACTAATTCTTGCTATTTTATGCATTCTCTGCCTGATAACAGGTTTGGTTTTTTCGAAGGTGGTTAGCAACTTTGTTTTTCGTTCTCTATTTAGAATTAATGATGCTACAAAGCATGTTTCTAATGGAAATTACAATATTAGAATAAGCGAAGACAGTCACGTAATGGAAATAAATGAAATTGCACATAACTTTAATATTATGGTTAAAGAGCTCGCATCTACGGAAATTCTGCAACATAATTTTGTAGAAAATGTTTCTCATGAGTTTAAAACTCCTTTATCAGCAATTGAAGGCTATGCAACTATGCTACAAAATACAGATTTAAGTAATGAAAAACGATTAGAATATTCAAAAAAAATAATAGAAAGCACAAAGAGACTATCCTCTTTATCTGGTAACATATTATTATTATCAAAATTAGAAAACCAAGAAACAATTTTGAAAAAGGAAAAATTTAATTTATCCGAACAAATTAGAGAAGAAATACTTATTTTAGAAAATCAATGGATCCAAAAAAATATTTATCTAGACATTTACTTAGAAGAAGTTGATGTTAACGGTAGCGAAGAACTATTATCACAAGTGTGGCAAAACATCATTGGAAACGCCATAAAATTTTCAAAAAACAATAGCATTATAAAAATTTCCCTGGAAAGAAGAGAAAGTTATGTGATATTAACTATTGAAGATGAAGGAATAGGAATGGGAGAAGAAGCTATAAAAAGAGTTTTTGATAAGTTTTATCAAGAAGATACATCTAGAGCCACCACAGGAAATGGTTTAGGACTTACTTTAGTGAAAAAAATAATTGACTTACATGGAGGAAAGATAAAAATTGATAGCGAAATAGGCAAAGGCACAATTGTCCAAATCAACCTACATGAAAACTTTTAGCAAGAAACAAAAATAAACAATATATATTAATTTTATATTTATAACTTGTCAGAGTATTAATTACCTACTATAATAGATGATTAATACTTTTTTTTTAAAAAAAAATAAATTTGAGATTCAGTTGAGACTCTATTGAGAATCAGTTGAAACAATCATGACAGAATAGACTTATAAGCCAATATAAATATAATGCATATAAACAATGTATAACAAGGAGAAAAAATGTTACAAATAAAAGGAATAAAAAAAGAGTACAAAACTGGTGACTTAATTCAAAAAGCATTGGATGATGTGAGTTTGAGTTTTCGAGATAGTGAATTAGTTTCAATTCTTGGGCCAAGTGGATCAGGGAAAACCACAATGCTAAATATTATCGGAGGTCTAGATAGTTATGACAGCGGAGATCTTATCATAAACGGAGTTTCTACAAAAAAATACAAAGATAGGGACTGGGACACATATAGAAACTATACAATAGGTTTTGTTTTTCAAAGTTATAATTTGATTCCTCATCAAACTGTTTTAGGGAATGTGGAATTAGCATTAACAATTGGTGGTGTATCTAATGCAGATAAGAGAGAAAGGGCAATAAGCGCATTAAGCGAAGTTGGATTGAAAGAACATATACACAAAAAACCCAATCAACTTTCTGGTGGGCAAATGCAAAGAGTTGCAATCGCTAGAGCTCTTGTAAATAATCCTGATGTGCTTCTAGCAGATGAACCCACAGGAGCACTAGATTCAGAAACTAGCGTTCAAATATTGGAACTCTTGAAGGAAGTAGCAAAAGACAGACTAGTAGTTATGGTAACACACAATGCCGAACTAGCAGAAGAATATTCAACTCGAATTGTGAAGTTAAAAGATGGCAAAATAATTGGGGATACAAATCCTTTCATAATCGATGTTTATACAGGAGAAGAGTCCAAATTAAAAAATGCAAAAAAAGCAAAAATGTCTGCTCTCACATCATTTGCATTAAGTTTTAGAAATCTAGCAACGAAGAAAAGAAGAACGTTTTTTACCGCATTTGCTGGATCCATAGGAATTATTGGAATAGCATTAATTCTTTCTCTTTCAACTGGAGTAAATGAATATATAGAAACTATTCAAACTGATACTATGGCTTCATACCCTTTAACTATTGAGGCCGAAGCTGTATCTATCCCAGGAATGGGTAGCATCTCACCATTACCTAGTAGCGGAAATGACGATAGTGACGAAACAGACCAAAAAGAAGCAATATACTCTGATTACACTAGTTTAGAAAGAGCAGCTTCCATGGTTTCAGAAAATAATCTAACTGAATTTAAAGTTTTTTTAGAGGATCCTGAGAGTGGAGTTTCGAGCTTGCTGGGAGAAAATGGAATTGTATATTCTTACGCAACAGAATTTTCAGTATACTCGTATGATAAGGATGGCGAACTAGTTAATTCTAACACAGACCCAGAAGAACTAATAGATGCTTCAAGCCAAATGGCAATGATGGGAGGAACTGGTGAACCTGGTATGAATCCTTTCGATATGATGATGGTAGGAACATCTAACTCTTCTGGCGCTGATAATTTTTCAGAAATAATGTCTGGTGGAGAAGATCAGATTGTTAGCACCGCAATAACCGAAAGCTACACTTTAGTAAATGGAGAGTGGCCAACTGAGTATAATGAAGTAATTTTATTTGTAGATGAAAATAATTCTATTCCTTTAGCAACGATGTATCAATTAGGTCTAGTAACTCTAGATGAATATACCGACATTTCTGATCAAATAAATGATGACGAAGAAGCAGAAAAAATAGTTCTCAATTTTGAAGAGGTTTTAGGTCAAAGTTTTTATATGATAACTGAAAGTTCAAAGTATATGGAATCTTCAGATGGGATTTATTCTAGCGTATCAGATGAATATTATGCAGAAAACGAATCAGAAATTAAATCAGGAACCGAGTTGAAAATTGTAGGAATTGCAACTCTTAATGAGGACCAAACAAATGGGCTTATGTCAACTCAGGTAGGTTACACATCAAAGCTAACAGATTATATAATTGCTGAAACTAATGAAAGTCAAGTAGTTATGGCTCAAGAGGCAGACTCCTCTATAAATGTATTAAATGGGCTTGCTTTCACAGATGAAATTAACGAAGAAGTAAACGCAACGTATAACGAGAATTTGAAAATGTTTGGAAAAGTAAGCTATGATGCACCTAGCACGATTAATATATATACGAATAGTTTCGAATCCAAAGAAGAATTAAGCCTATTAATCGAAACCTATAACTCAGCTGCAACAGAAGATAACCAAATAATATATACTGATTATGTAGAATTAATGACATCATCAATGACTATGATAATAGATATTATATCTTACGTGTTAATTGCTTTTGTATCTGTATCACTAATAGTTTCCTGCATAATGATAGGAATAATTACTCATATTTCTGTAATGGAAAGAACGAAAGAAATTGGTGTATTAAGAGCCCTTGGAGCTTCTAAACTTAATATTTCACAAGTATTCAATGCTGAAACTGTAATTATTGGACTCTGCTCAGGAATACTTGGAGTAGGATTAACACTATTGCTCAATGTCCCAATTACTTCAATTATTCAAAATTTAGTAGGTAATGAAACAGTAACTGTTTCGCTTCCTTTAGCAAGTGCTGTATTATTAATAGTATTAAGTGTTATAATTACTGTAATTGGCGGATTTCTGCCAGCAAAAAATGCTTCGAAAAAGGATCCTGTAATAGCACTTAGGACAGAATAAATCAAAAATATTCGCCACATTACTATTTTCACATTAAATGAGCAAGTCAAATCCCCTACTAGGTGTTTGACTTGCTCTCTATTTATATAATACTATATGAAATGTTTGAATGAAGTAGCATAAAGTTTGGCGAAATAACAAATTAAATATATATTATCTATAGCAATATTATAACAATGAAAATGGTAGGTGGTTTTTAATTATCTCTTTGCTTCTTATGTTGTTTTTTAAAGGTGTACATTCTTTCATCTGCCAACTCAACAATTTGTTCATACGAATATCTCGATTCTGCTCTCACCTTTACCATACCATAACTAATTGAAGTACTATACGGTTTTTTATGCCTTTTCTTTATCATTTTGACATTCTGATAGCAATTTTGTACTTTTAAGTTCACTTCATTTTCATCATTCTTGCCACATACTACTATAAACTCATCTCCCCCAAATCTAGAAACAATATCATCTTCAAAAGAATCGGAGACAATTTTAGAGACTTCTTTGATATAAAAATCTCCTTCATTATGCCCAAATTTGTCATTTGCATATTTCAGACCATCAATATCTAGGAAAATAACTGTAAATGGTTTTCCTTGTATCAAATACATGTTTATTTTTTCTTCGGCAACATCACGAGTAAAAACTTCTGTCAAAAAATCAATATTTTTCTCCTTATGCAAGCTTTCTATTTTTTCATCAAAATTTGAGATTTCACTTTGTAAAGAATCCACTTTATTTTTATGAGCAAGGAACCTAGAAAAAATATTTGAAAACAGCAGTAATATGGAAGAAACAAGCAGGCATGCGACACCAACTTTGAAGTAGAATATTCCCATATTATAATTCTCTATATGAATGTTACCTGCAAATCCACTAAATATCAAATAGAAATTTGTCACTCCCAAAATACCTACAGCAAATTTTATAATAACTTCATTTGAAGTAATATCTCTCAAATATCTTAAAGATTTTATCTTGGATAAAAGAAGCAAGAATATTGACATCACAAAATAAGTAGCCGTTTTAACATATAGTAGATTTGTTTCGTTTTCGTAAATATAGTAACTCGAATCACTTTCAAAAATCGACAGAACAGATAAACAAATATTATAAAACGAAAGCATGTATGAGCCAAAGAATAACACTGAAAACAAAACTTTCAAATATTCACCTGAAAAAAACAATTTAAATTCTACAAAGATAGCAAGATAAAATAGTCCCAGTACTATTGGCGCATTAGAAAAAACACTGTATTCGAAAAACAGAACATAAAATACTACATTTAAAAGCGAAACGACTCCAAGGAAATAAATGCTGACACGCTTTTTGAAAATTTTACTTGAATAATAAAATACAATTGCGTTACAAACAAATGCAAAAAATATATTCATACTCACAAAAATTATATTTTCTTCCATTATGTTTTCTTACCTCCTGAGTAGAATTTTTGTTTATTAACATTCATTTTCAAGTCGGCAGTCCCTAGAATAAATCCCGCACCTTTATCTGCATTCTCTTTTGTTACCAAAACATATCCTATACTCATTGAAGAACGATATTTTCTCTCTCGTAAATTTGTTTTTTTAGTAGTTTCCTCCAAACGTTTTAAGGCATTTTGGGCTTCCCTTTCATTCATTTTTGAACATATTACCATAAATTCGTCACCACCGATGCGAGCAACAAAATCATTGTGTCGAAAAGATTTTTTAATGCATGCTGTCATGTTAAGTATATATTGGTCTCCTTCACTATGGCCAAAAGTATCATTGATTTTTTTCAAACCATTAATATCAAAAACAAATATATAAAACATATTTTCATATTCTTTACACATTCTATCAAGTAATCTCATTGCATATTTCCTATTATATAGATTCGTCAAATCATCTCTATTCACAATTTCTAAGAGGTTCTGTTCTTCTTTAAATTTTATATACACTTCTTTTTGTAAATTTCTCTCAGTACTTCGATAAATATGTATATCTACAAAAGTCGATATCAAGAAATATAATTGGTAAAAAATCGCAATGTAAAAAACAACACTTGCAAAAGTAATCATTAAATGCTTTAGTTCAATTTTTTCTGCCAAAAGGAAAATTGTATCTAGAGACATAGATATAATCATAAACCATACAATCACATAAGCCATTCTCAAAAAAACATGGTTTTTCATTATAACTTCATCTTTTTCTACCCAGAACACTCTCCACAGAAAAATAAACAATGACGAAAACACAAAAACAAAAGAATATATAATTAACATATAAAACGCATTTTCTCTAATTATATCAGTGCTAGTTTTGGAAAAATAACTAAAAGAAGAAAAAATCAACAAGTAACATCCACTTACGTGAAGAAATATAATACCTGAAATTAACAAACACTTTTCAATGGAAACTCTGAAGATAAACTTAAATTCAATGCTTACCAGTACTGCTAGAATAACAAAATTAAAGCGAGCTTCAATCAAAAACATGTCTATCAAAACTACCGCCACACAATTTATTAATATTGGTATAAATACGATTATTTTTTTATATTTAACATTCAGTGCCTTTTGAAAGAATTTAAAAGATGTCAAATTCAGCATAATGAACGAAACTATTAAAATCATAGTCCATAATATTTGTGCCATATATAATCCAACTTCCTTCCCACTTAACAACTCCATAATTTTATTATTGGTAAAATCCCAAATTAAAGTATTACAAACAAAAACAAATAAACTTGAGTCTTTGCGAGTATTATTGTAATTATTATACCATGACGGAGAAAACTAATTTTTCAAACTTTGAATTGGTGCCGGTATCCTTCCTCCTCTATTTATCATCTTCATAGGAGATTTAGGATTAAGTTTCATGATTGGTCCACTTCCTAACAATCCTCCAAAATCAAGTTCATCATCATCTGAAAGTCCTATTGCAGGAATTACTCTCACAGCAGTTGTTTTTGAATTTATCATCCCTATAGCCGCTTCGTCGGCAATTAAACCTGATATAACTTCTGGTGGCGTATCTCCTGGTACAACTATCATATCTAATCCAACAGAACATACTGCTGTCATCGCCTCTAGTTTTTCTACTGTCAAAATTTTATCTCTAGCAGCCTGTATCATTCCTGCATCTTCAGTTACTGGTATAAACGCTCCCGATAGTCCTCCTACATTGCTTGCTGCCATCGCTCCACCTTTTTTTACAGCATCATTAAGAAGTGCAAGAGCTGCTGTAGTTCCGCACGAACCACATTGCTCTAATCCAATTTCTTCTAATATATGAGCTACTGAATCTCCAATAGCAGGCGTAGGTGCAAGCGATAAATCAATAATCCCAAAAGGAACCCCCAGCATTTTAGATGCTTCATCTCCAATTAATTGCCCCACTCTAGTGATTTTAAATGATATTTTCTTTATTTCTTCAGCGACAGATGTCAAGTCTTCTTTATCATCCATTCTAGAGAGAGCAGCTCTAACTACTCCAGGTCCAGAAACACCTACATGAATTACGCAATCACCTTCACCAACGCCATGAAATGCTCCTGCCATAAACGGATTATCTTCTACCGCATTACAAAACACCACGAGTTTTGCAGCACCTATACACTGATTATGTTGAGTAAGTTTCGCCGCATCCACAACAATATTCCCCATAATTTTTACTGCGTCCATATTTATTCCTGCTCTTGTACTTCCAACATTTACAGATGAGCAAACAAAATCTGTTTCTGCTAGAGCTCTTGGTATTGATTCAATAAGTTCTTTTTCTCCTTTGGCAAATCCTTTGTGAACTAATGCCGAGTATCCGCCAATAAAGTTTACACCAACTTCTTTTGCTGCTAAGTCTAGTGTTTTTGCATATTTCACAGGATCTCCTCCTGATACTCCTACTAACATAGAAATTGGAGATACAGAAATTCTCTTGTTCACAATAGGAATACCATATTTTTCTTCAAGAAACTCTCCTGTTTTAGCCAAGTCTTTTGCATAAGTTGTTATTTTTTTATACACTTTTTCACAAGATATATCTATATTTTCATGGCAACAATCAATTAAAGAAATCCCCATAGTTATAGTACGTATATCTAAATTGTCATTTTGTATCATGGTAATTGTTTCCATGATGTCATTTCTGTTTATCATAAGTTAAAACTCCTCTTTTGATTGACATTTGATTACTTTAAATTTAAGATTAAAATCTATATTCTATGCATAGAATTAAATATATCTTCATGCATTACATGGACTTCCATTTCAGGAATATCTTTTTTTATTTTTTCTTTTAGTTCCTTTAAGGAGCAATTCAAGTTAGTAACATCTATAAGCATTACCATAGCAAAATAATCTTGTAGAATTGATTGAGTCACATCCATCACATTCGCATTTGTGTTTGCACATGCTGTGCTTGCTTTGGCTAATATACCTACCATATCTTTTCCTATTACTGTAACTATTGCTTTCATAATATTTCCTTTCTCGAGTAATTTTTCGATTTATGATCTATGAATAAATTCATCCTGTAACTTCGTCACATATAACTTCAACAGCAAAATCGCCATCTTTCACATCATCATTTGCTATATACATTATTTCTATTTGTGGATACTTTTCTTTAAAGTATCTTTTGTTTTGCGCCTTATATCCTATCATCGAGGAAAACGATTTAGAAGAAGACGTTATCGACACTTTTTCTGCTCCAACATATTTTATCTTATCTTCTATTTTCTCTCTTGCTATTTTTCCCGCCACTAGTTGTCTAAATGAAGGATGATACATGCTTGTCATATCAGAATTTGTGTTTATATTATCTGTACTTTTCAAGCCCACTCTCAATATATATGTTTGAGATTTCTCAAATATCTTGTACATCTCTATTGTTGTATGAAGTAGTTTTTGAAAATCAAAAGGTGTATATTCGCCATTTTCGTACATTCTTGCTAATTCTGTATCTTCTAACACTAAAGTTGGATACAGTCTAGCGTATTCTGGCTTAAACGAAGATGCAATTTCAGCAGAAGTGATTGATTTTTCAGTTGTGTCTTTTGGTAGCCCAATCATAAGTTGAGTTCCAAGCTTGAAATCATTCTTTTTTATCAAATAGCACGCACTAATGCTATCTTCTTTTGTATGACCTCTTTTCGAATTCTCTAGCACCTCTTCATCAAACGATTGAATTCCAAGTTCTATAGTATCTACTCTCATTTCTTTTAAATATTTAAGTATTTCATCGTCAATATAATCAGGTCTTGTGGAAAGTCTGATTTCATCAATAAGGCCTCGATCCTTAAAACTTTTTGCTACTTCTAAGTACTTGATTTGCTCTTCTATAGAAATTCCTGTAAAACTTCCTCCAAAAAATCCTACTTCCTTATGAAGGTCTCTTCCCACATAGTATTTTAAATATCTTTCAATATGCTCCTTGATATGTGCTGGGGTAATTGCTTCTTGTTTTGCTGTTATTATCTTTTGATTACAAAAAACACAATCATTATCGCATCCTAGATGTGGTATGAAAATAGGAACAATTACATTCTTCTTCATCCTATCTGATTTTTATATGAGTTTCTCTAAGTTGCATTTCTGTCACCTCACTAGGTGCATTCAGCAACAAATCTTGTGCATTACTATTCATCGGGAAAACAACAACTTCTCTAATGCTTTCTGTCTCTGCAAGAAGCATAACGATTCTATCAAGTCCTGGAGCCATCCCTGCATGAGGCGGTGCCCCATAATGGAAAGCTTCATATAAAGCTGTGAACTCTCTCTCTATATCTTCTTGTTTATATCCTGCTATTTCAAAAGCTTTGAGCATTATTTGAGGATCATGGTTTCGAACTGCTCCTGAAGAAAGTTCCACTCCATTGCATACTATATCATATTGATATGCAAGCACATCAAGAGGATTCTTATTCTCTAGAGCATCCATTTCTCCTTGAGGCATAGAAAATGGATTATGAGTAAATTCAATTTTTCCATTATCTTCATTAATTCCATACATTGGGAAATCAACAATAAAGCAGAATTCAAATTTTGAAGTATCAATAATGTCTAATTTTTTTCCTAGTTCACTTCGGATTTGTCCTGCCAATTTATTTACATGTTTTGCTGTATCAGAAATGAAAAACAAAGTGTCATTCACTTTCAAATCAAGTATTTCAATTAATTCCTGCTGCTTATCTTCAGATAGGAATTTCACTATTGGCCCTTTTAGTTCCATATTTTCAAGCACAGAAATATATCCAAGCCCTTTCATCCCTATTTCCATTGCATAAGCGAGCATCTTCTCAAAGAAAGATTTAGACATTGAAGCACAGTCTGGAGCAACTATACCTCTGACTATTTTTTTCTTAAATGGTGCAAAATCAACTTCTTCAAAAAACGTTGACAAATCTGTAATTAATAACGGATTTCTTAAATCAGGTTTATCCGTACCATATTTAAGCATACTATCAGCATAAGTAATTCTCCTAAATGGAGCTGAAGATACTTCTTTTGTCGAAAACGTTTTAAACGTATCATAAAGAACTTTTTCTGCAACATCGAAAACATCTTCTTGAGTAGCAAACGACATTTCAAAATCCAGCTGATAAAATTCACCAGGAGATCTATCCGCCCTTGCATCTTCATCTCTGAAACATGGTGCTATTTGGAAATACTTGTCAAATCCAGAAACCATAAGAAGCTGCTTGAATTGTTGTGGAGCTTGTGGAAGTGCATAGAACTTACCTTTATGTTTTCGACTTGGAACTAAATAGTCTCTAGCCCCTTCTGGAGAAGATGATGTTAATATTGGTGTTTGTATTTCTAAAAATCCTAATCCATCCATATATTTTCTAATATGACTAGTTATCTTTGATCTCAAAATCATATTAGATTGTACATCCTTATTTCTAAGGTCTAAATATCTGTATTTAAGCCTAACATCTTCTCTTGTATCTGTTGATGTGTGTATTTCAAATGGAAGTTGTCTTTGAACATGTGATAGTATTTTAATTTTGTCCACTTTAAGTTCTACTTCACCTGTCTCGATTTTTTTATTAACTGTAGATTCGTCTCTTTCTCTTACAGTCCCCTCGACAGATATCACACTTTCTTTGGATACTCCTTTTTCTTTTTCTCCTTCATTCATTACTACTTGAGTTACTCCATAGTGGTCTCTAATATCAACAAACATTACGCCCCCGTGATCTCTAATTGTGTCAACCCATCCTGCAAGTTTTATAGTTTGTCCAACATTTTCTTTTCTGATTTCCGAACAATTGTGTGTTCTGTATTGATTTTGCATTTTCCCCTCCTTAAAACAAAAGTCCCTCAAAATTATATAATTTTGAGGGACGAGATTTCTTTTCTCGCGGTGCCACCCACATTGGTGCAAAAGCACCCACTTGATATTTTATTGTGCAAATGTATATTTCATAACTAAAGGTGTTACTTTCCTACTACTAACATAATTAGAACTTTCAGCCACGATTCTAACTCTCTTATTAAGTTTTCCAAAAAGAAAAGGTCCTTTAATATTCATTTGAAATTACATGTTTGCGTTTTTAATTACCTAATAACATTAGCACAAATATTTTCGTTTGTCAAATTCAAGAATTGTATTTTCTTTCCAGTTTACCTGTTTAAAAATATAGATAAATATGTTAAAATGATTTATGAAAATTGAATGTGTTTCCATTTTCATATACTGAAAAATCAAACATCGCTTTATAATGTTTAACCAATACTTTGTTTGTGAGGTAATTATATGTATAGTAGATATTTTATGAAAACTGATTCCAAGAAAAAAAAGTTTTCTCTTATTGAACTGGGACTTGTTGTTGTAATAGTAGTAATTATTACTGCTATGATAGTTAATGCCGTTAGCAACTATTTTGAAGAAGCAAAACATGCCGCATGTACTTCGGCGCGAGGCTCTATGCTTAGATTATACACTGTTGATATAATTCAAGATCCAACTCTCACTTTGCAAGAACATATAGACAAAAGCTATACTGAAGAATCTTGTCCTCTTGGTGGCAAATACATTGCAATAAATGGTGGTACTGCAATATTTTGTAATATATGTGACGTTGAGGAAGACGAAGCTGAATAAGCGATTTAGACTTAATATAGAGGTTGTTTATATTAGCTTGCTAATATAAATTCGCTATCTGCCATTGCGAAGCAATCACAAACATCACAGCAATCAAATGTTGTAAATATTTTACGCAAAAAATAAACAATCCCAAATTGCCGTCAGAAGAAAATTCACGCCCTATCTCTCGATAGGTGGGTGTCCCGTTGAAAGCTCTGACGTCCCTTCAAAGAGGGCTTGCCATTTGCTGTTCAAGTTCTGACTCCCTTAAAAAAAAATGTAGGTTGAATTTAACCTTCTTAACAAACAATCTAGGATATTTGCAAATTATATGTACTATGGTTTGCATTTTTGCTTTTTGTAGTATAATTATCTTACTTTTTAAATAGTATGTCAATACACTTATTCGCTATTATCAATTACAATCTTGCTATACCTTCACCATATTGTTTTTTATTAATTTAACTTGGACATAATCATATATGAAGTTTCTACTCTGATAAATCTATCGTACAGTTATGATGAACTTTTTGAACATCATCATCGTCTTCTAAAATGTTTATCATCTTTTTCAAGTTTTTTATGTCATGCTCTTCAGTTGGGGTTTGCTCCATTGATGGCACGTATTCAACATCTGCCTCTAATACATCATACCCTGCTTCTCTAATCGCATTTAATACTGGGTCGAAATCTTCAGGAGAAGTAATTATTTCAAAACTATCATCGTATGCTACAAAATCTTCCATTCCAGCTTCAAGTGCAATTTCCATAAGCGAGTCCTCTTCAACATCACTTGTTTTCTCAATAATAATCAATCCTTTTCTGTTAAACATGTACGAAACACAACCTGGCGTGCCTAAATTACCACCATATTTATCAAATGCATGTTTTATAGAAGAAGTCGTTCTATTCTTATTATCTGATAACGTCTCAACAATAACAGCAACTCCCGCCGCACCATATCCTTCAAAGCTACTTGATTCAAAATTTGCACCGTCAATTTCTCCCGCCCCTTTTTTTATCGCTTTGTTAATATTGTCATTTGGCATATTTATAGCTTTCGCCTTGTCAACTGCATGTTTTAGTGCAGAGTTATATTCCATATCGCTTCCATTTTTTGCAGCAACAATAATAGCTCTTGTGTACTTCGTGAATATCGCAGCTCTCTTTGAATCTTGCGCCGCTTTTCTACCTGCAATTGTACCATGTCTTCCCATATCATTCTCCTTCACATTATATTATTCATCAATTTTTTTATCATTTAAATTTTTATGTGCCGTTGCCATCATTAGTTTTATTCTATTAAGCTGGTTAACTTCGCTAGCTCCAGGATCATAATCTATCGCTACAACATTTGCTTTTGGGTTCCTTTTTCTAAGCGCCTTCATCATTCCTTTTCCTGTAATATGGTTTGGCAAACATGCAAAAGGTTGCAAACATGCAACGTTTTCTACGCCATGATCAATTAATTCTAACATTTCTCCAGTTAATAACCAACCTTCACCACATTGATTTCCAAGAGACACGAGTTCTTCTGCTTTACTTGCAACATCTTGTATTCTTGCAGGAGGTTCAAATCTAACGCTTTTTGATAATGCTTTTTTCATAGGTTTTCTAAAATGCTCTAGCAATTTTATCATTGCCATATTAACTCTCATTGTAAATTTAGTTCCTGACAGATTTTGAAATTCAAATTTTTTGTTGTACATAACATACAAAAAGAAGTCTAACAAGTCAAGAACTACTGCTTCTCCACCTTCATTTTCAATGATTTTCACAATATCATTATTAGCTATTGGATGATATTTCACTAGAATTTCACCTACAACACCTACTTTTGGTTTAATAACATCGTTTCTAAGAGGTAATTTGTCGAATTCATCTACTATCAATCTCAAAATAATGTTGTATTTTAGCATACTACCACCTGTAATGTTTCGCGCAGCTACTCTCGACCACTTTTTATACAATCTATCTGCTGATCCTTCTACAAGTTCATATGGTCTCGTCTTGTACAGTACCCTCATAAATAGATCCCCGTACACAATTCCCATTAAAAGTCTTTTTATCAGCATTGGTTTAAGTTTAAATCCTGGATTGCTTTCTATTCCCGACATATTTATTGATATTACGGGAATATGTTCCATGTTTAAATCTTTAAGTGCTTTTCTCAAAAGCGCAATATAATTGCTAGCTCTACAACCACCACCTGTTTGTGTCATAAATATTGCCGTTTTATTCAAATCAACTTTACCACTTTTTAAGTAAGAAATAATCTGTCCCAGTGTAACAATCGTTGGATAACACGAATCATTATTTATGTATCTTAGCCCTTCTTCAATAGCATGTGTATCAACATCAGGTAACAATTTGGCATTATATCCAAATTTTCTCATCGCATTTTCTACCATTGAAAAATGAATAGGAGACATTTGAGGCACTAAAATTGTGTAATCTTTTTTCATTTTTTTTGTAAAAACTTTTCTTTTATATGGAACTCTATTATCTTCACGCTTAATATTGTATTTTGTCCTTGCCTCAATAGCAGATTTAAGTGACCTGATTCTAATTTTTGCCGCCCCTAAGTTGTTTCCTTCATCTATCTTCAATACGGTATATAATTTATTTTTAGCTTTTGTTATTTCTTCTACTTGGTCTACTGTCACCGCATCCAAACCGCATCCAAATGAGTTGAGCTGTATCAACTCCACATCATCAGTAGTGCATACATATTCAGCAGCTCTATATAATCTTGTATGGTACATCCATTGATCCAAAACCCGAATAGGTCGTACTAGTTTTTCTATATTAGACACTGAATCTTCTGTTAGAACTACCATATCGTGAGATGTTATTACTTGGTTTATCCCGTGATTTACTTCAGGGTCTAAGTGATATGGTCTACCTGCTAAAACAATGATTTTTTTACCGTTCTCCCTTGCAAACTTCAAAGTAGAGTCTCCATATTTTTTTATATCATCTTTAAACCTTTTATCAGCTTTTCTTGCAAAATTAACTGCATTTTCAACCTCCACAATTCCCACACCATATGGCTTTAAAAATTTATGAAGTTCCTTTGTCAATCTTGCTGTATTATCATACGGCAAAAAAGGATTTGTAAATCTTACTCCTTCTTCTTTGAAAATGTCATCCATGTTTTTTGCAATTACTTCAGGGTATGTCGCAACTACAGGGCAATTAAAATGGTTATTCGCTCTAGGATCTTCTTCTATTTCATGATTAATACAAGGGTAAAATATCCATTTTACACCATTATCTACTAACCATTGAATATGTCCATGCACAAGTTTTGCTGGATAACATGCAGTATCTGAAGAAATCGTTGACATTCCTTTTTCATAAATCTCCTTTGTAGAAGGAGGAGATAATACAACTCTATATCCTAACTGGCTAAAAAACTTAAACCAAAACGGATAATTCTCATACATATTTAATACTCTAGGTATTCCAACTGTTCCTCTCTTAGATCTATCTTCTGAGAGAGGTGTGAAATTAAATGTTCTCTCTACCTTATATTCAAACATATCAGGTAGCTTGTTCTTTTTAATAGATTTTCCAGCTCCTTTTTCACATCTATTTCCCGTGACAAATTTTTCATTATTATTAAACGTACTAATAGTTAATAGGCATTTGTTCTCACATTTTTCACATCTTGCGTGATTATTATTTATTGAGAACTCTTTTAAATCATCCATATCATATATAGATGACTCTGTCCCACTTACATAGTTTTGCTTTGCCAAAAGAGCAGCTCCATACGCACCCATTATTCCAGCCACGTCTGGTCTAACTACTTCTCTTCCTATAACATTTTCAATGCATCTAAGCACTGCTTCATTTAAAAATGTTCCTCCTTGCACCACTATTTTTTCTCCGGCCTCTTCAGGATTTCTAAGCTTTATAACTTTGTACAAGGCATTTTTTATTACAGAATATGAAAGGCCTGCTGATATATCCCCTATTGTTGCACCTTCCTTTTGTGCTTGCTTAACTTTTGAGTTCATAAATACAGTGCATCTAGTTCCCAAATCTACTGGTGATTTGGCAAATAAGGCTTCTTTAGAAAATGTAACAGTATCCATGTTTACAGATTTTGCATAAGTTTCTAAAAACGAACCACATCCAGAGGAACATGCTTCATTAAGCATAATGTTATACATAGCACCATCTCTAATTTTCATGCATTTCATATCTTGTCCGCCGATGTCTAAAATAAAATCTACACCAGGCAAAAATTCTTCAGCTGCCTTATAGTGAGCCATCGTTTCTATTTCGCCATTGTCAACAGCAAAAGCCGCTTTAATTAAGCCTTCACCATATCCCGTAACCGTAGAACCTGCTATTATTGCCCCTGGAGGCAATTGTTTATATAACTCTAACAACATTTTCTTTACTGTTTCAATTGGATTTCCTTCATTGCCTTGATAAAATGAATAAAGCAGATTTTTTCGTTCATCTATCAATGCAGCCTTTGTCGTAGTTGAGCCAGCATCAATTCCCAAAAAAACATTGCCACGTGCATATTTTATTTCGGCACGAGATATTTTGTTTTTTTCATGTCTCTTTTTAAAGTTATCATATTCTACTCTAGTTTCAAATAGAGGCTCTATATATTTTATTTCATTTGTATTATCTTTTGATTTTCCCTTTAATTTATTTATTATTTCTTCTAAAAAAATGGGGTTTTGAGTTTCGGAAATAATTGCTGCACCTATTGCAACAAAATACTTAGCCTCCTCTGGAAAAATCACTTGTTCTTCTTCTAATTCCAAAGTTTCAACAAAACGCTTTCTCAATTCTGACAAAAACGATAATGGTCCCCCTAAAAATGCTACATTACCTTTTATTCTTCTTCCACATGCCAACCCGCTAATAGTTTGGTTTACTACAGCTTGAAAAATTGATGCAGCAAGGTTTTCTTTTGCTGCTCCTTCATTTATTAGTGGTTGAATATCTGTTTTCGCAAACACTCCGCATCTTGCCGCAATCGGATATATCATTGTATGATTTTTCGCATACTCATTCAAACCCTGCGCATCTGTATTTAACAATACAGACATTTGGTCAATAAAAGCACCTGTGCCCCCTGCACAAGTTCCATTCATTCTTTGCTCTATCGTTCCACCATAGAAGGTAATCTTTGCATCTTCACCCCCAAGTTCAATGGCTACATCAGTATCACTTATCAATTCTTCTACAGCTCTTGAGCATGCTACAACCTCTTGCTCAAAGTGTATTCCCATACTTTTAGATAATGCTAGCCCACCTGATCCTGTAATTGTAAAGTGTGCCGAAATATTTCCTACATCGTTATAAAAATTTTCAACTACTTCTGAAAATTTTTCGTATACATTCGACATATGTCTTTCGTACTTTTTGTATATTAAGTTGTTTTCTGAATCAATTCCTACTACTTTTATTGTTGTGGAACCAATATCAATCCCTACTCTCATTTTTTCACCTGTATTTCTAGATAATGTGGTATATGTTTTATGAAAATTAAAATTTGGGTGCGCATAAGCCGGGTTCTGTATTTGACAATCATCTATCTAGGACTTACATTACTGCAAATCTCATGCGATCCACCTTATCGGGAGGAAGCGAGCAGCCACCTTTCTTCCCTTTTCGATCTTGCTCCAGATGGGGTTTACACGGCCACCATGTCTCCATGATGCCGGTGAGCTCTTACCTCACCATTTCAACCTTGCCACGGCATTATCCGTTTCGGCGGTATGTTTCTGTTGCACTTTCCCTATAGTTACCTACGCCGGACGTTATCCGGCATCCTTGCTCTGTGGAGCCCGGACTTTCCTCATATACTCTTTCAGTATACGCGATTGCCTGCTCACCCAAATTAAATTATTTACTATATTTATAAGCCATACTTAAATGGATTAATTACTGCCTTACTATTTATTATTTCTACATCAACTTCTTTCGAAAGTTGATCAACTAGATTTTCAACAAATTGTTTCTCTGTATCGTAATGGCCTGCATCAACTAAAGATATTCCTTCTGCTAAAGCTTTCTGTGCCTGATGGAGTTTTGTATCTCCCGTAATAAGTAGTTGACATCCTTCTTTGATAGCAGGTTTTATTAAATCTCCCCCAGCACCACAGCATATTGCTATTTTGGAAATAATCATATCAAGATCACCTGCAATCTTCAATGTTTCTCTCGGAATTTCCCATCTCGTAATTATTTCTTCACATACTTGCCTTAACGAAAGCTTTTGTTTCAGACTTCCTATTACACCAGGGTGATTTTCGGGATTATTTTTTGGAACCGACACATTTTCTAATTGCAATATTTTTGCCAAATAATAGTTGTTCCCCCCTGGCGCATTGTCAAATGTAAGGTGTGCCGAATAAACTGAGATGTTATTATTAATCGCTTCAATCAAATACCTGCCTTGAACTGTATTATAATCAATGGATTTAATATTTGAAAAAATTAGTGGATGATGCGTAATTATCATATCAACATTTTCTTGTATCGCCTCATCCATCACATTTTTATTTATTTCCATAGCTACCAAAATTTTGTTAATTTCGTCATTTTCTGTTCTTATTTGAATTCCTGTATTGTCCCATGTTTCTCCATATTCAAGCGGAGCTATTTTTTCTATCGCATCTTTTATTTCGTCAAATTTCATTTTAACCTCCATTTAAAGTATATTAAATTTTGTTAGTCTTTGTAATCACAATATTTTAAATTAATCTCGATTTTAATAGTTCCATTTCCATTTTAAGTCGATTTATTTCTTGCGTCTTGTTTATATTCTTACTTTCTTTTAATTTATCAAGGACTATTTCCTTTTTATTGATTTTACGGGTAATAAAATCCTTTAGTAAATGTTCATTAATTATTTTATGAGCAATAGGTAGTTCCCATAATATGTTTTCTTCATCCATATTTAAGTCAATTCTATAATCTTGCTTTTCATTATTTGTTGCTGGTTTGATACATAAGATTTCACATATATACTTTCCCTCTTCAACTAAAGCTTCTTCTACTATCATAAAGTTGCTACTAGTAACAAATTGCCTTAATTTATGTGTTCCGTTTCTTGGTTGTAGTATATATTTTGAAAAGCTCTTTGATTTAGTCAAGTCTTCTTCAAGTATGTTTGCAATCAATCTTCCTCCCATACCTGCAATAATTATTGTATCCACTTCACCATTTTCAAATACTTTTAGTCCGTCGCCAACTCTAAAATCAAATTCCTTTGCGCAATATTCAAAATCGATTTCACTATTTTCTGTTTTGGAAGTCTCTCGTAGTTTCATATTTTCAGTAACTTCCGAAAAATTAAACTTCGCCTTGTTAAGTGATTGCTCTGACATATCAGACATTATTACTAGAGGACTTGTGCCTTCACACCATAATTTTAGTGGCAACAGTCCATGATCTGTTCCAATGTCTCCTATTCTTTCTCCTTTAGAAACCATCGAAGACATTAACTCCATTCTATTTCCTATTTCTATCATGTTATATCGCTATTTCCTAGTCTAAAAAGTCTTTTAATTTCCTGGCTTTGCTTGGAGCTCTAAGTTTACGAAGAGCTTTTGCTTCAATCTGTCTAATTCTTTCTCTCGTTACATCAAATTTCTTGCCTACTTCTTCCAAAGTTTTTGGAACACCATCTTCCAATCCAAACCTAAGAATAAGAACTTTTTTCTCTCTTTCAGATAGTTCATTTAAAACTTCCATAAGTTGCTCTTTAAGCATCGCAAATGCCGCAACATCGGATGGGGCTAGAGCTTCTTCATCTGGTATAAAGTCTCCTAAATGACTATCTTCTTCTTCCCCAATTGGTGTTTCTAAAGATACTGGTTCTTGTGCAATTTTCAAAATTTCTCTTACTTTATCTTCAGATATTTCCATCTCAGCAGCAATTTCTTCTGGTGTTGGGTCTTTTCCATTCTCTTGAAGTAACTGTCTAGATACTCTCATAAGTTTGTTTATCGTCTCAACCATATGTACTGGAATTCTAATAGTTCTAGCTTGATCAGCGATAGATCTAGTTATTGCTTGTCTTATCCACCAAGTTGAGTATGTACTAAATTTAAATCCTTTGCTCCAGTCAAATTTATCAACTGCCCTAATTAGTCCCAAATTGCCTTCCTGAATCAAATCAAGAAATTGCATCCCTCTGCCAACGTATCGTTTTGCTATACTTACAACAAGCCTCAAGTTTGCTTCACAAAGCTTTCTCTTTGCGTCTTCATCTCCAAGTTCCATTCTTTTAGCAAGTTCTGTCTCTTCATCTTTTGAAAGAAGCGGAACTTTCCCTATTTCTTTAAGATACATCCTAACTGGATCATCAATAGATATTGGCTTATCCTCAGATGCTATCACTTCTAAGTCAACAAATTTTTCACCATTTTCTTTTATTTCTATACTTTCCGTTGGAATTTTATCGTGTAAATCTTCATGCTCGTTTTCAATCTCGGCAAGCTCTAAATCAGCAGGAATATCTTCTAAGTAAATATCCATACCTTTTAAAATCACTTCATCACATATTTCCCTAATCTGATCCTCTTCTAATTCCATCTGTTCTAAATATTCAGAAAGTTCACCATATGTTATTTTTCCATTGCTTATTTTTTTTCTAACTTCTTCTTGGACTTGTGCTTTCTTTTTTCCCCAATCATCGTTATATAACACTATATACCTCCTACGATCCTATTTTCTTTTGAATCTCAATCAATTGAGCAGTTGCATCTTCTATTTTTTCCAATTCGTTTTCACCTAGCATATCGATTATCTTTTGCAATTGATACGCTCTTTCCTTTAAACTAGCCATCTCCACTTTTGCCTTACATTCTTCAAACACTTCCCTTTCATTTCCACTATACGAGAATCCATTTCTAATTTTGTTTACAACAATTTGACTTTTTTCCCCAAGCATATCTAGCAGCTTATTTGTATCCAGACTTTTTCCTTCTTCATATATTTCTTCTATGGATTTAATAATTTCTAATCCCTCATTGCTTCGGAAAACATCAAAATACATTTTTACTTCTTCTATCATTTCAACTTTAGAAATAAGGATATTTATCAATTCTTTTTCTAAAGTTGAAATTTCAATATTTGAATTTGTACTTTTTTCATATTGACTATATGTTTGCGGAGTTTGAGTTATTATTCCAACTTCTTCGACTATAGCCCCTTCTGACACATTATAATTCCTAGAAATTTTTTTGACATATATATCTCTTTCAACTGGACTTAACTCCTTTAAAAAAACAGCAATTTCTTTTAAGAACTCTATTTTTTCTTCTATAATATCTAAATTGTATTTCTCGTCTAGTTTTTTTATTTTATAATCAGCATACACTTCAGATTCATCTGCTAGCTTTAAAAAAGATGTTGCTCCATATTTTTTTACGTACTCATCTGGATCTTTCTCATCTGGAATAGTCAGCACTTTCCCTCTTGCTCCTGCTTTACTCACTACTTCCAAACCTCTTGACGCTGCTTGTTGTCCTGCTTCATCTGCATCATAAGCCAAAACAATGTTTCTGCTATATCTCTTTAAAATCCTCGCTTGATTTTCTGTCAATGCAGTGCCTAGTGAAGCAGCTACAGTTCTTATCCCTTTGTCATACAAAGCAATAACATCCATATATCCTTCCACAAGAATAGTTCTATCTTCTTTCGTTATCTCTTTCCTTGTGAAATTCAGTCCATACAAGTTATTTTTTTTTGAAAAAACATGCGACTCCGAGGAGTTAAGATATTTAGGCATTCCTTCTCCTACTACTCTGCCTCCAAAGCCAATTATTTTATCAGTTGTATTCCATATCGGAAAAATTACACGTTTCCTAAATTTATCAAAATATTTTCCATCTTTACTAGATATCAACCCTAATTCAAGCATTATTTTTTCATTATATCCTTTTGATTTTAAGTATTTATACAGGCCATCCCAATCATCTCCCCCATATCCAATTCCAAAAGTTTTTATTGTTTCTGGAGAGATTCCCCTTCCTTGCATATACTTATATCCTAAGTTTTCTTTTTGATGAAATTTTCTATAGTAAAAAATTGCAGCCTCTCTATTTATTTTATAATATTCCTCTTTGTTTTTTGTTTTCTCTCCATGATATGTCATTTCAATTCCATATTGAGTTGCTAATTTTTCTAAAGCTTCTCGAAACTCTAAATTGTAATGTTTCTTTACAAACTCAATTACATCTCCAGTAGCATGGCATCCAAAACAAGTGAATATTTGCTTTTCCTGAGAAACCATAAAAGATGGCGTTTTTTCTCCATGAAAAGGGCATAAGCCTTTAAAGTTTGAACCCGATCTCTTCAGCTCTACTACTTGTCCTATAACATCAACAATGTCAATCTTACTTTTTATTTCGTTAATATCTGAATTATTGCTCATCTATTCCCTTTTCCATCAATTTATCTATGATATTTTAGTTCATCAAATGTTCTAGTCGCATACCTATCCGTCATCATTGCGACATAATCTTTTACCATTTCGGTACTGCTATTCAATTTTTCTAAATATTGCATTTCCACGGAAATATCTTTTGGGTTTGCCATAAAGTATTCATATAAAAACTCTACAATATTTTCTTCCTTTTCATCTAATGATCCTATATTTACATTTGGATTCAAATACACTCTTTCAAACATGAATTCGCGCAATTTCGTCATATGTCTTGTTGCCTCTTCGCTCATACTGATTTTATCTTTACCTTGACTTTCCTTAATCATATCCATTACAAGAGTACTTATTCTCTCGCTATGTTCATATCCTAGGTAATCCAAACTATCTTTAGGCAAGTCATTGATATTGATTATTCCATTTCTAAACGCATCATCAATATCATGATTAATGTATGCAATTCTATCGCTTGTTTTTACAATTTGTCCTTCAAGTGTAAAGGGCATAGTTGGACCTGTATGATTTAATATCCCATCCCTAACCTCGTGTGTTAGATTTAGCCCCTGCTTGTTGTGTCCATTTTCCAAAACATCCACAATTCTTAAACTTTGTTCATTATGTCTAAATCCTCCTGGATGTATTTGATTCAGTACTTTTTCTCCTATATGTCCAAAAGGCGTATGCCCTAAATCATGACCAAGTGCAATTGCTTCTGTCAAATCTTCATTAAGTGCAAGACCCCTAGCAATTGTTCTAGAAATTTGCGATACTTCCAATGTGTGCGTCATTCTTGTTCTATAATGATCTTCTTCCATAGGTAAGAATACTTGCGTTTTGTACATAAGTCTACGAAAAGCTTTCGAGTGAATTATTCTATCTTTATCTCTTTGAAATTCGGTCCTCAAAGGGCACTTTTGAATTTCAGTATTTCTCCCTTTTGAATCGGCTGATTTTGTAGCAAATTCAGACAAATACTGTTTTTCTCTTTCTTCAATTAACTCTCTATATAACATTTTCTCCCCTATACTTTACATACCTGTATGCCCAAATCCACCATGCCCTCTTTCTGTGTCATCTAATTCTTCGACAAGTTCAAATTCTATAGTTTCATATTTTGCAATTACCATTTGAGCAATTCTTTGGCCATCCTCAACAATAAAATCATCTTTACCCCAGTTTATTAATATGATTTTTATTTCTCCTCTATAATCAGAATCTATCGTTCCTATCCCGTTTACAAGTCCTACTCCATATTTTGCTGCCAATCCACTTCTTGCTCTAATTTGTGCTTCGTATCCAACAGGAAGTTCTATAGATATCCCAGTAGGTATCATGCATCTATCTAAATGTTTCAAAACAATCGTTTCATCTATCCTTGCCATTAAATCTACACCTGCCGAGCCTTTAGTCTCATACTTTGGTACCTCTATACCTGAAGATTTTATTCTTATTTTCATAATATTCTCCAAATCGCAATTGCAAATTTTGTTATAATTTATAAATTATTCTTCACCAGTAATCAAAACCTTTGAGTACGACTTAAAGTCTGAAATTAAATTAATTACTTGGAACATATCTTCCATTGACACTTTGTTTAGGCTGTCAATAATTTCTTTTCCCTCTTCAACTTTATTAAGCAAGAGTACATTTTTTCCAATTGCGTACATTCTTCTATCTACACTTTCTTGCCCAAATGTTACACTACTTTTTAATTGTTCTTTTGCTTTTGACAACTCTTCTGCTGTAACTCCTTTTTCTTTCAGAAGCATTAACTGGGTTTTTATTTCATTTTCTGTTTTTTCAAGATTATCATGCCCTACACCTGCATATATTTGAAAATATCCTGTATGAACATAACTTTGATTTCCTGAATAAACAGAATATGCCAAACCCATTTCTTCTCTTATTGATTGAAAAAGTCTTGAGCTCATGCTTCCACCTAAAATGTTGCTAAGTATAGCCATGCTATAGTATCTGTCATCATCTAGCGAAATACTTGGTGTTGCCAGAAACAAGTGGGACTGTTCTATCTTTCTATTTTTTGTCAACTTAGATGGTTTATAGTTTGATAGCTTATACTCTTTATTCGGTTTTTTTTCTTCAAAATCCGAAAAATATTGTTCCACCATACTGCATATTTTATCTTCATCAAAATTTCCAGCAACTGCAATTACTATCGAATCTTTCGTATATTCATTTCTCACATATTGCTTCATTGTTTCACTTTGAATTTTTTTAAGCGACGCCCTACTTCCTATAATTCGATTCGCCAAAAGATTTCCTTTCATTACTTTTTCGCAAATCAAATCTGCCCCTATATCGTCAGGAGCATCTTCTATCATTTTCATTTCTTCAAAAATTACATTTCTTTCTTTTCTAATTTCTTTTTCATCAAATATAGTTTTAGTAAACATATCAAAAAGAATTTCTGCTCCTTTTTCAATGTTATCTGTTATAGTTTTAATATAATAACATGTTGCTTCTTTTCCAGTAAACGCATTGATATTTCCACCAATGTTATCAACATCTTCGGCAATTTTTTTTGCAGTTCTTTTTTCAGTTCCCTTAAACATCATATGTTCAATGAAATGAGATATTCCAGCATTATCTTTGTTTTCATTTACAGCACCCGCTTTTACCCAAATTCCAATAGATGCCGATTGCACATAAGGTAATTCTTCTAAGGCTATTCTAACTCCATTTGCAACAGTTTTTATTTTTATCATCATTGACCCTTTCTCAAGTTTTCTAAAAGATTTTCATCATACATATATACCCATATATTTGCAAAATCACACAATTTTTTTTGTTTTGGAAGCGATTTCTTTGAATTGCCCAATTGTAAATATTGCCAATCCTATCCAAATTATTCCAAAGGAAATAGCTTCCACATATGAAAAAATTTCACCATAGATGAAAATTCCTATTATCATAGATAGTGTTGGAGAAAAATAACCTATAAGTCCTACACTAATAAGCGGAATATTCATTGCAGCATACGAAAACAATCCTAGTGGAATCATTGTTGCAACACCCGCAAAAAGCAGCATTACAAATTGAAAAGCTGAAGCCCCTGACTCAATTGCCCCCTGTCCTGTACACTCTAAATATATTATTATTACAATAGCAATTGGTGTTAAAAATATAGTTTCGTAAAATAATGATAACACCGGTGAAATTGCATATTTCTTTTTCATTACTGCGTATACTGCAAACGTTATAGCTAATGAAAGTGCAACGAAAGGAAGTTCAAAATAATAAATAATTATTACGGAAACACCTACTGCTGCTAGAGCAATTGCAATAATCTTATACACCGTTAGTTTTTCTTTAAAAATAAGTATTCCCAATCCTGCCACAAGTAGAGGTTCAATATAGTACCCTATGGAAGTATCTATAATCATGCCTGCATTTACCGCCCAAATATATATACTCCAATTTAACGTAATCAAAATACCAGCTAAAAATGGTATTTTCATAAACTTAATATCTTTTAATCTTTTCAAAATACTTGATGCCGAATAACTCGTCAAACATATTAAAAATGCTGATATTGCAACTAGAACAATTCTGTAAAATATTATTACAGTTGAATCAATAGGTAAAAGCATTTTCCAAAATATTGGCATTATCCCCCAAAAGACATTACATCCAACAGCTGCCAAAAGCCCTAATTTGAAATTTCCTTGATTACCTATAGTCATACTCCTCCTCGTCATCTTCATCATAGTTCTCTTCATTCTCAAAGACTTCGCTACCGTTATATATATCGAGTGGTAGCACATACTCATCAACCTCATAATCAGAGCAATTTGAAAAATCAAATCTATATTTGGTCGTTCCCATATGTTGCAACTTCATTGTAGAAATGGCGTCAATTAATGTAATGTATGTACATTCGCCCGTCTCAATCTCTTCTCTCTCCACATTCTCTGAGACAGCTAACCATTCTTTAAATTTAAGAAGTTCTTCTGAAAACTCTCTCATTGAGTCCTCTTCTTGGAATAGCCTAAGCAAATTGTTACTAATCAGTTCCAATGTTACACAAAGTTCTTCCCCTTCACTTTCGAAAAATTCAATCAAATCATCCAAATACGAAGAAATAATATCTCCTACTTCTTCTTTATTTGAATTCTCGAAAAGGTAAAACACTTCTTCTTCTTCTAGATCTTCATCATGTTCAATTAAATCTGCGAAGTTCTCGTAGAATCTAAATTCATCTGGATGCTCTAAATCTAATTTCTTTAGTAAGCTATTTTCTTTCATTTTTTTACCTCGAAAAATTATATTGTAATATTTATTTTGTATTTAATATATGCACAATTATATTCATATTTATTATTAAAGAACAATTTTATTATAAAAGAACAATATTATATATCTAAATTTTTGAATTTCACCTTAACATCTGGGTTCTCAAATATTCTATCAATCATGTTTAAAAAGTTTTCAGACAAATCGCTAGCATAAAATCTGTTTTCCTCAAGATTTTTTTCCGCCATCATATCTTTAGAAAGTAAAATGTTTTTTATTTCATTTATTATTTCTTTTGATGGATTAATGATCTCCAATCCCGGATATAGTTTTTTGATTCCTTCTTTAATAAGTGGATAATGAGTACACCCTAAAACTAAAGTATTTATATTTCTTTCGTTTATAAAATCACTCATATAATGATTTATTGTTAAATTCATAATATCGTTATCAATAATTCCTTCTTCTATCAAAGGAACAAATGCAGGACACGCTTTTTCGTATATCTCAAGATTTCCTTCACTTAATTTTTCCAAGTATGTATGGCTATTAATTGTAACTTTAGTTCCAATAATTCCAATTTTATGCTTTTCTGTTGCCATTTTTTTTATTTTTTCCGTAGTAGGTTCAATTATCCCTATTATTGGCACATTTGGGTGCCTTTTTCTTAGCAGATCCAAACAAGTAGCACTTACAGTATTACATGCAATTACAATCATTTTTACATTCTTTTTGAGAAGAAAATCTGAAATTTGTTCAGCAAAATTTTGTATTGTTGTCACAGCCTTTGATCCATAAGGTGTTCTAGCAGTATCGCCAAAATATATGAATTTCTCTTCTGGAAGTTCTCTAAGTAAATAAGGAATGCAAGTCAATCCACCTAACCCTGAATCAAAAAATCCTATATGTCTATTATCCATTTTGCAAACCTCCCCTAATATATTAGTATATATCAAAAGTCGAAAAAAGTAAAAGAAAATACAGCTTTTCTAATCAAAATAACCTCCAATCAACTTGCGATTGAAGGCCAAATTTAAATTAAAACCATTTTATATTTTATCTATTTTTTTGAAATCATTTCATGACGTTAATGATTAAAATAACTATCAAATTACTATTTTATAGCGGGATTTATATTATCTTCAAAATACTTTAATGCCATAATATAGCTTTCAAAACCATATCCGCTATAACTCTCTACACACGCATTTTTTACATATGAAACTCGTCTATAATCCTCTCTTTCATATATATTAGAAATATGAACCTCAACAGTTGGAATTCCAACCGATTTTATTGCATCTGAAATAGCAATACTTGTATGTGTATATGCAGCAGGATTAATTACAATTCCATCAAATAGTCCATACGCTTCTTGAATTTTATCGATAATATTTCCTTCATGGTTTGATTGATAACATTCAAGTTCAATATTTTTTTCCTTAGAATATGTGTTAATTTTTGAAATTAAAGTTTCATATGATTCACTACCATATATTTCCGGTTCCCTAATTCCGATAAGATTTATATTCGGGCCATTTACTACTAATATTTTCATTTTGCATTACCTTTTTATTTTTCTAATTATATTATCCACGACTTCATTTTTCTCACCATCAACTTTTATTTCATAATCTGCAAATTCTTTATATATAGGAAATCTAACGTTATGCAGCTTTTCAATTTCCAAAGACAATGGTCTATCTTTTTTATCAAGTTTTTCAATTTCTCTATCTAAAAAAATCACTACTCCATTTTGTTTTAGAGCATCTCTATTTTGCTTGTCTAAAACACTTCCTCCTCCTGTAGCAATCACACATGAATTTTTTTTGGAAAGATTTTCTACAATTATACTCTCTATCCTCCTAAACTCACTTTCACCATTTTCTTTGATTATTTTTGATGGTAGTTTTCCTGTGCTTTTCTTTATTTCTTCATCTACATCTACAAATTTGAGTTTGAGCTTTTTCGATAGCAGTTTCCCTATTGTTGTTTTTCCCGAGCCAGGCATACCAATCAAAACAAAGTTGCAAAATTTATTTTCGAATTCTAGAACAGCATTATTAAGTGCCATCTCTTCTGACTCTTCAAACGGAAAAGTATGTGCATGAAAAATATTATAGTTTCCTATTTTCTCCACAAAATTTTCATCGAAAAATAATTTATGTGCATAAAACGCTTGTGCAATAAGCATATAGAGGCCACCGTAAACTGGTATTCCTCTCGATGAAACCATGTTTAAAAACATGGTTCTCATAGGATTATATATAACATCTATTGCAGCTTTTAAATTTTTAAATTCTGAAATATCTTTTTTTGAAATAGGAACCTCTCCATTATTAGGGTACATTCCAACAGGAGTTGTGTTTATAATTATGTCATAATCATAATACATATCAATATTATTGTAAGTATCAAATTTTATTCTATCATTTTTTACATTCACAGTATTTTGTCTTGCAATAACTGTAACTTGCCTTGCTCCTTCATCTATAGCAACAACACTTACAGTTTTAGAAGTTCCACCACTTCCTAAAATCAAAACTTTCACATCATCAAATACAATATTATTCTTTCTCACCATTGTTAAAAATCCGAAGTAATCTGTGTTATATCCATAAAGGCATCCACTTCTATTCACTATTGTATTTACAGCACCAATTTTTTCTGCCTGTGATGATAAGTTACAGTATTTCATTACTGTTTCTTTGTATGGTATAGTTACATTTATTCCTTTAAATTTTTTTAATTCCATAAACATATCTATCTCGGTTTTTGGAATTTCAACTAAAGAGTATTCATTATTTCCAAGAAAATTATGAATGTCTTTTGAATAACTATGTTTTAATTTTTCACCTATCAATCCGTATTTCATACATTCTCCAATTTAGAATTTCTTAGCAAACAGCTTTGTTGTAAAATCTATATCAAATTAATTATCGCAATAGCTGTTGCCGCTTCCACGCAAGGTACAGCCCTAGGGACTATACAAGGATCATGCCTTCCTTCAATATTTAAAGTTATATTTCTTTTGTTTTTCAAATCTATGGAGTCTTGAGGTTTTCCTATAGTTGGCGTTGGTTTAACTGCGACTCTGAAAATCACAGGCATTGATGTAGAAACTCCTCCTAAAATACCTCCTGCATTATTACTTTTAAACACAACTTCGCCATTTTCGTATCTATACACATCATTATGTTCAGAACCAGACATAGTTGCAACTTCAAACCCTGCTCCAAATTCTATTCCTTTGATTCCTGGAATAGCAAATATTGAAGAGGAAATTTGGTTCTCAATTCCACAAAATATTGGTTCCCCAATCCCTATAGGAAGCCCTGTTATAGCACATTCTATACTTCCTCCTATCGAATCGTTATCCATAGCGTATTTATTTATTTCATTTAGGAAATCACTCTTTAGTGATTGATTTAAAATCGGAATGTCTACATCCAAGTCCGAAACCAAAATATCTTCCAACGAATATTCATCATCGAAAACTTCTCCTATCGACAGAATATGTGCACCAATTTTTATATTTTCTTTCTCTAATATTTGCATACAAACTGCCCCTGCAAAGCATAAAGGCAATGTCATCCTACCTGAAAAATGCCCTCCTCCTCTAAAATCATTTGATTCCCCATATTTTATTCCCGCAACATAATCAACATGCGATGGTCTAGGAGTATTAGACATATCTTTATAGTGATCGCTATTTATGTCATCATTAGAAAAAATCGCAACTAAAGGAGACCCACATGTTTTCTCTTTAGATAAGCCCGACACGATTTTCGGGAAGTCATTTTCTTTTCTTTTTGTAGTATGTGATTTGCCTCCCTGCCTCCTCTGCAAAAAAGAAGCAACTTTTTCAAAATCAACAAAAAAATTCGAAGGAAGCCCTTCAATTACCACACCTATAGAATCCGAATGTGATTGCCCAAATATTTGAATTTTTACCTTATTCCCATAACTAAACGACATATTTTTCTCCTATAAATATAATATAACTGTATCCGATTTATTCAAAGAATTCAATTTCTCCACCCAAGCTTTCAAAATCTTCGAAAAAAGTTCCATATGATTTATTAACCGCTTCTGCACTTAGTATTACTACATCATCTTTGCAAAATGTAGAAGCTATGCTCGTTGCCATAACAATTCTATGGTCATTATAGCTATTAACAATTCCACCAATTAAAGGTTTTGGTTTTATTAGAATAGATATTCCCGTATGTTCTTTTAGAATTTCTATATCTCCACCCAACGATTTTATCATATGAAAAATGCTGTTTATTCTATCGCTTTCTTTATGTCTTAATCTTCCTACATTACATATTTTTGTATTATACTCCTTTTGAGTTGCATAAACTGCCAGTGTCGGAACAATATCAGGTATATTTGTAGCATCAATTTCTTTTAAATCACGTACTTTTGAAAACATCTTGTCTTGCTGGAGAGAATCTTCATCAAGACCTTCTACATCTACCCCTATACTATTCCAGTACGATGCATTAGTCCAATCCCCTTCAACTTTTATTTTTTTAGGCGAAACATACTCTTGATTTCCAACAACATCATAGATATAGCTCTGCTGTTTATTTTTTTCTTCTATCCGAATACCAAATTTAGACAAAACATCTATAGTGATATCAATATATCCTTTTGATCCAATAGGGGAAGTAGATTTTATCAAACTGTCATCATTTAATAATGGCAGTGCAATCATTAGCGAAGAAAAATACTGGCTACTTTCTCCTCCATCAATTTCATATTCTCCAGGTTGGATACATCCTGTGTATTTAATCGGTAATTTATACTGATCAAATTTCACACCGTTCCTTTCCATAGAATTACACAACTGCTCAAATGGTCTTGAATTTAAGGATCCTTCACCAATCAAATTACCATTGCTTGAAAAAGTAGTCATCAAAGGAAGGATGAATCTAGCTGTTGTTCCACATTCTTTGCAATTAACAAATAAATTCTTCGACTTATTTTTGAATTCTAAAATTCTCACGTTATCCTGCCCAATAGGAATAATTTTTATTCCTACACCTGTATTTTCCACAACAGCTCCCAAAGACTCGATAGCAGCGAATGTTGCCCTTATGTCGTCAGAAATATAATTCATCTCTACTTCTGTTTCTTCTCGACATAAAGCTGCGGAAATAACAATTCTATGCGCATAAGATTTTGATGAAATCGCATTTATTCTACCATATAATTTTTTTGGTTTAATTTTTACATTCATTTTATTTTATATATTTATTTTCATATTATAATTTCTTGTTTTTTTCCTTACTTATTTGTATACTTTTCTAAAACTTAATAAACATATCAAGCTCTGATATAGGTATTGTTTTGAAACTCGCCTTACCAACTTCCTCTAAAACAATAAAGTTCACAATACCAGCATTGACTTTCTTGTCAGATTTTATTTTATCAACAATTTCATTTTTGGAAATGAAATCGTTTTGCGATGGTTCACTTATTATTTCCATCAATTCAACAATATCTATTCCACAAGTTCCTAATAAATCTACTACAATATTATGAAATCCATTCCCCATAGATTTTTCTACTATATACATTCCCAAAGCAACAGCGTTCCCATGTGATATTTTGTATTTGCTTAAATGCTCAATTGCATGTCCTATCGTGTGTCCATAATTCAATATATGTCTTATTCCTGTATCAAACTCATCTTGCATAACAATTTGCGCTTTCAGCTCTACACATCTTGATACTATTTTTGACATTTCTAATTTTTTGTAATCGAAATCCATTATTTCTTTCTTTTGCCTAATTGAAATATCAAAGTTATTACACTTTGGATTTAGTAAAGTAAGTAAGTCTTCATCTAAAATTAAACCATATTTAACTATTTCGCAAAAACCATCTTTTATACAGCTATCAGTCAAAGTAGAAAATACGCTTATATCGCATACAACAAGTAAAGGTTGATAAATCCCTCCTACCATGTTCTTTCCCATTGCTATATTTATTCCAGTCTTGCCTCCAACAGAGGAATCCACAGACGATAATATCGTTGTCGGCACTTGAATATATGAAATACCTCTCATATAAATAGAAGCAGTAAAACCAACAATATCTCCTACAACACCTCCACCTAAAGATACAATGAGGTCAGATTTCGATACGTGATTTTCTGCTAAAAAATTAATGATATTTTCGACTGTATTTATGTTTTTGGAATTTTCAGAAGGCAAAATATTATACTTTATTGTAGAATATCCTTCCGAAACAAAAGATGATAACACAACATCTCCATATAAACCATCTACGTTGCTATCTGAAATAATAACAACTTTATCTATTTTCTTATATGGTTTAACTAGACTCCCTATTAAATGTAAAATACCTTCTCCAATAATAACTTCATACGGAGAAGATGAATTTATTTTTACTCTTTTCACAATGTTACCTCTTTGCAATTTGGGGGAAAACTACACATGTTACATCTAATCTACTACTCTACCACAGTTATAAATTTTTATTTAGTTTTAATGCATTCCTAAGTATAGTAATTTTTTTTGACAAATCATCAAATTCTTCAAAAGTCAAAGCTTGTGGTCCATCACATAACGCATTTTGGGGTTCGTCATGTACTTCAATTATTAGTCCATCTGCTCCTGCTGCAACAGATGCCAATGCCATACTCGAAACATGTTTCGACTTACCAACTGCATGACTAGGATCTACCATAACAGGCAAATGTGTTTTTTCTTTTAGAATTGGGATTGCAGAAATGTCCAGGGTATTTCTCAATGAGTTTTCAAAAGTTCTTATTCCACGTTCACACAAAATCACATTTGAGTTTCCACCCGACAATACATATTCTGCACTAAGTAGTAATTCTTCTATCGTATTTGACCAACCTCTTTTCAAGAGAACAGTTTTGCCTGATTTTGCCACTTCTTTTAACAAAGGTGTATTTTGCATATTTCTAGCACCTATTTGAATAATATCAACATCTGAAAAATTGTCTATATCCCTTACATCCAACAATTCAGAAATTATGGGAAGCTTTGTTTCCTTTTTCACTTGTAACATCAAATCTATTCCCTCTTTACCTAACCCTTGGAAAGAGTATGGAGATGTTCTTGGTTTGTATGCGCCGCCACGAATAACGCTTGCCCCCTTAGATTTTACAAATTCTGCTACAGAAGATAATTGGTCAATTGATTCCACTGTACAAGGTCCCACCATCATTACGAAATTGTCTCCACCTATTTTCGTTCCATTTTCTAGTTCTATTACAGTATGATTATCTACTGATATTTTATCAACTTTTTTATGAGGTTCTATTACCCATTTTGCTTCGCGAACAAATTGAAAAGAACATACTTTATCAATGTCTAGTTGAGCAGTATCTCCAATAATAGCATAGACTTTTTTTTCAAACCCATCAACCAAAGAAAGCCTCAAGTTCTTATCTTCAAGCCATCTGCCTAGCATTTCTATTTCAATTTGAGAAGTGTTTTCATTTAGTATTATTATCATAATATTCCTTTTGCTTCGTGGAAATCTCTAGCTTCTAAACAATCTTTCCTAATTTGCTCACTTAACTTTTCTAACGAATCAAATTTTATTTCATCCCTAGTTTTTATAATGAATTCGACTTTAATTTCTTTTCCGTATAATTCTTTATCAAAATCAAAAATATGTGTTTCAATATTTTTTTCTCCGTTTCCAACAGTAGGCTTTTCTCCTAAATTTGTAATGCTATTATATGAAATGCCTTTGTATACACACCTTGTAGTGTATACTCCGTTTGGTGGAGTCACCATGCTTTTATCAACGGATAAGTTTGAAGTTGGAAATCCTATTTTTTTACCCAATCTATTACCTACAACCACTTCTCCATTCACGGAATAATTTCTCCCCATATATTTATTGCATTCCTCAACTTTACCTTCTTCAATAAATTTTCTAATAAGTGTTGAGCTTACCAAAACACCATCAATCATATATGGTTCCATTAGGTGTAATTTAAAACCTTTTTCTATCCCTTTTTGCATCAGTATTTCAGGCGTTCCTATAGCTCCACTTCCAAATCTATAGTTGAATCCGCAATACGCCTCTTTCATTTTAAGCTTATCTAGCAACAAGTGCTGAATGAAATCCTCTGGGGAAAGTTTTTGTATTTCACTATCGAAAGACAAATTAAACATATATTCAACACCTAGTTTTTCTAAAATATCAACTTTTTCGGAAAACGTAATAATGTTTTTTATCTTTGAGCTTTCGAGTAAGTTTTTAGGATGGTTTGAAAAAGTGAAAACAGCTGGCGACAAGCCAGCAATTTTAGCAGTATCAATTGTTTTTTTGATTAATTCCTGATGACCTTTGTGAACTCCGTCGAAATTCCCCAAAGCAACAACTGTGCTATTTATTCTTTTTATTTCACTAATATTATTATATATCTTCATCGTTTGCTTCCATTTATCGCTTCAATATAACATTTTGTCTACTCTCAAAATATCATCTCTTACTACTCCAACACCCACAAAATCATTATCGCCAAAAACTTTATATCTGTTATCTATTCCTTCTTTTATTTCATCAATCACATTAATATTTATGCTTTTTCCATTCATATAATCTTTCATATATTTGTCATTTAGAGAAATCACACCAAAATTCACAAGCGGATATTCCGGAGGAAGAATTATTTTCTCTATATCCTCTTTTTCCATTTCTTTAAGTTTCATAATATTTATAGTATTTTGTATTGTGAAAACTCCTGATTTCGTTCTTGTTAACCCTGTCATTATCCCTAAATTGTTTAGTTTTAGACCAATATCATTACACAAACTTCTAATATATGTTCCTTTAGAACATGAAACGGTAAAACTGATATGCGGAATATCTATAATAATATTAGAAATGCTGTGTATTGTGACAATGCGGCTTTTTATTTCTACTTCTTTTCCTTCTCTAGCATATTCGTATAGTTTTTTTCCATTCACTTTCAGCGCAGAGTATTTGGGAGGTTTTTGAGTCACTTCACCTACAAAACTGTTGATACTAGAAAGAACTTTTTCGTCAGAGAATTTAGGTACTTCTTTCTTTTGGACAACACTTCCCCAGATATCTAAAGTGTCTGTTTCTATTCCAAGTAGCATTTCAACATCATACACTTTTTCGTCTAAATCAGTATAATCCATTATTCTAGTTGATCTTCCAATGCATATTGGTAGGACTCCTGTTGCCATTGGATCTAATGTTCCTGTATGTCCCACTCTCTTGATGCCAGAAGCTCTTCTAATTATCGCAACGCAATCATGTGAAGTCATGTCTTTTTCTTTGTAAACGTTAATTATTCCATTCAAGTCAATGACTCCTTACCCTACAAATTTAAGTTCTATTTCTTTTTTTATACTGTCTGCTACTTCGGAGATTGTTTTATTGCTTGTAAACCCTGCTGCCTTTATATGTCCACCGCCGCCATTTTCTTCTGCAATTTGAGCCACATCAAAATATGATTTTGCACGCATACTTACTTTTACTCCATCTTCCACTTCTTTTAAAACAATAGCAACCTCTACACCTTCTATGCTTCTCAACAAATTGCTCGTACTTTCAACATCTTCAATAGTGCAATTCATTTCTGACAAAAGTTTTTTAGTAATTTGCAACAACGCCATTTTACCATCACAACAAATTTCAACATCTTCAATCAATCTTCCTTTGAGTTTCAAAACTTTATATGGTGTGTTTTCATTAATACTCACTGCAATATCTCTGTACGAGTCCCTTATATCATATAGTTTCGCCATTATTTCATGACTTCTTTTGTCAGTGTTTGCGTTTAAAAAATTACCCGTATCCGTTGTTATTGCAGTATATATTGCAATAGCAGCTTTTTCGTTTAGTGTTACATTGTTTGCTTCAAGCATCTCAAAAATTATTTCACCTGTTGCTGCAATATCAGAATCAATATAATTATATTCTCCTATATGATCGCTTGTAAAATGATGATCTATGACAATTTTATGTTTCCCCTTTTGAAATAATTCTATCCTATTTGGTATTCGACTGTGATCACCACAATCAATTAAAGCCGTAATTATATCTTTGCCATCATCTTTTCTAAAATCCTTATAATTTATTATATATTCGTCATTTAAAAATTTAATGTTTTGAGGAAGTTCCTCTTCAAGAACAACAAACGTCTCTGTTCCTTCCTTCCTAAGTGCTTCGCACAACGCAACCGAGGAGCCTATAGCATCTCCATCAACAAGTATATGCGGAAACAAGAGAACAGTTTCATTTCCATTTAAAACATTCCATATTTCTTTGTAAGTGTTATTTTTATTCATGCTGTCATTTTACCTATATTCTAACAATAACTAGCTAACGTTTTCTTTTTCATTTTCTTTTGTAATATTCTAAGTTATTGTTTGTTTATTTTAGAAATTAGTTCATCAATATGCGCACCTGTTTCAAAAGATTTATCAATCTTAAAACGAAGTTCTGGAATATGCCTTACTTTTACTTGAGCTGCTATTTCTTTTTTTATGAAACCTTTCGAGTGATCTAGTGCCTCTAGCACGCCAGCTTCTCTTTCTTTCTTTTCATCACCATTCACAAAGCATGTCAAAAAAATCGTAGCATAACTTCCATCGCCTGAAACTTCCACATCAGTAACGCTAATCATTCCCTCTAGCCTAGGGTCTTTTAAATCTTTAAGTATCATTTGGCTGACTATTCTTTGTATTTCTCCTCCTAGTCTGCCTGCTTTGAATCCTTTACCCATTATTGCCTCCCTTGCTTAGCTTCTAGCGATTTCTTCCATTTGGAAACATTCAATAACATCTCCTTCTTTGATATCGTTATAATTTTCAATACCTATACCGCATTCATAACCTTGAGCAACTTCTTTTGCATCATCTTTGAATCTCTTAAGTGATGAGATTTTTCCTTCATGTATTACAATTCCATCTCTAACAAGTCTAACTTCTGCATTACGAACTACTTTTCCACTCGTTACGTATGCTCCTCCTATTATTCCTATTCCTGGGAGTTTGAAAGTATCTCTAATTTCAACAGTTCCTAATACTACTTCTTTGTATTCAGGATCTAGCATACCCTTAATCGCATTAGTTACATCATCAATTATATTGTAGATAACTCTGTATGTCTTGATTTGTACGTTTTCTCTATCAGCAGTTGTACTTACAGCAACGCTCGGTCTAACATTGAATCCAATAATGATAGCTCCCGATGTCCCTGCTAAAGCAACATCTGATTCAGTTACCGCACCTACTCCAGAATATATTATCTTTACTCTTACATTTTCTGTCGAAAGTTTCTCTAGAGATCCTACTACTGCTCCTACAGAACCTCTCACATCTCCTTTTACGATTAAATTAAGATCTTTAATTTCCCCTTCTTGAATTTGACTAAACAATTCTTCTAAAGTTGTACTAGCATTTCTAGCCAAAACTTCTTCTCTTTGTTTGCCTCTTCTTTTTTCAGCAATTTCTTTTGCTAATCTATCATCTTTTACTGAGTTGAAAGTATCTCCTGCAGCTGGAACTTCTGTCAAACCTAATATTTCAACCGCTGTTGCAGGTCCTGCTTTTCTGATCGTATCTCCCTTGAAATTTGACATCAGCCTAATTTTACCTGATGTAGTCCCCGCTACAATACTTTGCCCTGCTTTTAATGTTCCATTCGTTACAAGTAGTGTTGCAATAGGCCCTTTTGCTTTGTCTAGTCTTGCTTCAATTACTGTACCCATCGCAAGTCTGTCTGCGTTTGCTTTCAGTTCTAATACTTCTGCCTGCAACAAGATCATTTCCAATAAATTAACTATACCATCACCTTTTTTTGCAGAAACTGGAACAGCAATTACATCACCACCCCACTCTTCAACTACTACTCCGTTGGAACTTAAATCTTGTTTTACCATATCAGGATTTGCACCTGGTTTGTCCATCTTATTAATTGCAACAATAATAGGAACTCCCGCTGCTTTTGCATGGCTTATTGATTCTAATGTTTGAGGTTTCACACTATCATCAGCTGCAACAACAAGCACTGCAATGTCAGTAATGTTTGCACCTCTGGCTCTCATTGCTGTAAATGCTTCGTGGCCTGGTGTATCTAAAAATACAATTTTTTTGCCATTGATATCTACTTCTGATGCCCCTATATGCTGCGTGATTCCGCCCGATTCTTGCGCTGTAACATTTGTCTTCCTTATTGCATCTAAAAGTGATGTTTTACCATGGTCTACGTGCCCCATTACAGTAATAATAGGTGGCCTTGGTTTTAGTTGATCTTCCTTATCCTCAAATGTTTCAAGTCCTTCATCTATTACTTCCTCTTCTACTTTACCAATTACAACACTTAGTCCTAATTCTCCCGCTAAAAGTTGTACCGTGTCTTCATCCAGAGAAGCATTAATATTTGTGACCATTCCAAGTTTTAATAATGTTAATATTACTTGTGAACTCGAAACCATCATCTGCTCACAAAAGCCAGCAACTGTAATTGGAACATTAATTACTCTTGTTCCAACAGGCATATCTTCTGTTATTATTTCTTGTTCAATAATTTCTTTACTTCTTTGTTGTTTCTTTCCTTTAGTCTTCTTTTCTAGTCCACCCTCATCATACGAAAGTCTTGTATATTTAGAATCTTTATTCCCCCCAAAATTGTTTTTGCTTCCTTTATTTGCACTGAAATTTTCTCCATCTTTTTCATTTCTTTTTCTAAAATCTCTACTCTGTTTTTTCCCTGATTTATCTGCAGGCACTGCTTCTTGTATTGGGGCTGTTGGTCTTGAGCCTTCAGTATTGCTCTTTCTTTCTACTCGACCATCGTTATGGTTATTTCTTTTTTCTTTGAAGCTTCCATTGTCTTTATCAAAATGTCTTTTTCCTTCGCCTGCTGGTTTAGCATCTCTCCTAAAGTCTCTAGAAACTGGTTTCTCTTTTTTAGCTTCTTCTTTTTTTCTTTGCCTTTTTTCTTCTTCTTCTTTTTCTCTATCTTTTGCAGTGCTTACAATTCTAATATCTAAAGTGGATTTCTTTTCTTTTTTATCATTTTGCTGCCCTACTTGAGTTTTCTTATCTTCTGATATATCTTGTGATTCTTCAGCTTTAACTTCAGCTTTCTTTACTTCTGTGTCTTTGCTTTTTTCTTTATCTTTTGCTACAGAAACCGATTTCTCTTTTTCTTTCACTTCTACATCAGTTTTTTCTTTTTTCTTTGTAGTTTCTTTGTTGTCTTTTGCTATTTTTTCTTCAACTTCCTCAGAAGCAACAGGTGTTCCCTTTGGTGCTCTTGCCGCAACTTCATCAGAAATCATAGGCTTTCCTCTTAGTCCCCTTGATGCAACTTCATCAGAAACCATAGGTTTTCCCCTTCTTGGCGTTGTCTTTTTTTCTTGTCCATCAATTGATGCTCCTACCATAGCTTGTTTAAGCTTTTCTAAACTCTCCTCTGGTATAGTACTGTTCGCTCTTTTTACATCAATACCTAGTTCTGCTGCTTTTGCAATAATATCTTTGCTTTCTCTATCTATTTCTTTTCCTAATTCATTTACTTTCATATACGCTGGCACCTCTCTTTTTCTATTTCATCCTTTATTACTTTTGCAAAGTTTTTGTCTGTAATCCCCAATACTCCTATTTCTTTCTTTCCTAGTATTTTTCCAAGTTCCTCTTTTGTGAAAATTGTTTCGACCTCTATGTTTTCCTTTTGGCAAAATATCTCTATATTTTTTTTACTACTACCACCTAAATCCTCGGCTAATATAACAAGGTGAACTTTTTTCTTTTTTATATACGATTCGCAACTGTATGCACCTTCAACTAAATTTCTTGATTTTTTTGCGAATCCCAAGTAACTTTCTACTTTAGGTCTCACTCTTCATCACCTCTGTTTTCATTGAGTCCTTTATCTTTTCAAACTCTTCTGAACTTAAATTTCTTTTGAATGATCGTTGGAATGCTTTCCTCTTTTCAGCCACATCTATACATTCTGTGGTTTTGCATAAATAGCACCCTCTTCCTTTTTTTTTGCCTTCAACATCTATTTGGACTTCGCCATCTACGTCTACAAATCGCACAAGTTCATTTTGATTTTTTTTTATCCTACATCCAATACATGTTCTTTGAGGATTTTTCTTTTGTTTCACAAACAGCCTCCTTGCAATAAATCTATGTAATGCTTATTCTTCTTCTACTACTTGAGGTTCCTCAGGTATTTCTACTTCTTTTTCTGTTTCTTCTAATCCCTGTTCATATTGGCTACGGCTTTTTATGTCTAGTTTCCACCCACAAAGCTTCGCTGCTAATCTAACATTTTGACCCGACTTACCTATCGCAAGTGATAATTGCATATCTGGAACAACCACAGTTGCAACCTTATCTTCTTCTACAATAACTTCTTCTACAGTTGCCGGATTTAGAACATTGGAGATCAGTTCTATAGGATCATCATTCCAATCTATTACATCTATTTTTTCGCCAAACAATTCATCTGTTACGCTTTCTACTCTATGCCCTTTTGCTCCAACGCAAGCACCTATTGCATCTACTTTGCTATCGTTAGTTGAAACAGCAATTTTGCTTCTAGAGCCTTGCTCTCTTGCTATACTTCTAATTTCCACAATTCCTTCTTCAATTTCTGGAACTTCAAGTTCAAATAATCCTTTCACCAAATTAGGATGACTTCTTGACACGTAAATTTGAGGCCCTTTAGTTGTTTTTTTAACGTCAAGTACTAACACTTTCACATAATCGCCAACTTTAAATCTTTCCCCTTTAACTTGTTCTCTTTGTGGCAGGAATACCTCTGCCTTTTCTATTTCTAAAAAGATAGTACTATTATTGATTCTCTGAACTTGGCCAATTACTACCGTTCCAATTTTATCAACAAATTTATCATATATCATTTGTCTTTCTATATCTTTTATCTTATTCACAACAACATTCTTTGTACTTTGTGTCGCAATCCTAGAGAAAATATCAGTGTCCATAGGATCTAAGTGGTATTCTACAACATCTCCTATTTCAAATCTTTCATCTATTTCTCTAGCCTCGTCCAAGCTTACTTCTGTTTTGTCATTTACAACTTCCTCAACAACGTAGCAAACTTGAAAGATCATTAATTTACCTGTTTTTTTGTCAGGTCTAATTCTAATATTTGGTTCACTTTCGCCATGTGCTCTTTTGTAAGTAGATGTCAATGCGCTTTCTAGTGATTCAATAATCACTTCTTTCGCAATACCCTTTTCTTTTGCCAAACGCTCCAACGCTTCAATAAATGTCATGTTAGAATCTTCTCTTTTATTTCTCATATATTTCCTCCTAAAATATTATTGCTAATTTACATTTCGCCACTTGGCTCATTTTGATTTGAACGATATCTTCATTATTTTCTATTTCAACAAATTCTTCATTCACTGAAATCAATTTTCCTTCAATTCTTTTTGTGTTATTTATTGGCTCGTAAAGTTTTATTTCTACTATTTCTCCTATGTGTCTTATATAATGCTCTATAGTAAACAACTCTCTATTTATTCCTGGCGAAGAAACTTCCAAGAAATAGTTTTGAGTTATAGGGTCTTCTTCATCCAACACTTCGCTTATATGCCTGCTAACTTTTTCGCAGTCATCCATAGAAATGCCTTCGCCATTTATTTTATCAATATAAACTCTTAAAAACCAATCTTTGCCCTCTTTGACAAACTCGACATTATATAGTTCATATCCGTCCTGTTCCAAAAAATCTTTCGAAGTTCGGTACAGGAAATCTTTAATTTTTTCTTTCGACATTAAACCTTCCCTCTAAAAAATACAAAGAGTGGTTACCCACTCTTTTGCTCAAATCATATATTCCATATAAATAATAGCATGTTTTCTTTATAATTGCAATATTTTTTTGAATATTTGATGTTTCGTTTTTCTTATTATCATTAAATATGGCAAACATTACATATTTATTAAACTTGACTATTTTTTCTTCTTATCGCACCAATTAAAAACAATATCGGTAGCACCGAGTTGAAGATTATAGTTACTGCGCCTACTGATACAAGCGAGAGATTCCCTTCAATAATCCCTAGAATAAATGTAATCGGTAGTATAGCTAGAACTATTATTGCTAGTACGGCTAGTTTTCCTGCCTTTTCTTTTTTTGTGCACCAAACAACTCCTAGTATCCCCATTGTTAGCATAAGACCACCTAGCACAATATTTGTTGCTGTAAGATAAGCTGCATACCACGAAGGCAAACCAAGGCTAATCATTTCTAACTGCTTAGCATAAGGGTTAACTAGATCCCCCAAGCCTCCTAGTATAGCGAGGGATGCAAAGACAATAGAAATAATTCCTACTACTTTCAACATTCTCCTTCCCGGTATCTTGTTATTTCCCACTGTAGTAACTGATGCCACTGTAGAATCATTTACTTCTTGCTTTGCTCCGCATATAGTACAAAACGCCGTTTCGTTTTGTATTTCTTTTCCGCAATTTATACAATACATTTTTATTCCCTCCCTTTATATTTGAAAATGTTTTTTATTATATCGCTTTCTATATATTTTATGTCTTTGAAATACTGTATCATTCTTTTGATATTTTTTCAATATGTCATACACAAAAGTCTATTACCAAAAGTACTGTGACTACTATTATTGATCCCTGCAAAAGGTTGAATTTCTTTTTCAACTACTCCATAACAAAAGTTGCTATAAAAATTACAAGGGAAGAAATATTATAATCATTATATTTACAGAAACATTCTGTCCTCAACTTTATTAAACTTGACTGTTTTTTCTTATTACCGCACCAATTAAAAACAATATTGGTAACACCGCATTGAACGGTAAAAGTAATATACTTACTTCTATAAGCGTAGTATTCCCCTCAATAAAACCTAGAATTAATGTAATCGGTACTAAAACTAAAATTATTATTGCAAGTACGGCTAGTTTTCCTGCTTTTTCTTTTTTTGTGCACCAAACAATTCCTAACATCCCCATTGTTAGCATAAGAACGCCTAGCACAATATTCATTGCTGTAAGATAAGTTCCATACCACGAAGGCAAACCATAAAAGTTCATCACCTCTAACTGCTTGGTATAAGGATTAAGTAGATCATCCAAAGCTACTAGCAAAGCGAGGAATGCATAGATAGCAGAAATAATTCCTACTACTTTTAACATTCTCCTTCCCGGCATCCTATTATTTCCAACTTGAACAAATCCATTTTGTCCATAAAATCCTTCTTCTCCAGAATTATTTGCAACAACAGAATCTTCCTTTTCCACATTAGTAACTGATGCCTCTGTAGCATTCTTTTCTTCTTTTTTTGCTCCGCATTTGCTACAAAATACTGCTTCTTTTTTTATTTCATTTCCGCAATTTATACAATACATTTATATTCTCTCCCTTTAAACTTGAAAACAATTTTTTGTTTTATCGCTTTCTATATATTTTATATCACTGTATCATTATATTTTATATCACTGTATCATT